>CALCHX010000107.1 GCA_937906875.1 uncultured Gemmatimonadota bacterium | reverse complement strand
ACGGGCCAGGCAGTGAACGACCTTTTGACCCCTAACTGAACAGTATTGGGCCTAGCCTGATATGGTGCCCTCGCCCCCGTCTTCGTGCCGTTCCGGGGCGGTTCGCTGGAGGCGTGCGTCGCGAACCGTGCGACGCTGGCCAGGTGCGATTCCAGCCACCCGGTTAGATTGCCACAGTTGTATGCGCCGGGGCCACGAACCCCCTTCTGGCGCCTCCGAATCCCCGAGATCCCAGCTACCGTGGCACCTCAGTTCATATATGTGATGAAGGGCCTGCGAAAGGTGGTACCACCTGCGCGGGTCATCCTGGACGACATCTGGCTCTCCTTCTACCCCGGCGCCAAGATCGGCGTGCTCGGCCCCAATGGCTCCGGCAAGAGTTCGTTGCTGCGCATCATGGCAGGCGTGGACCAGGAGTTTCAGGGCGAGGCGTGGGCGCACAAGGGCACGAAGATCGGTTATCTGCCGCAGGAGCCGGAGCTGGATCCCACCAAGGACGTCCGCGGCAACGTGGAGGAAGCGGTCGCCGAGCAGCGTGCGCTGCTGGATCGCTTCAACGCGATCAGTGCCGCATTCGCGGAGGCCGATGCGGACTTCGACAAGCTGATGGACGAGCAGGCGAAGGTGCAGGAGCGCATCGACACGCAGGACCTCTGGAACCTCGACAACAAGATCGAGATCGCCATGGACGCCCTCCGCCTGCCGCCCGGCGACGCCGACGTGACGACGCTCTCCGGCGGCGAGCGCCGCCGCGTCGCCCTCTGCCGCGTGCTGCTGGAACAGCCTGACCTGCTCCTGCTCGACGAGCCCACCAACCACCTGGACGCCGAGAGCGTGGCGTGGTTGGAGAAGCACCTGGAGCAGTTCCCGGGCACGGTGGTGGCGATCACCCACGATCGTTACTTCCTGGACAACGTGGCCCAGTACATCCTGGAACTGGACCGCGGCCGCGGCGTGCCCTACGAGGGCAACTACTCGGGCTGGCTGGAGCAGAAGCGCGATCGGCTGGCGCGCGAGGAGAAGACCGCCTCGGCCCGTCAGCGCACCCTCGAGCGCGAGCTGGAGTGGGTGCGCCTGTCGCCCCGTGCGCGTCAGTCCAAGAGCAAGGCCCGCCTGCAGGCGTACGAGGAGCTGGCCAGCGAGGCGCAGGCCGAGAAGGTCACCCAGAACGAGATCATCATCCCGCCGGCGCCGCGACTGGGCAACGACGTGGTGATCGCCAAGAACCTGAAGAAGGCCTACGGCGACAAGCTCCTCTTCGACGACCTGTCGTTCTCCCTTCCACGCGCCGGCATAGTGGGCATCATCGGCCCCAACGGCGCCGGCAAGACTACCCTCTTCCGCATGATCGCGGGCAAGGAGGAGCCGGATGGCGGCACGGTGAAGCTGGGTGAGACGGTGCAACTGGCGTACGTGGACCAGGACCGCACACTCAACTCGGCGAACACGGCGTGGCAGGAGATCTCCGGCGGCATCGAGCAGATCATGGTGGGCAAGCGGGAGATCAACAGCCGCGCCTACCTGAGCAGCTTCAATTTCCGGGGCACCGACCAGCAGAAGAAGGTGGGCGACCTGTCCGGCGGTGAGCGCAACCGACTGCACCTGGCGAAGACGATGATGGAGGGCGGCAACGTCCTGTTGTTGGATGAGCCGACGAACGACCTGGACGTGGACACGCTGCGCGCGCTGGAGGACGCGATCCTCGATTTCAGCGGCTGCGCGGTGATCATCACCCACGACAGGTGGTTCCTGGACCGTGTGGCAACGCACATCCTGGCGTTCGAGGGGAACAGCGAGGTGGTGTGGCACGAGGGGAACTACCAGTCGTACATCGAGGACCTGAAGCGGCGGAAGGGCCCGGACGCGGACCAGCCGCACCGGGTGGCCTATAAGAAGTTGGTACGAGCGTAGTTGCGGCGAGGACCGCCGCACGGGCAATCGCTGGTGCGGCGGTCATCTCGTGACATGCTCCCGGTCATCAGAAACACTGATTTCAGCATCCGTTGACACGGGATTTGGCACGGGGTCGGGGGTACGCAGGGTAGTTCGCAGACTCCGCTGGCTCGCGTTTGCCTGCGGGCACGACGCTGCGCATGGGCTGGTGCGGCCACGTCGTTGACGAAGCTGTCGATCGGGCCCCCATGGCCGGCATGTCTAGCTCTACAGCGTCCACACTAGCCTGCTGGGCACGTCCCGATCGGCCTGGGCCGACGCGCGACATGCCGAGGTGGGCCGCCATCCTCGCCTAGCTGGTCTTCCGTAGGTGCCGTCGGGGCACCTTGAGGAGCCCCGCTGCCAGAAAAATGCTCTAGAGCCCCCCGTGAGCGCCCCAGCATCCCCTCCGACGATCACGCGTAGCGCGGCGCTCGAGCACATCCGGGCCGCGCTCCTCGCCCTCGACGCCGCCGGGGACGACGGGTTTGAAGGCTTGATGGCCACTGTCCTCGCACGAATGACGGGGCTGGTCATGCGACTGGCCAAGTCAGGCTCGCAGTTCGGACGCGACGCAACGACTCCGGCGGGCATCTACGGCGTCGCCATGGAAGGAAAACGGTACGGCGATGACCTTAGGCTCGAGCATCTAGCCGGGAAGATCGCCGTCGCCACGCATGTGCTTGAGGGCCTGGTTGACCTGTACGTGATCGGAGCTACGAGCAGCGTCGGTGACGCGACGCAGCAGTTCTTGAGCGACATGCTGGCGGACAAGGGGATCACGCTCCTAACGCTCGACTGGACTCCGCATCCGATTCCACCCCTTGCCGTGGTGCTCGCGGCCGATCCGCTGGCGACGCTGACCTGGTTCGACCAGAACGTGCCGGGCGTCGACCTGACCCGTCTCGGTGCGGCGCTCGATGAGGTACGACAGGACCCCGCGTTCGCTACGCAGGCCGAATCCCTGCGGGACGCGGTGAGCGCAGCATCGGTGGGGTTCGAGCCGCTACGCCGTCACGGGGAAACATGGCTCGCGACACGGCTCAGCGACGCTGGGGCTTCCCAGCGCGCGTTCGGCCAGCGCGTGACCGTCGCCGATGCTGCCGCCCCGCCTGTGCCGCGTCCTGGGTCGCTCGCCGCGCTCAGCGCCGCGATGCAGGCTGGCGGCGACGAACCGCGCGTAGCGGCCGTTCTGGCGGACGAGGGGATGGGCAAGACCTGGCTGGTCGCGCAGTGGTGGTTGGGCCAGGCCCCCCGCCCGCTGATGCTCTTCGTCGCGGGCCGGCGCGTCGAGCGGCTTGACGTGCGTGATGCGCTGGGCAGCCTCGCTGCCTTGCTCGCGGAGCAGGAAGACGGCGCGGCCTCCGCACCGGCGGTCGCGGCCTGGCGACAGCGCCTCGAGCGGTGGAAGCTCAAGACCCTTCCGACGCAATCGCGGATCGTGGTGACGTTGGACGGCATCAACGAGCGACAGACGCTTCCGTGGTCGGATGTGATCGGCGCCCTCGCCGACGAGGTGCACGCGCTCGGCGGCGTGCTGGTCGTGACATCGCGCCCGGCCTTCTGGCAGGCAGACGTCCGGCCGCGACTCCGTCCGGACCTCGACGTGGTGTTGGTCCCAGTCCTAGGCTACGCCGACCCGGAGCTCACGGCTGCCCTTGCCCCAGCGGGGGTTCGGCCGGATGATCTTCCCGCGCACGTCCGGGAGTTCGTGCGTAATCCGCGCGTCTGTCGCGTCGCAGTGCACGAGCTCCGGACTCGAAACGTCGTGCCGCAGGAACTGACCGTGGAGCGCCTGCTCCTCGACTACTGGCAGCACCGGCTCGAGGAGCGCGGGGACCTCGTGGCGCACAACGTGGTCGAGTTCCACCGGGTCCTGCGAGAACACGCGCGTGCGTGGCTCGACTCGCCGGCGCGGCCATTCGATCGGACCGAGTGGACGCTCTACGTCGCCGCCGCGCGGCGCGGTGTTCGTGATGTACGGAATGACCTCACCGAGATCGAGGAGGGACGCTTTCTCACCGTTCGTGATGGCGCCACGGACACCTACGAGTTCCGGCCCGAGGTGGTGCCGTTCGCGCTCGGGTTGTTGATCACCGCGGAGGTGCGGCGGACGGTGGCAGAGGCGGGGGGGGACGGGGCCCATGATGCGCTGCCCGCGGCTAGAGACGGGCTGGCGAAGATGCTCGATCCCGTCCGGGGCTTCGACGTGCTGTCCGACATCGTGACGGCCGCGGTGGGCCTCGCCTGCCTCGATCCGACGTACCCCGCAGTCGGGCGCGTTGCCCTCGTTCTGCACTGGCTCACGCTCCAGAATTTGAGCGATCGTGCGGAGGGTGGGATCGCGGCGGCGCTCGTGTCGATGCCGGAGCCGTTCCTCACGGCGCTTGAACAGGAGGACGCGGCGGTTGCGAGCGCCAACGGCACCGGCGCGCTCGCCGAGATGCTGCTGCGCATGCGAGATGACGGGCGACTGGGGCCGGTGCTCAGGGGGCACCTGCCGCGTTGGCTCGGTCGATGGGCGTGGCGTAATCGCACGACTGGGCGTGCCGCGCTCGACGCGGAGCGGCGCGCGCGCGACCAGGCGCGGCTCGAAACCGCCCTCGCTGCGCTCACGGCCGAGGAGCGCACGTTCAAGGACCGCTACACGATAGGGGTCGAGTCACGTGCCGCCGTCGTGGACTTGGACCGCCTGGCGGCATTGCTGCTCGCCGCCCGGCCATTGGCGCCCCACGCCTTGGGACTCGCCTCCTGGGCGTTCGCGACGACTCTCTCGGCCGACCTGCCGCCTGCGGATGACGAACTGCAATGGGTCTGCCGGTTCAATGAACACGACCCCGCCTCCATGAAGGCCGCAATCAGCGCGCTCTTTGCGGCGCAGGGCGCGCCATCCGAAGTGGGCCGTCGCGCGCGCGCGCTGTTGCTGCGGACCCTGGGCGACGCGGAGTCGGTGGCGGAAGCCGCAGTGCTCCGTCCGATGATTCCTGGCGAAGCATGGACCCGTGCAGAGCAGTTCTGCGACGCGAATCCGTATGATCCAGCCTCGGGACCGCCGACCAACCTCGAGCGCGCGCGGGAGGCTGCGGCCTCCGTCGAGCCAAGCAAGGTATGGGTGGCCCGCTCGAGAACGACTGACGACGTTCCCCTCGACGACGCCCTACCCGGATTGTCACGGTTCGAGCCGGAACGTGTTGCCGATGTACTGCGTCGCGTCGTCGCGACGGCACCGGAACGGGAGTGGGAGGCGCTGCACGCGCTAAGCTGGCGACTTGAGGAGCTCACCCCGTTGTTCGATGACGTCTGCGTGGCCGCCCTGGAGGCGGTGGCAGACCGGTTGCTCAGCGATGCAACGTTGCATGAGAAGCACAGCTATGACTGGGTGATCACGGCGGTGAGCGCAGCGCTCGCACCCCATCGGTCCGCCGGCGCACAGCTTGCGCACCTGCTACGCTTGCCTGCCACCGTTAAGCCGTACACCGATTTCGCTCACGGCCTCGCACCGGTTTCGGCCGAAAGCATGGAGGAGGCACTTGTTCAGGGCTCGGATGACCCGCTGGCGATGGAGCGGGTGCTCCTCTTCCTGATTGGGTCGGAATCGCCGCTGACGGATGCGGCGCGTGATCGGATCTTCGAGGCGCTGATGTCGCCAGTGGAGCGTACGGCCGTCATGGCGGCGGAAGCCATCTGGGCGGTCCGTGACCCTGCGCTGGACGAGCGTGTGCTGGACGCGGTACTGCGGCGCGTGCCGCCGTTCGCCGGTGGCGGCCGGCCCGTGAGCGACGAGGGGAACGATCGCGCACTCGACGACCGACACGGGCCAGAGCAGAGCTACTCGCTGAAGCGTGCCGTCGCGGCTGCGGCGATCCGTCGCAGCCGAGCGGATGTGCTTGCGGAGGTTGACGCGCGGTTCTTGAGCGCGGTGGCCGCACGGCTCGGTCCGGCCGGTGACGAGCCGCTGATCGACGTCATCGAGGGCATGCTGTCGCGCATGCTCGACCCCGGGACGCCGGACCCATCGTCGACGTTGGCGCTGACAGTAGAGACGGCGGAGAACGAGCTGGCGCTCCTCCTCCGGTTTGAGACGCGAGGTGGGGGCGCTACGCGAGCGGAACAGCTGCTCCAGGTCAGCGGCGAGGAAGCGGACCGCCGATTGGCGGAGGAAGGTCGGGCGCATCGCGCGGAGTACGATCGACTCGTGCGCGCACTCGACGATGCCGGAGCGTCCGCAATGGTCGCCCCGCCGCCGCGGCTCGGGCTTGCAGGGTTGGTCGAGCGCCACCCGATGCGCGTCAAGCAGTGGGTCGACTGGCTGCTGGACGAGCTCCCCTTGCGGACGTCCAGCCGCGCCGGTCACTTCGGCTACGCCATCGCTTCAGCGTACTCTCACCAGGATGCGCCGCTCGCGGCGGAGCTCTTCGCACGAATCGACGAGGCAGCGCTGCCAGTTGCGGTCCGGATAGGACATGCAGGCGTGAGCCTTCGCGATCACACCCTGTTTTCTGCCGCTGAAGCGAGCCAGTGGGATGCGATGCGTCGCGCGCGATTCGTGGACGCGTTCGATGACGCTGCTCTGTTCGAGGCGACCCTCGCTGCGGAGATCGCGGGCTCGCATGCGTGGCTCGACGCTCTGGTCGACCTGCTCTTGTCGTCACCAGCGCCTGGGCAAGTCGCGCGCGGTATCACGATCTCCGGATTCCGGGCCGGGTCGGATCACGCGTCGTCGGTGCTCGAGCGTGATTGGGGCAGCGGGTTCCTTGGGCAAGCGGGCGTGCACGCCCGCTTGGCGTACGATAGAGCGCGGTGGACCGAGCACTGGCTGCGTGAAGCGGAGATGGCCCAGGACGGTACCGCCTTTTGGCGTGCCACGTACCTCGCCGAAGCGGTTGCAGACGCGCGCGCGTTCGTGTCGCTTGAGCGCATCGCCTGCTCTGGGATGGCGAAATGCTATCACGCAGACCTCCCTCAACGATTCACCAACGCTAGCGAAAGGCGTGCGCGTGAGCGGGCGCGTACGCTTTTCGGGCACCGCGTGCCGAAGCAAGACCTTGTGCAGATGCTGCGCGCGTGATGTCCGACGGTGGTCGTATCCCATCCTGGAGCGCTGCAAGGCAGTTGCAAGGCCAGCGTAGCCCTTGTGGATTGAGGTCACGAGAAGCTCCGGGCCTGACCTGGTGCTGTTGGTCACGAGAGTCGCTAGGCATGAGGACTCGGTCGCGATCGAGAGGAGGGATGATCTGACGTCGCCAGCGAGCGTTCCGAGCCCGATCTCCACGGGAGGTGGTGGGGAGCAGTTCGAGGAGGCGCTCGGCGCCTACGTCCTTGGACTTCTGCTGGCGCGCGCCACACCGCCGCTCTTGCTCGACACCAGCCTGGTCGAGGTGTCGTTCCAGACGCGGTACCTCGGATGGCGCACAGACGACCTGCTTCTCGTCGGCGAGGTGCGCCCTGGACAGCAGCGGCGGCTGGTGATCCAGGCGAAGCGGACGTTCACCATCTCGGCGCGAGACGAGGAGTGCGTCGAGACCGTCCGCGCAATGTGGGATGACTTCACCGCCGCGTCCCGCTTCGACCCGGCACGGGATCGGCTCGCGATCGCGACGTTGCATGGGACGGCCACCCTGCTCGGCAATTTCGGCTCGCTGCTTGATGCCGCGCGCGCCGCGCACGACGCAGCTGACTTCCGCCGCCGGCGCGGCGCCTACCTGTCGCAGAAGGCGCGGACGCAGTACAGCGCGATAGCGGAGATCCTGGAGGGACACGTGCCCGGGGGGGCATCCGACGATCAGCTCTGGGCATTCCTCCGAGTCGTCAACGTGTTGCCGTTTGACGTCACCACTGCGTCGGCCAACCATGAGGCGCTCCTGCTCTCGCTCCTCGCGCATGTCGCAGTCGGCGTCGACGACCCGCGCGCTGCGGCCGCCGAGACGTGGCTCTCGCTGCTACAGCTCTCGGCGGCCGGACGGCAGGCGGCGCTCACGTACAGCCGGGACATGCTGCCCGCCGAGCTGCGCGCTAGGCACGGAGCCGTCGCGACAGGGGACAGCCGGGCACTCCTAGATCTGGTCGAGCACGGTCGCACCGTGCGGAGGAGCATCAGGGGGCAGATCGGGGGCGCGTACGAGATCGACCGTGCGTCGCGGGTAGCAAGCATCATCGAGCAGCTCGACGAACAGGGCGTCGTCGTGCTCGCGGGAGCTGCGGGCTCCGGGAAGTCAGCGCTCGCTGCACGCGCAGCCGAGACGCTCGAGCGTGATCGGCTGGTCCTGGCGTTCCAGGCGGTAGAGCTAGCAACGAGCCACATCAACGAGACGCTCACCAGAACGCGATCCGGCCTGAATGAAGCGGCGCTTCTCGCGCAGCTTGCGTCGTACGACCGGACGACGATCCTCATCGACGGGCTCGAGCGACTCCTCGAGCACGACGTGCGCGACGCATTCTGGCACTTGCTCCTCACCGTCAAGCGCGCCCCAGGCCTACGGCTGCTTCTCACCTGCCGCGACTACTCGCTCGAGACGGTGCGCAGTTCGCTCCTTGCTCCGGCGACCCTGGGACACGGCGTGTACACGGTGCCGGAGCTGGCGGAGGAGGAGCTGGACGCGGTCGCTGCCGCCGTCCCAGGTCTCGCCCCCCCATTGTCGGAAGGGCGCCTCCGAGCATTCCTACGGACACCCTACCTGCTCGACATGGCGTCCCGGCTCACGTGGGCTGCAGACGCGCTGCCAGCCACCGCCCGGGCGTTCCGCGCGAAGTGCTGGAGGGAGCTGGTGCGAGAGGATCAGCGGCCAGCCGATGGGATGCCCAGGCGTCGCGAGCTGGCGTTCATCGACGTTGCATACAAGCGGGCGGCGGAGCTGCGACCGTTCGTGGTCCCGACCACCACCGACCACGAAGCGCTCGACGCGCTGGAGCGTGCCTCGCTGCTCGCGCGTGCCGGGGCGACGCGAAGCCTCTACGCCCCCGCGCACGACGTGCTCGAGGACTGGGCGGTGCTGCACTGGCTAGACGAGGTCGGCGACTCGGTTGGGGATGAGGCGGCCGATGTCGCTGCTGCGATGGCGTCAGCTGTGGGCGGACTGCCGGCGCTCCGACGTGGTTTCAAGCGATGGCTCAGCGAGCGTCTCGAGTCGAATGCTGGTGCGGGTACCGCCTTCGTGCTCGCCGCGATGGAGGACGAGTCGCTCCCCCAGCACTTCCGCGACGACTGCGCTGTCGCCGCGCTCTCTTCGGCCGCGGCCGCGGCCTTCGTCGATGGCTGTCGTGCACGCGTTGCCGCCGGCGACCGTGGACTCCTGCGTCGACTTGTCCATCTTCTCCGCGTAGCATGCAAGGCCTTGCCCCCTTGGCTCCCGCGCGAGAGCCTGCCCTCCCACATGCTGGTGCCTGCTGGACCAGCATGGTCGCCCGTGCTCGGGCTTGTCGCCGACACGCCGCTTGATCACGTCGAGGACGCGCTGCTGGCCCTGGGGCTCGTCGAGGACTGGTCGGGTGCGGTCGCTGTTTGGTCTCTCACGCCCTCCGGTGCGGACCACGCCGGGCGCATTCTGGCTCAACTCCTTCCACACTTCGACGGCTACTACCACTACGATGACCCGCGGAAGCGCACGCTCCAGACAATGCTCAAGATTCCACGGCACGTGCCGCAGTTCGTCGAGCTGCTCGAGCGCGCACGTGTTCCGCGGTCCGATGACCGGGTCGCGCGCGATCTCAGCGAACTTGTAGTCACGACATTCCGGAGCGGCTTCACGTGCCGCGACTTTCCGGACGAGACCATCGCCGTCGTTCGTGCGCGCTTGATGATGACGGGAGTAGGCCGCGATCGCGGGTTTCACTCAGCACTCGAGGTCAGCGACTGCTTCGGCATCGACGAGCGTGGGGTATCGGAGTTCTTTCCCGCGAGCGCACTCCAAGGCCCATTCCAGCCGCTCCTGCAGCACCACCCTGAGAAGGGGCTGAACTTTATCATTGAACTCCTCAACCACGCCGGCACGTGGTACGGGGAAACGCTCTGGCCAGGCCACGACTTGGAGCCTGCCGAGCGCGTCACGCTCGATGTGCCGGGCGTCGGGGCGGTCGAGCAGTGGATGAACGGCCGGCTATACGTCCTCTACCGTGGCCTCGGCGTAGGCCCGGAGTCGCTGCAGTCCGCGCTGATGGCGTTGGAGGCGTGGCTGCTTCGCCGCGGCAAGGAGTTCGGAGAGGATCTGGAGGAAGTGCTCCTCGACATCTTGGCGCGCAGCAACAACGTCATGGCGACCGGTGTCGTCGCGAGCGTGTGCATCGCGGTGCCGGAGCGCGTCGGTCGAGTGCCGCTCGCGCTCCTCTCATGCCGGGACATCGTCACGGTTGACCGGGAGCGGATGGGCCACGAGCAGGTGGGACGGCCGAGCTTCCTGAGTGGTGTCGATGCGCGTCACGAGGTATACGAGGCAGAACGAAAGTCCTCCGACGCTCTGCCGCACCGCTGCGAGGACCTCGAGATGCTCGCGCTCCGTCTGCAGCAAACGCCATTGCGCGAGGACGTCTGGGCGCTGATCGACCGCCATCGGGCTGCACTGGGAGACGCCCAGGACGAGGAAGCCCGGATCTGGCGGCTTGCACTCCATCGGATGGATCTCCGCGGCTACCGAGTTGTTGACCCCGGGCCGGGCTCGGTGACCGAGGATGCTGACGGCCGGCCGTTGGTATACGCGGGCCCAGCCGAGCTGGAGCCCGAGGTGGAAGCGATGGTGAATGAGAGCGCCGCGAGCCTCGCGAAGATCAACCGATACCTGCGCCTTCAGAACGCCGCGCACAAGTTGTGGGACTATCGCCCCGTCCAGACTGCTGACCAGTGGCAGATTCTCCTCGCTGACGCCCAGGCACTCGCGGCCGAGGGCGACGCCCCCGCGCTTTACTGCGAAGGCTTCGCTGTGGCGATCGCGGCGGTGTGTCTGCGCGATCATCTCCCGGAACTGAGCGAGCCAGAGCGCGCGTGGTGCGTCCAACAGATCGAGGCGGAGCTATCGCGAGCAGCAGACGAACAAGACGGTGCTGCTACGTTCGCGCATGGGTGGCAAGCTGATAACGCTGCTGCCGTCGCAGCCCTCATCGTTGCTGGAGCGCCCGAGGCGCTTGAGGCAGACGTTGACGAGTTCCTCGCGCGGACGCTCACGCACCCCGTGGGCAAGGTGTCGGAGTACGCGTACGCCGGTGCGGCGGCGTTTCTCGGGCCCGAGCATCGGACGCTCCTGCTCCGGTGTGCGGCGGCTGCAGCGGTCGAAGCCCGGGCGGCACATGACGCGATGGAGTCCGAGCAGCGTCAGGGACGGCTTGCAGGGCTCGCGTCGCCGTCGGTCGCCGCAGCCGCACGCGAGGCGGTCCGTGCGGCGCTTCGACTCGAACCAGGCGAAGCAGCGACGGCAATCGACGGTGTTGACTTCGGAGCGTGGACCGGCCCACGCGCGGCCGTTCGGATCGCGAAGCTCTTGGAGCGTCGTCCGGAGTGGCCCGAGGCCAGGACGTTCTTTGCCAGGACTGCTACCTGGCTCGCTGACACATGGCGAGATGATCGGGGGACGGCACGGCGCAGTTCGGGTGAGGGCCGCTACGAGTCGGAGTCGGCGCTGTCGCAGCACCTGGCTCGATTCGTGTTGCGTCTCCCGCCCGAGGCAGCACGAGAGGCCTGTGGGCCACTCGTTGCGCTCGTCCCGAACGACCCGCGCGAACTCGAGCAGTTCGTGCGACACCTGATCAGTGCCGCGGATGGAGCGGAGGGTGACAGCTTCTGGGTGGTCTGGGAGGTGTTCGCCGACGCTGCAGTTGCCGCCCCGTGGGCAGCCCGACTCGACCGGGCGCGTGCGCACGGGAGGCCGTTGATCGACGCGATCTTCCTCGGAACGTGGTGGAAGCGCGGGATCGAGCACTGGAACCGCCTCGACGGCCACGAAGATCGCGTTCCGGGCCTTGCGCGCCGCCTGCCTGCAGCGCCCGCGTGCGTCCATGCTTTTATGCGCTACCTCTCGACCATCGGCCAGCGTTCTCTACCGCAGGCATTCGTGTGGGTGCACGAAGTGGTCGCGAGGGGGGACTCGGCAAAGTCGTTCGCGCACGCGGATTCCGCGTATTACCTCGAAACGCTGCTTGGTCGCTACCTCTATGCGCAGCCGCACCGCCTGAAGAGCGACGGCGCGCTCCGACGCGCCGTGCTCGCGCTTCTGGATGCGCTCGTCGAGGCGGGATCGTCTGCCGCATACAGGATGCGTGATGACTTTGTCACCCCGCCGCCCCCACGGTACGCGGATCGTCGCCCGACGGAGGCACCTGCCGGGATGTGACATCGCCCAGGCGGTACTTTGCCCCGATCGCGCGCCAGCGGCTGCTCGACGGATCTGGACGACATTGAGGCGGGACTCACTACGAGGCGATGACGCCTTCTCGTGCTTGATTCGCGCCTCATTTTCTGGATCGCGACGCGGGGTCATAGCGCCCGCCCCCCCCTCGAGCACGGTATCGGTAGCGTTCGCGGAGTCCCCTGGAGCTGTGCAGGCCTCGACTCCCTCGCCGTCGCCGCCCAGGCCAGGTAGTACGTGGGCATGCACCGCCGCCCCGTCAGCGCCCGACAGGTACACGCGCAGTCCCACCTGCCATCGAATGATCCGGCCTGGGCGCGCGGCCTTGGGGCGCGCGTCGCTGAGGAAGCAGGTGCCGAGGAGCATTACCGGCGCGACGGGACGTTGGCCTGGCGACGCGTCTTCCGTCGGAGCGTCACCGACCATCTCCGGGAGGCGTCCAACCCTGCTCCCGGCGAGAGCCTCTTCTGGCGTTTCGTCGGCGCGGCCATCTGCGTGCAGGTGGGCGTCGGGGTCGTGATGGGGGCGATGCTGCTACTCGACGGACACGATCCGGGGGGACGGGGAGCCGCGACCGGCTACCTGCTGGGGAGCCTCGTGGTGACGCTGTGCCTTCTGGTGCTCGCACGCGACTGAGCTTCGGTTGTCGCTCGCCCGTGCCGATGCTTGCAACGGCGCCGGGAGCTGCTGGGGCTTGCCGGCCGGTCTCGTCGCACGCGCGGTCGGACGCCACCGGGCCGGGCGGGATCCCGCCCGAAGCCCGCCGGCCTCGCCCCCTGCCATCGAATCCGCTCGGGGAGCCGTGGCCACATCCTGGGTGCTGCGCGCAGCATCACCACGGCGGCCATCAGCGCCGCGCCGCAGAGCAGCGCCGCAACGCCGAGCATGACCGCTGGAGCACTGGGCGACGTCTGAACGGCACTGGTAGGATCCACCGCCGGGCGACGAGCGCTCCCCGAGTCCGTGAGCGAGTTCCGTCACCACGGTCCAGGCCCGGCGCATGTGCTCATCCTCGTCACGGATGGTGATGTGCGCCGCACCGGCCCATGGTCCGCGCTCGGAGCAGGTGACACGCGCCGCTCCCCACGCCGGCGAGCGCGATCGGGCCGGCCGCCACGGGCAACGAGCAACCCCACCTCCGCCAGCAGCTGGCGCACCCAGGCGCACTCGTCCGGCGCCGAGGGATGAGAGAGTACCCCGCGGCGAACACCGGGTACGCTGCGACATGGCCACGCCCTCTGCTGACGAGTCGCCCCCATCCCCCGCCGATCGCGAGGCGGCGGCGCGAGATCTCTACCACCACCTGCGAGAGCAGCTCCGGGAGGAGGTCGTTGGCCATTCCGCCACCGTGGATCGCCTGGCCCTCGTTGGTGCGCAGCATGCCGCGGGCATACCGTCTCGCCTGGTGCTCGTCGGCCCTCCGGGTGTAGGCAAGACGACGCTCGTGCGCACGCTCGCCGAGTCGCTTCGCCTGCCGTACCTGTTGGTCGACCTCACCGAGCTCGCCGAGACCAACTTCAGCGGCCTCCAGCTGGCTGACCTGCTCGCGAGCCTCTATATCCAGGCCGAGTCCTCCGTCCGGAGGATGGCGAAAGCGGTGATCGTGCTCGACGAGTTGGACAAGCTGGCCATGCGTGAGGCCTCGACGGTCGGACGCGACTACCGGCGTGGCAAGCAGCAGTCGCTCCTCGCGCTGCTCGGTGGTGGCGTCCCGCTCCGCTTCGGGATGAGCGGGGACCGCGACCGCTCGATGCAGTGGACGTCCGACTCCGCGCTCATCATCGGTGCCGGGGTCTTCGCGGGCCTTCCCAGCGGGCGGGATCCCGCCCCAGAGGACCTCATCCGCCTGGGACTCATGCCGGAACTCGTCGAGCGTCTCGGCCAGGTTATTCGGCTCCAGCCTCTGGGGGCGGCAGAGCTCGCACGCGTGCTCGAGCGTCGCCTCCACCCGATGCGGACGGCGTTCGAGGCGTTTGGGTATGGCTTGGTGGTCTCCCCGGCAGCGCTGGCCTCCGTCGCCCAGGCAGTCGCCCAAGGACACGGTCGTGCCGGTCCGAGGACTGCGGCAGCCTGGCTGGTCGCCGCCGCCCAGCGAGGGCTCACCACGCTGCTCAACGGGGGCGCGTCACCCGGGACGATCTGGACGCTCACGCCGGACGACATTGCAGACCGCCTCGTAGTGCGTCCTGGGCCGCGTCGACGATGAGTTGGCTCGGCGGCGTCTGGCCGCCCCTCGCACCAGGAGCGACGGGCCGTGCGGGCCGAACGAGGCGCTCATGCGACCGTGAACGATGTGACCACTCGGCTGCGGGGGCGATTCTTGGTGGTGGGCGATGGCTCAAGCCCGACCTCGCCTCCGCGCCGCAGGACCGGTTCCGCCAGTCGTCCCCTCTCGCACGACCACCATCCGGCATCCGCTGCCATGTCCTCCGTCCCACGTTTGTTCGTGCGCCGCCGACCGTCCCGAGGCGCACGCTGGCTCCTCGCCGGAGCCTTGCTGATCACCCCGGCCTCGCTCGTCGCGCAGACGCCTCCGCCGTCCGTCACCGTGGCCGCGTTCGGGGTGGACACCACGGCAACGGACGTCGGGCGCATCGTCGCGCTCCTGCGCGCCTACCTCGAGAGACCCCAGGCCGTCGACGGGGAAGATCGGGCCGCGCGCGAGACAGGGCTGTGGAGCACCGGCACGGAGCTCGATGAACGAGAGGGCGATCTCACGCGAGGCATGGTGTACCAGGGCTTCCGCGCCACGATCGTCGGGGTCACGTCGGCGGGCGCGGGCGACAGCGTGTACGTCGCCAAGGTGCTCTACGCCACTGCCGACAGCGCGCGCACCCGCATCTCTCCTCTGGCCCTTCAGCGGTTGTTCGCGATCCGGTCAATGGGGGCGCCCTACGGCTGGCAGCTCGCCACCCCGCTCCCCCGGATCACGCAGCACTGGGAGCGACGGAGCGTCGGTCCGATCACCTTCCGCTACGCTCCGGGGCAACGGCCCGATCCGGCCAGGGCTGCCCGAGCGACCGAGTTCGTCGCGGACGTGGCGCGGCGATTCGCGGTCGCGCCGCCGGAGAGGATCGACTACGTCGTCGCGGGCTCGCCCGACGAGTACCATCGTGCCCTTGGCTTGGACTACTTCGTACTCCCTTCCGGGCCGGGAACGGGCACGGGTGGCGTCGTCCTCGGCGACGAGCTCGTGCTCTCGGGAGACCCGGCGCAGGGCGAGGCGTACCTGCACGAACTCGCCCACCTGGTGCTCCGCCCCCTGGGGATTCGGAATCACCTCGTCTCCGAGGGGATCGCCTCGTGGCTGGGCGGATCGCAGGGGCGATCGCTGCCACAGCTGGCTGACGCCCTGGCCGCCTTCCAGCGCGATCGGCCGGACGTCACGCTCGCGATGCTCCTGAGCGATCAGGTGCCTGATGGTGGCCAGGCGGCGACCGTCGCCCTCTACGCCACGGCCGCGCTCCTCGTGGAGGACGTGCACCGGACCGGAGGGATGGCAGCCGTACGCGAGCTGACGACGACGGCCGCCGGCGCCGACGCGGCGCTGGGCGCGGTACGGAAGTGGATCGCCGGCGAGCACGCGTCGGAGGATGCGTGGTGGCGAGCGCTGGCGGCCAGGCGGGTGGGACGGAACGAGTGACGGCGCGGAACCAGCGAGCCGCGGCGCCGATCGCCCTCGCACTCGGCGCGGTGCTCGTCGGCGGATGCGAGGGCAGGGCGGATCGTCCGCCAGCCTCCGACGTGGACCGACACGTCCCGCTCGAGACGGTGGTCGGCACGTGGGCCGTCGTCGGATAGAGAGAGGCACCCGGAGACCGCACCGACGCCTCGGCCGCGGACAGCGGACCTGCCGCGAGCGACTCGACGCTCCCGCCGCTGATCCCGGCGGCCGGATACCTGGTGTACGACGACGTCGGCCGGGTTCATGGCCAGATCACCCTTCGCTCTGCCGCGCCAGTTCGACGCACCTGGGAAACGGCGAGCCGCGAGCAGCTGCTCCGGCTCCTGCGGTCCCAGTCGGCTTTCTACGGGGCGTACGAGGTCGATACGGCACGGCATCGCGTGGTGCATCGCCTCGAACACGAGTTGCCGCCAGGGCCAGGAAACTTCGAGCAGATCCTGCCCTACCGCATCGTCGGCGACACGCTCCATCTGGGTGCAGCGGACCGACGTCGATGGCTGCTCGTGCGTCTGCGGCCGTCGGGGAGCGATCCGGCGAACCGCCGTTCCAGCTCACCATGAGGGGCAGGCCGGGGAACCACGGGGCCCTTGGTCAGCTGGTGTCGCTCAGCGCCTCCACACCGTCGGCGGGTCCTGTCGCAGATGGTCCAGCGGGCCCGGGAGCCGTGCTGGGGGCTCGATCGGGAAGCCGCCGAGCGCGATGATCGTCGCCATGCGTACCGGAGGGAAAGGGTCGCTCAGCAAGAGCTCGACCTCGCCCTTGCGCAGCAGATGCACAACGGCCCAGTCGACCACCGCCTGGATCGCCGCATCCTTTCGCGGGCCGGGACGCCATCCGAGCGACTCCACCCACTCCATTGTCTCGTCGTGGCAGCCGACCTCGAGGCTCCACTTGCTGAGGAAGAATCGGATGTCCTTGTGGATCGGTGCCCACTCGTCGAGCGCGAGCAGGGCCTGGGCGCGCAGCTGACGCTCTCGTTCCTCGGTCAGCCCAAGCATGGCGCACTCTCCGTCAGCGCGTTGAGCTCCGCGCGACGCGACTCGAGCCGGGCGTGGGCCGCAGCATGGCAGTCAGCTGCGTCCCAGGCCATACGCAGCAGAAGCACCCGTCCACCGCGAATGCGGGGGCCGTAGTGGGCCATCAGCTCGAACGCGCACCGGCGGAGACGGGCGGCCTCTCGCATCTCCTCCGCTGCCTGTTCGATGCTCGAGTTCAGGGTCATGCGGGCGCGAACGAGGCCCTCCTCGGAGGCACTGATGTCGAGCGGCAGGTGCAACTGCTCGCCATTCGAGACGCAGTTGCAGGTGCCACGGCCCCAGTAGGCACGACAATGAGCGAAGGGGCTGCCGGCCCGGACGAGACGGCGTGCGGCAGGATGGGGAAGGCGGTCGCGACGTGGGCGAGACATCGAACGGAGGTGAAGGAGGAGGGAGGAGTGGACCTGGACATCGAGGCCCATCGTCCGAACCGCCGTCAACCCCCACCGCTGCCGCTCGCGATCGCAATTCACCGTCAGCGACCATTCATGGCTGCGGCGATCCACGGTGCGCAGCTCGGGCAGAGTTGGCCGGCGAGGCGCTTGTAGATCCGCCCCATGCGTTGCCACCGCTGCCCCTGCGTCTCCTCCGGGCGGCGCAGCACGGTCCACCAGAGCTGGCAGCCGCACGAGTGCCGGGCGTACACCACGGGCAGCTCGGCCTCGAGCTCCCCAGGCCGGGTGGGATAGTGCTCCCCGAAATCGCTCGGGTCGGGGATCAGCGGGTCTACGATCGGAGCCTGCGTGCAGCGGCTGGCGGCGCGGCGAGAGAGCTTGTTGGGCGTCATGCGACACGGATAGCGGAGGCCGCGCTGCCACGACCAGTGGGCGACGCTTCCGTGGACGCCCGAAGCGAAACTCGCCTCGAATCGGGGCGCGTGGTTGAGGCTCACGTCGCCCCATTTCACGGCCGACGCCCTCGCGAACGTGTCAACCCCCTCCGCTGGCACAGGCCAAGTGTGTACGCGCCAGCAACTTAACGCGAGAGCTTGACGGTGGAGGTCGAGGTCAAGTACGCTGCCATACAGATACAGAGATACCCAGTGTCATCTCCTGCTATGCCCTATTGTGAAGAGCATTCTGTGTCAGGGATGATGCTAGAGTGAGAGAGAAGGTGTCAGCGGCCCGGATCCGATCTCACCTGTTCCACCTGCCTGCCCTTTTCCGGCTCTTCCCAGGCCAGGCAGCGCATCGGGATCCTCGAAGTCGTCCCCGAAGCAGAAGGGCGGGATCCCACCCAGAACCGGACATCCTACTGCAGTCAGGGCCATCCCACCGGAACCGGACCGGCCAGCACCAGCGGCTGCGTCAGGGCGCTCGGTCCCAGAACGGCGTGGCTCGTCCATCGTGCGTCCAGATCGCCGTCGTCGACATCTCCGTGCGGTGAGCCGACGACGAGACGGAGCCAGGCCCACGAGAGAGGCGACGACAGACCGCCCGCATGAGGCGGGGCGTGGAGTTGGGCCAGGGTGCCGGGCGTTCCCCAGACCGCGAGCCGAGCCGAGTTGAAGCCCTCGAGCACGGACCGGGTGAGCCACATCCCGTCGACGGTGTCGACCGCAGTCGGGCTCCACGAGGCGGACGGACGCGCACGGACGGTCATCGCCCAGAGGCCGGGCGACTGCGAGCCTCGGCGGATGCGGTACGTGATCGCGATGCCATACGGCCACGCGAGATTCCCGTCCTCATCGCGCATCGCCTTGCGCACGCGTGCCACGTACCGAGCGCGGACATCCTCGCCCAGGTCGTCGTCGGGCGCACCCCACAGCTCGGGCGCGCCGACGTCAGGGTAGACGAGCGGTGGAACGCGGGAGAGCACCTCCCACTCGCCGGTGTCGGCCCAGCGGTCATCGACTGCGTCGTCGTCACCGCGCATCGGGAGGGGAGGCGAGGGCAGTGGAGGCGGCCTGGCTGGCCGACGGGGCTGGTGGGTGCATGCTCCACAGGTACGGGTGCGCGACCGCGTCGCCGACCCGGTGGCAGCGCTGCGAATCCCGCTCCGCGCACGGGGTAGCTGGCACTACTCGTCACATGCCCATGTTCAGGCGCTTCAACGCCCACCCCGGCGGCGTGATGGCTACAGGGAGGGGGGCGTGCCTGTAGCCATCTCGTCGCGCTGCCGTCAGCGCAGCTCGAGCGGATGCGACACCCCGTTCGCCGCGTACACGTCGACGCAGCGCCGCCCGCGCCGATGCGGGTGAGGCATGTCCCGGTAGGGCGCCGTGCGGTACACCTCGATTCGAACGGGCAGCTCACCGCCGGGCTTCGATGACACCGTCGGCACTCCCGGCCGCCGCCGCCGCTGACGCGGACGACGCTTCGCCCAGGCCCGAAGCCGCACCTCCGCCGTGTCGACGTCGTCGGTGCACGCGCCTACAAGCTCCCACGCGATCGGCGCCCCCGTCGAGAGGATCGCGAGCGACGGGCGGTCGAGCCGCCGCAGCGTACCGCGTACGTCGAATCCGGCCCGGACGGGGAGGATGAGCCGCACCGCTCCGGTCGATCGGTGGCGGAGCGCCCCGAGGGGCACGGGGGTCGGATGCCAGCTGTGGATCCTGCGGTGCCAGTCTTCCTCGATCCCGAACGGGCGCCTTCCGCGCCAGCCGGCGATGGCGACCTGCTTGAGCAGTGCCGGGATCTCGTCGGCTGACGCGAGCACCCAACCCTCGGCTTCGCGCTCGATCAGCATCTGGGTCTGCTGCAGACGATGCTCGACGACCCACTCGTGCTCGCGGACCGGTGCGGGCGGCCACCCGCCGGCGGCCAGGGCGACCCGCGCCCTGTGGGTCAGCGTGAGGAGCTGGCGGCTCGTCGTACCGGCGGAGCGGTCGAGGGCGCGGGCCTGGAGCCAGCCGTCCTCGATGAGCTGGCGGACACATCGCCACCCCTGCGAGACGCTCAGCCCCCTCAGCCCCCAGAACCGCTCCAGGACCTGGTGGGTTGTCGCGAGCTCCACAGAGCGATCGCCGACGAAGCGGATGATGGCATCCCGGTAACGCGACGGCCGGCGGTCTCGTGACCTGACGACGCGCGCCAGGCCGGCGCTGCGGTCACGCGGCGGGCGGGATCCCGTCCCGCATCGGCTTCCCTGGCCGCTGCACGCCGTGGAGCCCGATGTAGCCTCGACGCTGGTCGGACGCGGCGTCGACGCAGTCGGAACGGAGCTCGGCGTGGACGCGGACGGATGGAGGTGCGAGAGGGAGGCGCTGGTCATGCCGGCAGGGGCGAGGGGGAGGGACGTCGCCGGCGGACATCGCCGCTCGGCACCCACCGATCATCTGCCGTCAGCTCCAGGGCGCCGGCAAGCTCGCCCTGGTGTCGGGGAGCGGGCGCCAGAACCGTCCCGGTCGGAGCGACCGCCGCGCCGACCGGGACGGTTCTGGCGCCCGCTTGGATCGGCGAGGCCGCCTCCGCTATGGTGGGCCCGGCCCGGTGCACCGCTGGGTCGGCGCCTCATCGTAGGTCACGGGGCGTCTCCACCGAACGATTCGAGGTTACGAGCGATGGCGATGTACAAGGTCCTCCACGGCTGCGGCTGCACGCATGTTCACGATCTTCATGGTCCGCGCAAGGATCGGGAGGCGGCGCTCACATGGATGCGACGCAATGACTGCTGGTTCTGCGAGATCGCTTCTCTGGCCGTTGTCGCGACAGCGGCTGCGCGCGAACATGGCCGTCCCGAGCTGTCGGGATCCGCTGCTGTCGGGCGACACGGTAAGCTGACCCCCTGACGACACGAGGAACTGACCCCCTCCCCCTCGTCCCTGGTCGGAGGCTCCCTCGTGCTCGACGCCGTCCCTGCTGCCGTCGCCGCGCTCCTCGACACCGCGCCGCCCGCGGTGCCACGCTTCCCCCTTTCGCCTCTGGCGGAGGGGGAGCCCGTGCGCACGCCCGACGACGTCGCGGTCATCCTGCGCCTCCGTGCCCTGGGCTGGGGGAGCAAGCGCATCGCCGCCGAGATGGGCTGCGCGCGCAACACCGTAAAGCGCTACCTCGCCCAGACGCGCTGGGTGCCGGCCGCCGTGCCGCCGCGCCCCAAGGTGCTCGACGCGCACGCGGCGTGGATCGCCGAGCGCTTCCACCGGCACGGCGGCAATGCCGACGTGGTGCGCCAGGACCTGCTACGCGAGCTCGGCGTGCAGGTCTCGTTGCGCACGGTGGAGCGCGCGGTCGCGCCGCTCCGGCAGGCGCTCGCGGCGGCCGCGCGGGCGACGGTCCGCTTCGAGACCGCGCCGGGGGAGCAGCTCCAGATCGACTTCGGCGAGCGCCGCGTCGTGATCGCCGGCGTCAGCGAGCGGCTCCACTTCTTCGTCGCCACGCTCGGCTACTCGCGGCGCGTGCACGTGCGCGTCTTCCGGCACGAGCGGCAGAGCGCGTGGCTCGACGGCCTGGAGAGCGCCTTCCGCGCCTTTGGCGGCGTGTGCGAGACCGTCCTACTCGACAATGCCAAGCCGCTCGTCCTCGAGCCGCGCCGCGACGGCACGCCGGCGGCCTTCCATCCGCGGCTCCTAGCCTTCGCGAAGCACTGGGGCTTCCGACCGGTGGCGTGTGCGCCGTACCGCGCGCGCACCAAGGGGAAGGACGAGCGCGGCGTGGCCTACGTGAAGCGCAATGCGGTCGCCGGCCACGCCTTCGCCTCGCTGGCCGCGCTCGAGGCCCACCTCGCCGCGTGGACGCGCGAGGTGGCCGACGTGCGCGTGCACGGCACGACGGGCGAGGCGCCGCTCGCGCGCTTCCTCCGCGACGAGGCCCACCACCTCCGGCCGCTCGCCGACCGGCCCAGCTTCCAGCCGACGCGCGAGTGGGTGCGGCGCGTGCAGGCTGACTGCACCATCGAGCTGCGGCGCAACTGGTACTCGGTGCCGTGGCGGCTGCTGGGCGAGCACGTGCGGGTGCTCCAGCACGGCGAGCGGCTGACCGTGCACCATGGCGCGCAGGTCGTCGCCGAGCACCAGGTCGCGAGCGGCGTGCGCGTGCGGCGCATCGACCCGGCACACCTGGCGGGGATCAGCGGCCACGCCATCCGGCCACCGGCGTCGTCGCCCGTGCCGAGCGCCTCGAGCGCGACGCCGACGCCGTCTTCGGCCGACGCCGCGACGCTCCTGCGCCCGCTCGCGGAGTACGCCGCCGTCGTCGGCGGGGAGTGGGCCGCATGACGCCTCCCAGCAGGACCGCCCTGCGTGCCGCCGACCTCGCGCGCGACGATCTGCCGCCGCGGCCCGACCTCACCGCGCTCGTGCCGATGCTCACGCGGCTCAAGCTCACGGCGATCCGCGACCAGCTCGAAACGCTGCTCGGCGAGGCCGCGCGTCGCGAGCTGACGCTGGCCGAGACCGTGGCGTACCTCTGCGAGCGCGAGATCGCGCGCAAGGACGAGCGCCGGATCGAGATGGCGCTCGGGCTCGCGCGCTTCCCGATGGTGCGCGACCTGGCCGGCTACGACTTCGCCGCGCAGCCCGCGGTCGACCGGCAGCAGATCCGCGAGCTGGCCACGGGCCGCTTCGTGGCGAACGGCGAGGCGGTGCTGCTCCTCGGTCCGCCCGGCGTCGGCAAGACGCACCTGAGCATCGGCATCGGCCGCGCGGTGATCACGGCCGGCTACACGGTGCTCTTCACGAGTGCGACGGCGCTCATCGCGCAGCTCGTGACGGCGCACGCGGCCGGGCGGCTCGAGGAGCGGCTCGTGCACTACAGCAAGCCGAAGCTGCTGATCATCGACGAGCTGGGCTACCTGCCCGTCGAGCCCGACGCGGCGCACGTGCTCTTCCAACTCGTCAGCCGGCGCTACGAGCGCGGCTCGATCCTGCTGACGTCGAACCGCGCGGTCGGCGAGTGGGGCACCGTCTTCGGCGACCCGGTGGTGGCGACGGCGATCCTCGACCGGCTGCTGCACCACTCGCACGTGCTGACCATCCGCGGCGAGAGCTACCGGCTGCGTGAGAAGCGTCGGGCCGGACTCCTGGCCGCGAGCAGCGTCGCGTCAGCTCCACCCGCATCGGCGGCGCGCACCAAGCGCACGGCCGATGCACCCCTCACCCCCTCGGGGGTCACGTCCTGATGTCGCCAGGGGGTCAGTCCCCGATGTCGCTTGACAGCTGCCGAGGTGACATGGGCAGTCGTTCTGCGAGAGCACGCCATACGCGAGACTCGCAGCCTTATCAACCACATGACCGTCGCGTTCGGTCAGGCCCCAGTTCCACTCTTCGTCACGATGCTGAAGGGCATCGTCGCGCTTGAGCGCTGGCTGAAGGCCGAAGTGACGGAACGAGTCGATGCTGTCTGGTGGATCGCCCAGCGAGGTGCCTTCGAGGACAAGCTCCTTGATGTCGTCAAGGTAGGAATGGCTACGGCCGAGCCGCTCGACCTCGCAGACATCGAGGTGATGCTGGCCTGCCCTGACGCCGAGGTTCGCGAGTTGGGTCTCCTCGCCGCCCGAATGGCGCAGGCGGCGTGACGACCGGTGGTTCGCCGGCGTCGGGCGCCAAGGCAAAGGGTCTCCATCCGCTCCCCACCCGCTCGGCGCCAGGCCCAGCACATCGCGCTTGCCGAAATCGGCATTCGACGACACCTTGGTAGAACCTGTACATCGTCCCGTACGGGTTCTCCGGCGGTCAGCCAGGCGTCCTGGCGCTGCCGCACTGCCCCGAGGCTCCCATGATCCGTCGAGCATCCAGGGACGCGAGCGCCGTCCCCCTCACCGAGGCCCGCACGCGCCTGTTCCGCCTCGTCGAGGACCTCCTGGCTGGCCGCACGGACCGCGTCGCACTGTCGCACCGCGGCCATGACGAGGAGGTGCTCCTCGTGCGCGCCCGCGACGTGGAGCGCATGGAGGAGGAGCTCGCCGCGCTTCGTCAGCGCGTCGCCCCGGAGCCGCGCCCGCTGCGGGGCCTCGGGCGTCTCGCCGACGAGGCGGACCTGGAGGCGATTCTCGCCGGAATGCGCGCCGACGATCGAGCCCTGGCCGACGCGAAGCTCCTGTCGATCGCTGCTGAGAGGGAGGAGAGCCGCGCACCGAGGCGCAGCGGCCGTGGGGCACGGAAGGGCGAGGGGGACGGCGAGTGAGCCAGGCGATCCCCGAGATCGCGGTCGTCGACACCCACGCCCTCATCTGGTGGATCGACGGCCGCACGCGCCACCTCGGCCGGCGCGCCCGTACGTTCCTCGAGCGTGTAGACGACGGCGCCGCCGTCGCCTGCGTGCCGTCGATCTCGCTCGTCGAGATGGGAGAGGCGATCCAGCGCGGCGTCCTCGCTCTCGACGAATCGTTCGAGTCGTTCGTCGCCCGACTGGACAGCACCCCGTCCCGCTACCAGATCATCTCGCTCACCGCGGCGATCGTCGCGCGCGCGCACGAGCTCTACGCCATCCCGGAGCGCGGCGACCGCCTCATCGCCGCGACGGCGCGGGAGCTCGGCTACCCGCTCGTCACCCGTGACCCCAAGATCGCTGCCGCCATCGGCGGGGAGCAGGTCTGGTGGCGGGGCGGGGCGTGGGGGGCATGCGTTGACCGGGACCGCGAATCCGCGACCGCCGGCGCGGCGAGGGGGCGCCGCGGGCGATGCCGCCCTGTCGTCGCCCAATTTCAGCTTCCTCGCCCGGCACGAGCCGCTCCTCGCCCGACTCGGCGCGCAGGCGGAGCTCTACGCCGTCCAGGACCCCGTCACGGCGATCTTCAAGATTCGCCAGCTCGGCGAGGCGCTCGCGCAGCGCCTCGCCGCACGGCTCGGGATCGACGCTGGGCTGGAGACGCCCCAGCTCGAGCTGGTCCGCCTGCTCGAGGCGCAGGGGATCGTCGTCCGCGAGGTGGCGGACGTCTTCCACCACATCCGGAAGAGCGGCAACGATGCCGTCCACGCCTTCCGCGGCACGGTGGGCGAGGCGGTCTCGCTCCTCCGAATGGCGCGCGAGCTCGGCGTGTGGTACCACCGCACCGTCGCCGATCCTCGCTTCGCGCCCGGCCCTTTCGTCTCCCCCACCCCGCCGGTGGACGAGGGTGCGACGCTCCGCGAAGAGGTCGAGCGGCTCCGCGCCGAGGCCGAGGCGGCGCGCGACGCCGCGGCCGCCGCAGGGACCGAGGTGGCGCGTGCCGTCGAGGAGGCGGCTGCCCAGGCCGCACGTGAGGCCGAGCAGCGACTCGACGGACTCCTCGATGCGGCCGAGAGCGAGGCGCGGCGGGAGCTCGAAGCGCTGGCTGCCGACCGCGACGCGGCGCTCGCCCTGGCCGAGGAGATGGAGCGCGTGCTCGCCCGGGAGCGGGAGCGGCACGAGGCCGAGCTCGCGGCGCTGCGCGAGGCCGCCACTGCCCGCGCGCCCGAGGAGCGTGCGCGCGACGAGGCGCAGGTGGCCGAGCAGGCGCGCGCCGCCGCCGTCGCCTTCGACCTCGACGAGGCCGACACCCGCCGCATCATCGACGAGCAGCTGCGCGCGGCAGGCTGGGAGGCCGACAGCGAGGCCCTCGCCTACCGCCGCGGCGCCCGCCCCCAGGCCGGCCGCAACGTGGCGATCGCGGAGTGGCCCACGGCGCACGGCCCAGCCGACTACGTCCTCTTCGCGGGGCTCGTACCCGTCGGCGTCGTGGAGGCAAAGCGTCGGCGACGGAACGCGCGCGGCGCGCTGGAGCAGGCCGCGCGCTATGCCCGCGGCTACGCGGCCACGGTGGGCGAGACAATGGCCGGACCGTGGGGCGTGGGCGCGGAGACGCATCACGTCCCCTTCCTCTTCGCGACGAACGGACGCGGCTTCCTGCGGCAGATCGTGGAGCAGAGCGGGGTGTGGTTCCGCGACGCGCGTCGGGCCACCAACCATCCGCGTGCGCTCGACGGCTGGTACACGCCGGGCGGGCTCCTCGAGCTGCTGAGGCAGGACGAGGGCAACGCCGACCAAGCGCTCCGCGACACGCCCACCGACGCGCTCCCGCTCCGCGACTACCAGCACGCCGCCGTGCGCGCCGTGGAGACCGCGATCGCGGAGGGGCGGCGCGAGGCCCTCGTCGCGATGGCGACGGGGACCGGGAAGACGCGGACGCTGCTCGGCCTCGTCTATCGCCTCGTCGCCACGCGGCGCTTCCGGCGCGTGCTCTTCCTCGTGGACCGGACGACGCTCGGCGACCAAGCGCTGGAGGCGGTGAAGACCGTGCGCCTGGAGGGGACCCGCGCCTTCGCCGACATCTACGACGTGAAGGAGCTGGCCGACCTCACGCCGGACGCCGACACAAAGCTGCACGTGGCCACGGTGCAGGGGCTCGTACGGCGGCTCGACGCCACTCACGCGGACGTGCCGCTCCTGCCGGTGGACGCCTACGACTGCATCGTCGTCGACGAGGCGCACCGCGGCTACACGCTCGACCGCGAGATCGGTGACGCGGAGCTCGGGATCCGGAGCGAGGCGGACTACGTCTCGGCCTACCGACGCGTGCTCGATCGCTTCGACGCGGTGAAGATCGCCCTCACCGCCACGCCGGCGCTCCACACGACGGAGATCTTCGGGCCGCCGGTCTACCAGTACACCTACCGCCAGGCCGTGGTGGACGGCTGGCTCGTGGACCACGAGCCGCCGGTCCGCATCGAGACCGAGCTCTCGCGCTCGGGGATCCGCTGGCGGGCCGGCGAGGAGGTTTCGGTCTACCACGTCGAGCGCGGCCAGGTCGAGCTGTTCGAGACGCCGGACGACCTGGGCTTCGAGGTCGATGCGTTCAACCGCGCCGTCGTCACCGAGAACTTCAACCGCGCCGTGTGCCGGGCGCTCGCCGAGCACATCGACCCCGCCGAGCCGGGGAAGACGCTGATCTTCGCCGCTACGGACGCGCACGCCGACATGGTGGTGCGGCTCCTCACCGAGGCGTTCGAGGCCCGGTGGGGATCGGTGGAGCACGGGACGGTCGCCAAGATCACCGGCGCGTCGGACAACCCGCCGGCGCTCCTCCGCCGCTACAAGAACGAGCGCCGTCCGGTCGTCGCGGTCACGGTGGACCTGCTCACGACGGGCGTGGACGTGCCGGAGATCGTGAACCTGGTCTTCCTGCGCCGCGTGCGGAGCCGGATCCTCTACGAGCAGATGCTCGGCCGCGCCACGCGCCTGCGCCCGGACCTCTATGGCCCGGGGGACGACAAGGAGGTCTTCCGCATCTTCGATGCAGTGGACCTCTACGCCGCGCTCGAGCCGCACACGGCGATGACGCCGGTCGTGAAATCGAGCGACGTCCGGGTGAGCCAGCTCCTCGTGGAGCTCGGGCGTGCGGTAGACGCCGGCGCCGAAGAGGCGGCGCGCGCGATCCACGAGCAGCTCGTCGCCGCCCTCCGCCGGCGCCGGCGCCGCCTGGAGCGCGCAGCCGACGACATCGAGATCCTCGCCGGGGCCAGGCCCGCGGCCCTCGTCGACGACCTGCGCCGCATGACGCCCGCCCAGGCCGCGGCCTGGCTCTGCGAGCGCCCGGCGCTCGTCGCGCGGCTCGACCTGCAGGGGCTCGGCGAGCGACGGCTCGTCATCTCGGAGCACGCGGACCGCGTGGTTGAGGTGTCGCGCGGCTACGGCTCCGACGAGAGCGGCGCCCGACAGCGCCCGGAGGACTACCTCGAGGCATTCGGTCGCTGGCTTGAGGAGCACCTCAACGAGCTCCCCGCACTCCTCGTCGTCACGCAGCGTCCGCGCGACCTCACCCGGGTCGACCTCAAGGCGCTCGCCCGCGCCCTTGGCGAGGCGGGCTTCACCGAGGCCCAGCTCCGCGCCGCCTACCGCGACGCCACGAACCAGGACGTCGCGGCGACGATCATCGGCTACGTGCGTCAGCAGGCCCTCGGCTCGCCGCTCGTGCCGTACGCGGAGCGGGTACGGCGGGCGATGGCGCGCATCCTGGCGAGCCGCGCCTGGCCCGACGCGCAGCGCCGCTGGCTGGAGCGCATCGGCCGGCAGCTCGAGCACGAGGTGGTGGTGGATCGCGAGGCGCTTGACCGCGCGCAGTTCCGCGAGGCCGGCGGCGGCTTCGACCGGCTCGACCGCGTGTTCGGCGGTGAGCTGGGGCAGATCCTCGGCGACCTGCAGGAGGACGTGTGGCGCGACACCGCGTGACGATGCCCGCGCTCACCTTGTGCCCAGAGCGCCGCTGCTGCCGGGCGGGATCCCGCCCGCGGAACCTGCACCCGACTTCGACTTCTTCCCGATAGAGCTGCGATGACCACCCAGGAGATCGTCCAGCGCCTGTGGGCGCTCTGCCACGTACTGCGCGACGACGGTATCACGTACCACGAGTACGTCACCGAGCTGACGTACATCCTCTTCCTCAAGATGGCGAAGGAGACGGGGACGGAGGCGCAGCTTCCGGGCGGCCATCGGTGGGACGACCTCACGGCGCAGCAGGGCGTGGAGCAGCTCGACTTCTACCGCACGCTGCTCATCCACCTCGGCTCGAACGGATCGACGCTGGTGAAGGCGATCTTCGCCAACGCCGCCACGGCGCTGCGGCAGCCGAAGAACCTCGCGAAGCTGGTCTCCGACATCGACCGGCTCGACTGGTACTCGGCGCGCACGGAGGGACTGGGCGACCTGTACGAGGGGCTGCTCGAGCGGAACGCGACGGAGACGAAGAGCGGCGCGGGCCAGTACTTCACGCCGCGGCCGCTCATCGAGAGCATCGTGTCGCTCGTGCAGCCGCAGGCGGGCGAGGTGATCCAGGACCCGGCGGCGGGCACGGGCGGCTTCCTCATCTCGGCCGACCGCTTCATCAAGGCGGCCACGGACGACCTGTTCGACCTCCCCGAGGCGGCGCAGCGCTTCCAGCGCCGGGAGGCGTTCTGGGGGATGGAGCTCGTCCCCGACACGCATCGGCTGCTCCTCATGAACGCCATGCTCCACGGCATCGAGGGGGACCAGCTGGTGCTCGGCGACACGCTCTCCGCCGAGGGGGCGTCGCTGCCGAAGGCGGACGTGATCCTCACCAATCCACCGTTCGGCACGAAGAAGGGGGGCGGGCGGCCGTCGCGGCAGGACTTCACCTTTCCGACGAGCAACAAGCAATTGGCCTTCTTGGAGCACGTCTACCGCGGTCTCAAGCCCGGCGGGCGCGCGGCGGTGGTTGTGCCCGACAACGTGCTGTTCGAGGAGGGCGTGGGAGCGCAGATCCGCGCCGACCTGATGGACAAGTGCGACCTGCACACGATCCTGCGGCTGCCGACGGGGATCTTCTACGCGCAGGGGGTGAAGACGAACGTGCTCTTCTTCACGCGCGGGCCGGCGGCGCGCGATACGGGGAACACGGAGCGCGTGTGGGTCCACGACCTGCGCGCCAACATGCCGAGCTTCGGCAAGCGGACGCCGCTCACCAGGGCGCACTTCGCGGCGTTCGAGGCGGCGTTCGGCGCCGATCCGCACGGGCGCGCCGAGCGCACGGACGAGGGGGAGCGCGGGCGGTTCCGCTGCTTCGGGCGCGAGGAGATCCGGTGGCGCAGCGACAACCTCGACATCGCGTGGCTGCGCGACGAGAGCGCGGGGCGGCACGAGGAGCTGCCGGAGCCGGAGGAGATCGCGGCGGAGATCATGGCGAAGCTGCGCGAGGCAATGGAGGAGATGGAGGCGCTGAGCGAGGCGCTGGCGGCAGCCAGTGAGGAGGCGGTCGCGTGAACGATGTACCCGAAGATCTTCCTCTTGGTTGGGCATGGGTGGCCCTCGGAGAGCTGGGCAACTGGGGCAGCGGAGGCACACCGAGCAGAGGTGTCGCGTCGTACTACGGCGGCGACCTTCCCTGGCTCAAGATTGCTGACCTCACCGATGGCGATGTCACCGAAGCCGAGGAATACATCACACAGGAAGGACTTAGAAACAGCTCAGCGAAGCGTGTGGAACCTGCCACGGTCCTCGTCGCCATGTACGGCTCCATCGGCAAGTACGGAGTCGCTCGTATAGCGTGCGCCACCAACCAGGCGATTGCCTTCTGCCGTTCGCACCAGGAACTCGTCACGCCCGAGTTTCTGGCGATGGCTATTCGGAGATACCGTGCCGACCTCGTCGTGCTGGGCCAGGGTGGGACGCAAGCCAACATCAGCCAGGGAATCCTGAAGTCGTTTCGAATTCCACTTCCTCCGATCGCGGAGCAGCACCGCATCCTGGCGAAGCTCGACGAGCTGTTCGCCAGCAGCCGTGCGGCCCGGGCGGCGCTCGGCGCGGTGCCTGCGCTGCTGGAGCGGTACCGACAGGCGGTGCTTGCAGCGGCATTCGCGGGGGAGCTCACCGACGACTGGCGAGAGCAGAACCCTCAGCTCGCCGCCGAATGGCGTGCGTTGCCCTGGCGTGAGGTAGGTCGCTGTCAGAACGGGCGAGCCTTTCCGAGCAAGGAGTACTCGTCCGAGGGTGTTCGACTCCTACGGCCCGGGAATCTTCATGCCTCCGGGCGGGTCGAGTGGACGGTTGAGAATACCAGGCACATGCCGTTGGTCTGGGCCGAGCGCTTCCCAAAGCATGTCGTCGGTTCAGGTGAGCTCGTGATGAACCTCACGGCTCAGTCGCTGAAGGATGAGTTCCTGGGACGGATCTGCATGACTGGCCAGGGTGAGCGCTGCCTGCTGAATCAGCGGATTGCTCGGTTGACCGCCCGCGCCGTCGACACTCGATTCGCGTTCTGGGCATTCAAGTCTCCCCAGTTTCGTCGCTACGTGGATGGGCTGAACACGGGGAGTCTGATCCAGCACATGTTCACGTCGCAAATCGACGATTTCGTGATGCCCGTCCCGTCTGCTGAGGAGCAACGGGAGATCGTGCGGCGCATCGAGGCCCTGCTCGATCGGCGCGAGCGCCTTGCTGGGTTGCTCACGAGCGCCGAGGATCAGCTCGCCCCCCTCGAGACTGCGTTGCTCGCGAGGGCGTTTCGCGGTCAACTCGTCCCCCAGGATCCCACCGACGAACCCGCGGACATTCTCCTCGAGCGCAACCGCGCCGAGCGCACGGAAGCACCGGCCCGTCGCTCTCGCCAACGCACCGCGCGCGCATGACCACCTCGTCCGCCCCACTGACCTTCCGTGCCGCCGCGGAGCGCGTGCTCGATGAGGCCGGTGCTCCGCTGGCCGCCGCTGAGATCACCGAGCGTGCGCTCACCGCTGGGCTGGTGAGCACGGGCGGCAAGACCCCCACGGCGACGATGGAGTCGCAGCTCGCCACCTCGATCCAGCAGCAGGGGGAGGCCAGCCCCTTCGTGCGGGTGGCCCCGCGCACGTACGCGTTGCGCCGCTGGCTCGCCGAGGGTCGCATCGCGCCGCCGGTGCCGGTAGGCGCCAACGACGTGCGGATCGTGTTCTACCCCGCCTACGACGAGGTCCGAACCGTCCTTCCGTTACTGGAGGGGATGCCCCGGACTGCGGTGACGGGGCTGCGGGCCGCGATCTGGGAGCATCGGGGGACGCCGTCGGAGACGGTGGACTGGACGGATCCCGACCGGTGGATCCCGGAGCGGCTGACCGGTGACCACCGGGACGCGGCGCACCGGATCTGGACGGGGAGCGGCCACAGGGTGAACCCGCGACACATGGCCGGCCACTGGCTTCTGGCCAGCGGCTACGACCTGCTCTCGGACGGCGCCCGCGGGACACTCGTCATCACCGGGCGCGGGCGCGACTTCCTCGAACGTCCTGAGGGGGAGACCGTACGGGAACTCGACGAGCGCGAAGGGCTGCTCGCGATCCTGGCACTGCTCGCGGAGCAGGCGCCGGCCAGCCCCGCCGAGCTGCTCCCGTCCTGGATGGCCCACCTCCAGCCGGTCAGCCGGGTGCGGGCGGAGTCTACTGCCCGCTCGTTCCTCTACCGGCGGCTGCGAAACCTGATCGCACGCGGGTTCGCGACCCGGGCCGGCCAGAGCTACGAGATCACCCAGGCCGGCCTGGCGTGGCTCAAGGTGTCGGGGTTTGCCGAGTCGAGGACGGCCGCGCCCGACGAGACGCGGCAGCTCTGGGACCTCGTGAAGGCGCAGAAGGACGCGGTCCGGGTGGCGCTTCGTGAGCGGCTGGCGACGATGGACCCGTACGGATTCGAGCAGCTCGTCGGGCGGTTGCTCGAGGCGATGAACTACACCGACGTCGAGGTCACCGACCGCTCCGGGGATAGAGGAGTCGACGTCTTGGGCCGCATCGCGCTCGGCATCACCGAGGTGCGCGAGGTGGTGCAGGTCAAGCGGCAGCGGGGGAACGTCGGCCGCCCGGTGCTCGACATGCTCCGCGGCTCGCTGCACCGCTTCGGGGCGGTGAAGGGGACCATCATCGCGCTCGGCGGGTTCTCGAGGGGCGCCCGGGACGCCGCCTTCGAGCCTGGGGTGGCGCCGATCACCCTCATCGACGGGGACAAGCTGCTCGACCTGCTCGTCGAGCATGGCGTCGGGGTTCGGACCCGGCGCGTGGAGCTCCTGGAGCTGGACGAGGCGACCCTGGACGGCACGGGGGAGGCGGATGCGGATGGTTGATGCGCACATCGTCCCGACTGGGGTGCGCCGATGACGGCGAGCCCGCGTGAGATCCAGCTCGCCGGCGAGCTGGCCGGGGTCCTCGTCGACTTCCTGCCCGGCAAGCCGCACCCCTACGGGGATCCCGCCCTGTCCTTCCCGGCGGCCGCCCAGGCGGCCGGTGTCGGGGGGCTCTGGCCAGGTGGCAGCAAGACGCCGGCGCTGACGCGCCTTCTCGCGGACACCCTGGTGCGGGAGCGTCCTCGGTTCTGCAGGCTCGTGGTCGAGATCATCAATCGCGGCACGACGCGCCGAGCAGGGCGGGATCCCATCACCCGGGAGGAGATCGACCGCGTCAACGAGATCGTGGCGAGGATCGGCTTCCGGATCCCGGAGCTGCACGACCCGGTCTACCTCGCTGCGCTCCCCCGGGCTCCGCAGGCGGCGCACGCGGGCCCGACCTCGTCGTCTCCGTCTGGGCCGACCGATGCGGAGCGCGCCGGCCTGGCGACCGAGCTCCTCGCGCTGACGGCTCTGGCACCGAGTCCCCGGGGGCTCGCGTTCGAGCGGTTCCTGAACACCCTGTTTCGCGCCTTCGGTCTCGATCCCCGGGAACCCTTCTCCCTCCGTGGGGAGCAGATCGACGGCAGCTTCGACCTCGACCGCGACGTCTACCTGCTCGAGGCCAAGTGGACCAACAGCCGCATCGGCCAGGCCGAGCTCCTGACGTTCGCGGGCAAGGTGACGGGCAAGTCGCTGTGGACCCGGGGACTGTTCGTGAGCTACAGCGGGTTCACGGAGGAGGGGTTGGACGCCTTCGCGCGCGGGCGGCCCACCTCGATTGTGTGCTGCGATGCGCTCGACTTGCACCAGGTGCTCAGTGGGGCGCTGGACCTGGGGGAAGTCTTGCGCCGCAAGGTGCGGAGGGCAGGGGAGACGAACCGGACGTTCGTACCCGTGCGGGAGCTGTTCGCCGGGGTGAGCTGAGCCTCCGCGAGGGGGCCCGTCCGCCGTTGACTGACGTCCTTCCGCGATCCATGGGATCCGAGCGGCAAGGAGGATCAGGGTTACGAGAACGGGCGCAGGCGAGCATCCAAGGCTAACCGCCCACGTTCGCTGACGACGGATCTCGACACCGACCGATGCACGACGAGCCCCGGAGGCATGCCTCCGGGGCTCGTCGCTTCGTTCTACCCCCGCACGCGCGGGGAGAGGTCGTACCTGATGCTACGCCGTACGGCGTTGTTCGGTCTACCCCCGCACGCGCGGGGAGATCTTGCCCATCGGACGGTGGCGTACGGTCCAGCGGTCCACCCCCGCGAGCGCGGGGAGATCGAGCTACAGCGACGCTGGCGCCGCCAGTTCAGGGGCGACCGACGTTCGCCGGCGTCATGGGACCACCATAGCTGGGCACAGGTCCGAGGTGCAAGCGGCCGCGATCATGGCGACGGCCGGAAGCATCGACGTGGCGAGCGTGGCGGCCAAGGTCAGGCGTGGGACACCTCGGAATGCGCTTCGGCCTTCCGGTGCGGTAGTGGGTGTGGAGGCAGGGTACGGAGGCGCGACTGGAAGCGAAACGGGTCGCGTTTGGGGGCAACCGCAGCCCTCGACTACGGTGGGTGCGCGTCGGCCAGCCCGGACGGCGCGAACGGATGGCCGAGCATCGCCACGTGTCGCGGTGGCTCGCCCCACGACCCTGACCCACTCCACGGATCCCTCCCCATGTCGACCCGCTATTCCCAGCGCACGCATCACCCCGTCCCCGCGGGCACCGTCATCCTCGTGAAGGACCGCGGTCGCGAGATCCTCTCCACCAACTACTGGGACAGCGCCCTCGCCGAGGCCGGAGCCATGTACTGCTCCGTCAACGAGAGCGCCGTGCGCCTGCTCGTGCCTCGGTCGCTGGAGCCGTGCATCGCGGAGATGCATACGGGCTCGCGGGTCCTTGTCACCCGCTGGCTCACGATGCCCGGCGGAGCGAAGAACGTCCTTGAGCTGCGCTGGGATGATGGGGCCGAGCATCCGTTCGGGGTGCAGCTCAGCGCAGCCCAGGTCGATCGCCAGATCCCTGTCGGGCAGGTGGCATCGGCGCTGGAGTGCCTCGTGTACGTGCGCGGGCCGACCGGCGCGCCGCTGCTCGCTGGTCGCTGGCTTGGACGACTCAGCTTCGGCATGGACCTCCCCCTTCCGCCGCCGACTCGCTGGTAGCGCGGAGACGTGGCCCTCCGCTGTTCTCGCTCGATCTGGCTTCCGGTTTTTCGGCAGGATCGGCGCCCGCGGCCTCGCGGCAGGACAGCTCCGCCCCGGAACGGCGAGCGCCGAAAAAACTCGCCGCCCGCGAGGCTACCGGGTCTCCTCCGACCTCCGTCATGCTGTCGCCGTCACCGACTACCCGACGTGCATGGGCAACAGCCCGAACCGGGTATGGTGGCGCCGAGAATCAGCCGGCCGCGCCGCGACCACCCGACCAACCCCAACCCAGCAACGACGATGTTCCCCGACCTGAAGACGCTGTTCGGCGGCCTGATGCCGCCTGGCACCCGCATCAAGATCGAGCTCGAGCTGCCGGCCGGCGCCATCGCCGGGCCCTCGGACGCCACCGCAGGCGACCGGCCTGGCATCGCGATCGACGCGACGCCGACGGTGGTCGACATCTCCAGCGCCCGCTCGGCCACTCGCGCGGGACGGCCGACCAGCTCCCCGACGGCACAGCAGCGCGTGGAAGAAATCCGCCGCCAGCGCGGGGATGTGTGGCTCAAGCGCGACGAGTGGTCGGACGTGACCGGCATATCGGTGCGGGAGCTCGAGCGCGCGCAACGCTTCGGCCCCCTGAAGGGACGCCGGAAGGGCGTTGGCCTCGACAGCAACGCGACCGTCCTCCAGGCCCGTGACGTCTCCGCCTACCTCGCTCTGGTCGATGCGGTCCTGCGCGGCGACATCGTGCCGCCCGACTGGTGGCCCATGGTGCGCCTCGGGCGCGCGGCCTGATCCCACACATCGAACTCCCCCGACTCCCTACCCCTCCACGAGCCTCTCACGATGACCACCCAGAACACGACCCAGTCGACGACCGTCACGCCCGACTCGAGCGGGAACGCGCGCCGCAAGCCGCTGCCGCCGAACATCCTCAGCCTGAGCAACGCCGCGTTCGGCGAGTTGCTCAAGGAGCGACTCGAACAGCGTTCGATCAAAGACGGATCGACGTACTACCTCGACTTCCGGGCGGCGAAGCTCGGCAACCTCGGTCGCGTCACTCTCCTCGACCCGGTGAGCGCCGGTTGGCCTCACCGCGGGAGCGCGACGACGGTCCGTGGTACGGCGGAGAAGTGGGCGAAAGACCCTCGTGTCGTGAAGCACTTCCGCGACCGCATCAAGCTCCGGATCACGACACCGGGAACCGGCCGCCTGAGCGTGCGGGACGCGGCCGAGGATTACGTGCGCTCGCTGCTGCGCACCCGGATGGTAGAGGTCACAGTGGATGGTGTCCGGTGCGCGATCGAGGAGAAGTTCGTCCCGCGCAAGTTCCGCAGCCGTGTCAGCTGCATCCGACGCCACGTGATCCCTGTACTGGGTGACAACGCGCTCGACGCCATCAGCGTGACGCTGCTCCGCGAGACGGCTGACGCTGCGACCACCGAGAAGAACGTGCGCGATCCGAAGACCGGGATGGCGATCCCGGGCAAGTACACCGAGGTGCCTGCCGCGTACGGCACGAAGGAGAACATCATCCGGGCGGTCTCGGCCATCTGGCGCCATACCTACCGGGACACGCCGCCGCCCTTCGCCGGGGCGGTACCCACGCCCGCGCCCAGCTCGGGCGAGGACGATTCCCCGCCGGAGGTGGACGCGAACGCAGAGATCATCCAGGGAACCAACGGGGCGCTCCTGCCGGCAGAGCTCGTGGCGGCGCTGACGGGTGCGATGTACCGGGACGCCAACCTGGCTGCGCGAGCGAACCTGGTAGGGGTCATCGAACCCACGACCGCGCACGCCATCGCGCTCCAGGCGTGCCTCGGGGCCCGGATCTCCGAGCTGATGACGATCCAGTGGCGACACGTCAACCTCGTTCGGGGCTGGGTGTACGTGCGCAACGCCAAGAAGAAGCAGGTGCTGGTGGAGGCGCGCGCAGTGCCAATTCAGGAATCCCTCGTCCCCTGGCTGTACGACCTCTGGCTCATGGCGCTCGCCGAGCACCGTCGCCGCACGGGTCGTCCGCTCGAGTACGGGCCGTTCCCGCTGGAGGATGTCGGCAAGGAACTGCCGACGGCCTTCGTCATCCGCACCAACGCCCGCGCTCCGCTCACGAAGCGAGGGGCGACCACGACACTCGGCAACAAGCTCGGTCTCGCCCAGGAGATCGCCGACGTCAAGAAGCCCGGCAAGGAAACGCACGGCTTCCGCGCCACGTTCGCGTCCTATGCCGACATGGCCCCGGGCCTGTCGACGCGCGACATGCAGCGGTACCTCGGCCACCACGTTCACAAGGGATCGACCGAGCGCTACGTGGCGCAGATGGTACGCGACATGACGCCGGAGCACCGGCGGATCGTCAACATTCCCACGCCGGAACAGATCCGTTCGATGGTGGGTGCGTTCAAGCCCGCGTCCTTGCCGGAGTGGGACAAGCGCAAGCGCGTGCGATCGCGGTCGATGGTGGCTCGCGCAGCGCACCAGGCGCGAGGGCCGCGCACGGTGCTCGGCGTATCGCTCGACCTGCCCATCAAGGTGGTTCACGCTGAAGTGGAGTTCAGCCGGCGCAAGCGTCCCAAGCTCGTGCAGGGCGCGGATGCTCGTTCCACGAGTTGACAGCAGGGATCTCGATGAGCCGATCAGCCAGCGAGCTGCAGTGTCCGAGCGGTGCGATCGTGAATCTGGCCGAGGCGGCGCGTCAATCGCTGCCCCAGGCCAGGATCGACCTGAGTCACCCACGCGATCCTGCCGCGGAGCTGCTGAGACGTGAGCGACGACCTGCCGCGTGCGGCTCGCCAGAGCTCGCGGGTGACCGCGCGGAGGAACTCGGGTTCTGGCTGCAGCGAGTTGGAGAGCACGATGCCCGTCACGGTCGGTGCAGGCCCGCCCGGCCCCCAGTGACGCTCTTTGGAGGGGTTGAGCTGGTAGCCGAGCCGCTTGGTCTCACGGACAATGAACGTGACCAAGTCGTCGAGCGGGCGATTCCCGGAAAGGCAGAGATCGTCCGCGTAGCGAGTGTAGGTCGCTCCATGCCGAACAGCACGAGCGCTCACGGCGGCGTCCAGGGGGGCCAGGACCAGATTGAACAGCATCGGACTCGTCGATGGGCCTTGAGGTAGCTGGCCCGCCGTGGTGCAGAGTCGTGTCACCAGGCGAGCGGCCGCGCCGTCGAACCCGAACCGTTCGAGTGCGTTTCGAACGTCGTCGATCCGGACAGACGGAAATGCGTGTTCCAGATCGAGCAGCGAAACGTACGCGTGTTCGAGGTGGGCCTGGGCATTCTGAACGACGCCTCTCCCGGCGCAGCTCTGCACGGCGGGATGCAGCACCAGCGGCCGCAAGAACTCACGGTGCACCGCGACCTGAAGCGCGGCGAGCCGTGGAGCAGGGATGTAGAGCGTGCGTCGCTTGGACCCGACTTGGATGACCCTCGGCCGATGATCGCGAGCCGCGTGGCTGGCAGCGTCATGCAGTACGCCGCGGGTGACGCCAAGGCGCTCCGCCAGCACAGGAACGGTGATCACGTGTCCAACGGATAGGAGCAGGCCGGTGGGGAAGCCAAGCTGACGGCTTCCGTGGTCGGAGTGCGATCCGGCAGGTCCCCGATCACCGGTCGTCCCTTGAGTCCGGGGTGGCCCGACGCGCACGTGTGGGGGACCGCTCCCTTGGCCTGGCCCGATCCTGCAGCCGTTGCTCAAGCAGCGAAGTGCGCGCGGCGCGGACAAGTTGCTCGGCGACTTCTCTCGCACGGGGATCGCTCTCCTCGTCGTCGAATGCGAGAGCTGCCGCAAAGAGAACCGCCGCTGACACGCCGAGCGACGGCGCGATCGTGCGAAGCCACTTGATCGTCGGCTCGCGTCGGCCCGATTCGACGAGTGAAACGGACGACGCCGACACGCCTGCGCGCTCCGCGAGCTCAGTCTGTTTGAGCCCAGCAGAGACGCGCAGCGTGTGAACGACTTCGCCAATGGTCATATCGTAGAAACCGCGCTCCTCGCGCGGAGATCCAGCAGATGGAGGTCTCGATCAACCACCGCACCACTTCGCGTGCGATCCCAGCGGCCACTGCTCGGAGCACCCCAAGGGTGGCCCCAGCGCGGTTCGCCGACGACTGCTGCTGCGCCTGATCCAGCTTCCGACGCAGCGACCGAACACGTCGCAGCCCGTCTCTCGAAACCTGTGCGTTGACGTCGCGCATGCGTTCGTACTCGTACTCGAGCATGTCCAGCAATCGGACATACTCCGCATGTGCGCCGTTCGGCGGCTTCGACACGTTCTCTACCTCCTTGTCTGCTGAGGGACCGGTGCTACACGGCGCCGCCGCCGGAGTGCGCGACGCCACCATCTGAAATCCCGGGCTTCCGCGCCCGGCGCCCGCTGCGTTGACGTCACGCGCCGCTGATGCGGCGCGCGACGTCTGGTCGCAGGGTCGCGTCGACAGCGCCGCCGGGCCCGTGGGCCGCGTCGAGCGAAGTCGATACACCCGGCCCCCGAGGGGTGGGCCGGTCGAGCCGGTGCCACGTCCTCGGCCAGGCAAGCACCGGGTCTACGTGCGCAGCCGCCTGTGCCGGCTGCGGGAGGTCATGGACGAACCGCCGATGTCAAACAGCAGGTGGGGAATCCCCACATTCGGCATACTAGACGATGCGTGACGAGCTGTCAATCCATTGTGAAAATCCGTAAAGACGGACCATCGCCACCTCGCCGGTCGCAGCGGGGCCGACGGCCTGCACTTGACGAGTCGCGCGGTGCGGCGGGAGGGCAATGAGGAAGGAGCCCGAGCCCGCGAGTACCGTTGGGAGAGGGCACGAGACGCCGGCGTCGTCACTTCGCAGGGGGCTTCTCCGGCGGCTCCATCCCGAGTCGGGCCAGGATCGCCGCCACCACCTCGTCCGGCGAGCGCATGGTCTCGACCTTGGGCGCCGGAAGGGCCATGTAGCGGTCGAATCGCGCGCGGATCACTGTCTCCTCGCGGGCGGGATCCCGTCGGCACAGCGGGCGGCCAAGCTGGCGCCGCACCGTCTCGGCGACGCAGGTCTCAAGGTCGAGGGAGGGCAGCAGCACGACGGTGGTGCGGCTCCGTGCGATCGCCGCGGTGACCCCGCTGCAGGCCGGGTGGACGGACGTCGGGTAGACCATGAAACCCGACGACAGCGCGAGGACGCAGTCCTCGAGGCCAGGGACGAGCTCGAGGTACACCGCGACGTTCTCGTGCGCATACGTCGGATAGCCGTGCGCCTGGATGAAGGTGTCGATGTCGCCGCGCCGACGCTCGAACTCGCGATCGAGGTCGTGGAACGGCCACCCGAGTCGCCGCGCGAGCATCGCGCCGACCGTCGACTTGCCCGCTCCGCCGGGACCGACCAGCTGGATCATCGGGATCTGCGCGGTCGGCGCTACTCCTCGCGGAGCGCCTCGGTCGGCTGGACCGCCAGGCCGCGTCGCGCCGGCCCGATCGCGGCGAGCAGTCCGATCGTGGTCATCAGCACCGCGACCAGGAGCAGCGCGAACGGGTTGCCGTCGTGCACGGGTCCCCGTCCCGTCGCGCGGTCCACGATCACGGTACCGATCACCCCGAGCACGATGCCGGCGCCGATCTGCGTGCTCGCCCGTGCGAAGATGCTGCTCAGCACGCGGCGAGGGTCGGCGCCGAGCGCGGAGCGGATGCCGATCTCGCGTCGCCGCCTGGCCACGGTGAACGCCATCATGGCGTAGATGCCGGCCGCCGAGAGCAGCAGCACGCTCAGCATCGCCGCCGTCATCCCGATTCCGATGAACCGCGGAAACTGCTGTCCTTGCCTGTGCCGTTCATCCGCGCCCATCAGTCCGTCGAGTTGGAGCACGGGGTCGACGGTGGCCGCCAACTCCCGAAGCCGGGGCACGAAGCTCGTGGCCGGGCTCGTGCGCACCCGGATGGCGAGGCCGAGCGGCGGCGACAGCTCAGCGACGTGGGCCGGCAGATAGAACCGGCCCTGCGGCTCATGTGCGTGACCCGCGGGATCCCGCACCACGCCGACGATCTCGAGCCACGGGCCGGGTGCGACTTCTCCCGGCGTATCGGACTCGGACAGGAACCGGATGCGGCGCCCGAGCACGGCGCTGTTTCCGAACCAGCTCTCGGCGAGGACCTCGTTGACGACGAGGACGGTCTCGCCGGCGCGCGCGTCCGCTTCAACGAAGGCGCGTCCGGCCACGATCGGCATGTCGTAGAGCGCGAAGAAGTCTGCGGCGACGGGGTGGATCCGCCCTCTCCCCGCGCTGATTCGAGCTTGAGCCGCGCCTGGTGACGCGCCGTTCTCTACCTCGATCCGTTCGCGCCTGTCGGGGAGCCGGATCGTCAGGCCGGCCACGGCGGGATCGCTCTCGATCCGTCGGAGCAGCTCAGCGGCGCGCGTGTGGAAGCGCTGTTCGATCTCGCGCCGGTGGACGGCGCTGGTGTCCTGAGGCCCGTCCACCCGTTCGATGGTCAGCGACGCCTCCAGAAACTCCGCGGCCGGATACCCAGCGTCCACGGTCCCATCGGCGATCGCTTCCTGCGCGGAGTGCACGGCGAAGGGGAGCACCGCGACCGTGACCGCCACCTGCGCGACGATGAGCGCGGTCCACGCCCGCCCCAGCTGCATCCGGGCCCCGTGCCCGGAGAACTGCTGCAGGTTGGCCTGCACGCGTCGTCCGGTCGCCTGCAGCGCGGGGATCACGCCAACGATCGCGGCGCCCACGACCGCGAGCCCGAGCGCGTAGGCGACGACCGCGGGCGAGAGCCCCAGGTCGATCCAGAACGGCACCGCGCCCAGCCTGCGCTCGTACGTCTCGGCCAGCGCCTGCACCTTCACCAGCAACCCACCCGCGATCGCGAGCCCGACGAGGGCGGCGGCCAGGGAGAGTACCAGCGCCTCGACGAACAGCTGGGCCACGACTCGTGCGCGGCTCGCTCCCAGTGCTGTCCGCACGGCGATCTCGCCGGCCCGTGTCGCCGTGCGCGCATATACCAGGATCGCGACGTTCACCGCGACAACCACGAGTAGCAGGCTGACGAAGAATCGGAACAGCTGCAGCGTCCAGACCGTGTCCGGGCCGTCGAAATCGAAGAACGCGCGCGTGTACGAGAGCACCCGTGGGCGCAGCTGCTCTCGCGTCGCGGGATGTGCGACCGCCATGCGCGACCCGATCGCGCCGAGCTCCGCCTGCGCTCGCTCGACCGTCGTGCCATCGGCCAGACGCCCGAAGATCGTGAGCGGTACCGCGTCGGGCCGCTCGCGCTCCGCCGGCCCGAAGTGGAGCGGGACCCAGAAGCGATCGGCGACCGGGAACCCAAACCCTTCCGGCATGACGCCGACGATCGTGTACGTATCGCGACCGAGGCCGACGTGCCGGCCGATGACGCCCGGATCCGCCGCGAAGCGACGCTGCCATTCCTCGAACGCGATCACGACCACCCGCGCGTCGCTCCGTTCGTCGTCCTCGAGCAGCGGTCGCCCCAGCACCGGCGCCGTCCGCGCGACCCGGAATCCCGACGCCGTCATGCGCGTCACGGGGACCAGGTCCACGCCCGCACCAGGGACAGCCAGGGTTCGGTCTACCGTCGTGAACGCCGACACGTCCTGCACCGATGTCAGCTCGTCCCGCCACGCGACGAAGTCGCGCAGCGATGCCTCGGTGCGGCTCGCGTTCGTGACGAGCGCGTTCTGCAGCGCGACCACGCGATCACCGGCCGGCAGCGGCAGCGTGGTCTCCAGCAGCGCGGCACCGAGGCTGAACACGCCAGCCCCGATCGCGATCGCCACGGCCATGCCGGTCACCGACACGATCGAGAGGGCCGGGTGCTTCACCAGCATACGGAGCGCGAGCCGGACATCCAGCACCGATGGCGCGATGCCGCCCCGGCGCGATCCCGCCGACGACACACGCGAGCGGAGCCGCTCCACGACCAGGCGCTCGAACAGGAAGCGCGCCGCGAACGAGAGGGCCTCCACCCAGTACCAGAGGCGCGCGCGGGGCACGCCGTCGCGAGCGCACCGTCGGGCGTACACCTCGTGCAGGTCGCCGTCGACGTACTCGCGCGCGTCCTCGGGGAGCGCGCGGGCCAGCAGCCGGCGGGCGAGGCGGGGAGGCTCGGCGGCCGGCGTCATCGGACGCCCTCCAGCCGGGGGTCGAGCCCGCGCCACATCCGATCCAGCGCCGCGCGCGACTCGCGGAGCAGCTGCAGCCCGCGCGGCTCGACGCGCACGCACCGGCGCGGCTTGCCGCCGCGCTCCGCGGTCGGCTCGCTCATCCAGGAGGAGACGAGCCCCTTCTCCTCGAGCCGGCGCAGCGCGACGTAGACCGCCGCACGCGACACGGAGCGCCCGGTCCGACGCTCGATTTCGTCAACGATCGGGACGCCGTACACCTCGCCCCTGAGCTGAAGGATCGCGAGCAGGACCATCTGCTCGAAGTCGCCGAGTCCCTGGTGTGCCACACGGCCCTCCGTGGTCGGTGCGGTGACGGCCCCGGTCGCATGAATGCAGACAGTGCTATCATAATCCGGGCGCCGCGTCGAGTGCGCAAGAGGGAATCGGGACGGCGCCGTGCCGCCTGACCGTGCGCGAGGTACCCGGGGTCCGTCCGCATCCGATGAGGGCTTGAATGCGTTGACACGACCGTCGTCATGATCAGCCGGCGGCGTCCGGGACGGCGCTCCGTGACAAACCGCGATGACACGGAGACAGGCCCACGCAGGTTGTGCGTGTCGTCAGGTGCGCGCGCTCCCCTTGCCCCGCAACGCGAACTCGTCTGCGGCGGTCCCAACAACGCAGGGAGTTGTGTGCTTCGAGGGGAACTATCAGGGTTACATCGAGGATCTGAAGAAGAGGAAGGGACCGGATGCTGATCAGCCGCATCGGGTGAAGTACAGGACGTTGGTGCGGGGGTAGTGAAAAAGGGACGGGGTGGGGACGGGTCGACCCCGTCTCCACCCCGTCCCTTTCCCCGTCGCTCAATTCAGCGCGATAGGCTGGTTCCAGCGCGGCGCCCGTCGCAGCGCCAGCCTGGCCACTGCATACCCGATATCCTGGCCGGCCGTTATCTCGAAGCGGAAGTGGATGCCGCCATAGATCCTCGAGTCACCGGCCTGGTCCACCATCTCGCGAAGCTCGCCGGCCGCCTCGGGGTAGAAGCGGGAGAGCACTCCCGCCGCAGCGGACGAGAGGCAGGAGTGCGCCGACGGGTAGGAGGGGAAATTGGGCTTGCTCACACCCGTCGGGATGGTGATCATCGGATCCACCTGGTACGGCCGGATGGACCAGTAGCTGTACTTGGCCTCGTAGCAGCCGATGGACGCATCCATTATCGCCATGTGCATCACGGCAAACATGCGAGCCGCGCGGTACTCGTTCATCTGCTTGATCTCCGCCACTGCCACGGCCACGCTACCGAAGAAGCCGGCCGGGCCGCCAGGGCCGTAGCCGGACGCCCAGAAGCGCGCGATCTCCTCCTGCTCGGGAGTGCGATTGTCGGAGATCTGTCGCACTTCGGCGAGGTCCGCCAGCAATATCGGCGAGTCGACGGAAGGAGGCGGCGGCGAGTGGAACTGGTCCCCCGAGGTCATGATCCAGGGTCGGATACCGCCCCACGTGGCGTCCTGTGGCGGCAGCGACGTCGGGGTCCAGTATCCGGGTCCGGTCTTCAACGTGCCATCCCAGGGGACGTTGCTACCGTCCGTCGCGGCGTAGGCGACCACCGCTGCGGCCACCGTACGACCCACCTCGACGCCGGCCTCGAAGTCGGCCTTCCGCCCCCATGGGCGGATCGTGAAGTAGGCCGCGTCCTCGGCGAGCTGCGTCTCTATGAACGCCTGCTCCAGCGGATAGAGCGCGGCCAGCACGCCGGCTGCGGCGGCGCTGGCCGCACCTGACTCGGACGGACGCCTGCCATGCGACCTGGCCTTCCTGGCGGCGATCACCGCGTCATACTGGGCGACGCTGACGAGTGCGAACAGACGGGCGGAGCCGTTCGAACTCACCTTCTGACGGCCGATGATCGCCCTGGTGCGCTGGCTCCAGCGGGCGGAGGCGGTGACGTGAGCTGCCGACGACGGCACGCGCGAGGCGGTCGGCTCCGTCTCGGGCGCCGTGGGAAGGCGGCTGGTGTCGCTGCAGGCTGCAAGCCCGAGCAGGGCGACCAGCCCGGAGAGGAAGATTCGTGACATGAGGTCCTCCAGAAGGCGGTGGCGGGCGGCGCCACGCTGCCTTATCGTGGGCCGGCAGTGCAGGTGAGTTCCCCGGGAATTCACCTGAGGGTTCATCTGAGGTAACGATGGGTCGCCCCGAAACCCGACATCGAGCCGTGCGAGAGAGCGCCGATATGGGTCCCATCCTTCCGACGGAGCCAGAGATGGCCCCCTCGACGACGTCCGCCGCAGTGCTCGCCGTGCTACGCGGCGGTAGCGACGGGGCTCGGCAGGAAGAGCTCGAGCGCCTCTTCCCGCTCCTCTACCAGCAGCTGCGGGGTATAGCGCATCGGGAACTTCGCCGGCGCCAGGACGGCGGCTTCACGCTCGAGACCAGCGAACTGGTCCACGAGGCCTACCTCAAGGTCGCCGCCCACTCGCCCACCGACACGCCCGACCAGGCGCATTTCCTGGCGCTGGCATCGCTGGCCATGCGTCACGTGCTCGTCGATCGTGCGCGGGCGCGCGAGAGGCTGAAGCGGGGCGGAGGCCGCGGCCGCGTCACCTTCGACGAGGACCGCATCGCCGTCGACGATCAGCCCGAGGCGTTGCTGGCCCTGGACGAGGCCCTGACCTGGCTCGCCGAACTGGAGCCACGGCTGGCCAGGGTGGTGGAATGCCGGTTCTTCGGTGGACTGGGGGAGGAGGAGATCGCCTCAGCGCTCGGCGTGACCGTGCGCACGGTCCAGCGGGACTGGGTGAAGGCGCGCATGCTGCTGCGCCGGGCGCTGGAGCCGTGAGCAATTCAGACGGGCCCGAGGGCGGTCGCGTGCGGCCACTTCTCTCGCGCGACGAGTGGCAGCGCCTCGAGCCGCTGGTAGACGCATTACTCGACTCGCCGCCCGATCGCCGCACGGCACTGCTCAGCGAGCTCAGTGGCGACGATTCCGCCTTGCGCGCGGAACTCGAGCGTCTGGTCGCAGAATGCGAGTTGGAGTATCCGGCTCTCGAGCAATCCGTGGGGAGCGCCTTCGCGATCATGCTCGAGGACGAGATGCCGCCCATGCCCGAATCGCTGGCCGGGCGCTACCAGATCCTCCGCGAGGTCGGCCGGGGCGGCATGGCCATCGTCTATCTCGCCCGGGACCTGAAGCACGGGCGGGACGTTGCCGTCAAGGTGGTGCGTCCCTCCCTCGCCGCCGCGTTGGGACGCGCGCGCTTCCTGCGCGAAATCCAGATCGCCGCCCGCCTGCGTCACCCGCACATAATGCCCGTCTATGATTCGGGAGAGGTGCCGGTCGAGCCCGACGAGGGCAGTGCGTTCCTCTCGCGCGCGCCGCTCCTCTACTATGTCATGCCATTCGAGCCGGGGCAGTCGTTACGCGAGCGGCTGACTCGCGACGGGCCCATGCCCGTGCAGGACGTCGTCCAGATCCTGCGCGATGTGTGCGAGGCGCTGGCCCACGCTCACCAGCACGGAATCGTGCACCGCGACATCAAGCCCGACAACGTGCTGCTCTCAGGGCACCACGCCGTGGTCACGGACTTTGGTGTCGCCGGCGCCGTGAGCGCGGCGACGGTGGAGCCGACGACTGCAGGCGCCAGTACCGTGGCCGGCACTCCCGCCTACATGGCGCCCGAGCAGGCGGCCGGTCCCGGCCACCGTATCGATCATCGCGCGGACATCTACGCCGTCGGCGTGCTGGCCTACGAACTGCTCGCCGGGCGGCCGCCACTCGCCGACAGCGCGCCACAGTCACCAGCACTGTCACGAATGCAGAACGTGGCGCGAGTTCCTACCAGCCGGTCCCGGCTGCCGGCCCGCATGCAGGACGTGGCGCGGGCTGCGACGAGCCCAGCTACAGTACCGGCCCGCATGCAGGACGTGGCGCGGGCGGCGACGAGCCCAGCTAAAGAACCGGCCCGCATGCAGGACGTGACGCGGGCTGCGACGAGCCTACCCCCAGAGCCGGCTCACCTCCAGGACTTGGTGGAAGAGCTGACGAGCAGTTCCGGGGAAGCGGCCCGCGTCGGGGAGCTGGCAAGGGCGTCGTCGAGCCTATCCGCGGTACTGCCTCGCGTACGGGACGTGGCGACGGAGCTGACGGCTCATCGCCCGGACGTGCCGCACGCGCTCGCGGCGCTGATCGCGAAGTGCCTCGCGCCGCGGCCGGGCGATCGCTGGCAGAGCGCCGACGAACTGCTCGCCAACCTCGCGCCGAGCGTCGTCGCGACCGACTCCACAGCAGCCCGCCCGCACAGGTCATGGGCACTCGCCGGTGGCGCCGGGGTTGCCGCGTTAATGGTCGTCGCCGTCGTTGCTGTCGTCGCCGTCGTCTGGCTGGGTGATCGCGCCGAGCGCCCGGCGCTCCTGATCGGGCGGGCCAGTCAGCTCACGTCCGAGCGCGGGCTCGAAGTGCAGCCTACGATCTCGGCCGACGGGCGTTATGTCGCCTATGCAGTGGGGAATTCCCTGCGGATGCGTATCGCCATCCGGCCCACGACCGGTGGTCCGGCGAGGTGGCTCACCGCCGACACCACGGCCAACCAGTGGCTTCCACGCTGGTCGCCAGACGGCGGGCGCATCCTGTTCCTGTCGTCCGGCGGCGTCTCGAGTGTCCGCGCCGACGGGCGACTGGTGCGCCAGGAGATCGCCAGCCGGCCCGGCGCAATCGTCAGCTCCGCCACCTGGTCCCCAGACGGTCGCCAGATCGCCTATGTGCGCGGTGACTCGCTCCTCTCACGCACCCTCGCTTCAGGCGCGACTCGCCTCATCGCCACGGGGGCCGACCTGCACTCGTGCCGCTGGTCCCCCGACGGCATCCGGCTCGCCTGCGTGTCCGGCAATTCGTTCTACGCTACGGTGGGCGCCGTTTCCGGCATAGGCTCCATGTTCGGGAATCTCGCGCCGAGCCGGATCGTGATCGTACCGGCTGCGGGTGGGCCGCCGGTAAGCGTCACCGACAGTGGCTCCCTGCACCAGAGTCCCGTCTGGTCGCCGGACGGGCAGACGCTCTTCTACGTTTCCAATCGGCAGGGCCCGAGAGACGTCTACGCGCTCGACGTCGGTGGACGCTCGCCGGCCGATGGCGAGCCCGCGCGCGTCACGGCGGGCATGGGCGCCCAGTCCATCGACTTCTCGGCGGACGGCGCTCGCATGGTCTATGTGGCCTACAGCAGCACCGCCAACGTCTGGTCGATGCCCATCCCCGCGCGTCCGCCGGGTTCGGACACGACCGCGGTGCCCGTGACGACCGGGAACCAGACCGTCGAAGGGGTGCGCGTCTCGCCAGACGGCAGGTGGCTGGTCTACGACTCGGACCTGAGCGGCAACTCCGACTTATATCGGGTGCCGGTGACCGGAGGCGAGGCGGAGCGGTTGACGCGCGGTCCGACGGACGAGTTTCGCGGCGTCATCTCGCCGGACGGGCGCGCGCTGGCCTACCATTCGTTCCGGACCGGAGCCCGCGACATCTTCCTGCTCCCACTGGATTCCGGGAGCCACGTCCCTGTACGGCAACTCACGCGTTCGACAGGTCAGTGGACGATGCCCAACTGGTCGCCGGACGGCACCGCCATCGCCTTCTTCGACATGGCCTCGGCGCGAATTCTGGTGATGCGGCGCGACCGGCAGGGGCGGTGGGGCGCGCCGCAATTCGTCGGTGGACGTGGCTGGCGCGCCGAGTGGTCGCCGGACGGCCGCACCATCGCCTTCATCTCGCCGACGGACGGTCGCATCGCCACAGTGCCCGCTGATTCAGGGCGGCAGCGCGATATCTACGTGCCCGGCGACGGCGATCCGTTAGCCGAGTTGGCAGTATTCGCCGCCAGCGGACGTGAGCTGTACTTCAAGAGCCATGATGTGACTGGCCGGGCGTCGTTCTGGTCCATTTCCATATCGGGCGGGCGTCCGCGGCTGTTGGTGCGCTTCGACGATCCCGGTCGGCCCTCCAACCGGTTCGACTTCGCCAGTGATGGCAGGCGGTTCTATTTCACCCTCGAGGACAGGCAGAGCGACACCTGGGTGGCCGATGTCGGGTGGCGGTGATGGGGCGGGGAATCCTGAGAATGCCCCACGTCATCAATTGCGATTCGCACGAATGTCGCTCACCGCTGTGGAGGCAACCGATCGACGCCGCCGGAGTCCAGCGAACTCCTTCGCGTCAGGCGCTTCAGGGTGCAGGGAACCGGAAGCGGCGAGGTTATCCAGTGGCGAGGGCACTCTCGTTCCCGATCAGCCAGATCTTCGGCCCCGCGAGGACGCGGGTGATGAAGGCATTGTCCTGTGCCCGGCGTCGCGCCTGCTCTGCATGGGAGTAGATCGTCGGGTTCACCGTCCGGCCCAGTCGGGAAGTCGCTTCCTCGATGCTGACAAACAGGTCGGCGTAGGCGAGCGTATCGCTCACCACCATCACGTCCACGTCGCTCGTCGAGCAGTCCTCCCCCCTCGCGATCGAGCCGTAGACGAAGGCCGCGTCTATCAGCCCGCCACCGGTGCGAGCGCACTCCGCAGGATATCAGCGAGCCCGGACGTCCTGAGCACCAGTGCGCTCAGCTCGGCGAACACCGCTGCCGTGGGGTTCGCCTGATAGTGCTTCTGCCTCCCGACGCGGGTTACCGTGACGAGTCCCGCGCTCTCGAGCCGCGCCAACTCCCTCTGGACAGCGCCACTTCCGGAGGCAGCCAGGGCGATGATCAGGCTCAGTTGTAACTCCTGGCGGGATTGCCGAACAGAATTCCCAGCACCCTCAGTTGGACCTTCGTGAAGAGCGCGTCGGCGATGCCTACGACCCTGGGAGCGATAGCTTCGGATGCGGGTGTGGGAGTACCCAGAATGGGTACTCTAGTAGCCGAATTGGGTACCGACAGAACAGGTCATGCCGGGCTCCGGGCGTGGGCCAACCGGCGAGCCTGCTGACATGTGGGCGACACTATCGGCGAACTGGCAGCATCGCCTTGTCACAGCCGGAACGGATGAGCCGACGCAGAGAAATCGCGAACCAGCAGGCAGCTGAGTGCGAGTCGGAAGACACGATCGCTGTCAGCGTCGTCACTCCACCCTGAGCACGATAGCCGGGTCCTGTCGCGCCACTCGAAGCGTCGGAACGGCCGCCGCCAGCATCGCCACGCCAGAGAGCAGACCGGCCACGCCGAACATCACACCCGGATCGTCGGGCGAGGTCTGGAAGAGCAACGGTCCGATCCAGTGTCTCGCGGCCAGCGCTCCCGCGGCCCCGACGCCGAGCCCCGCCAGCACGGCCAACATGCCCTCGCCGGCGACGACACGCATCACGTCGCGCAGCCTGGCGCCAAGCGCGAGTCGCACCGCGATTTCCGGCGCGCGCTGCACGGCCGCGAACGACACCACGGCATACAGTCCGACAGCGCCGATCCCCAGCGCCAGCAGTCCGAAAATCGCGAACATCGCGGCCGCCACGCGCCACGGACGCAGTTCCGCTTCCACCACGTCGCGCATCCAGCGGATCGAGAGGCGAGGCATGTCCGGCCGCACGCTCAGAATGGCCTGGCGTACAGCGGGGATCGTTGCTGCTGCCGGACCGTCGAGCCTGATCGCCATCTGCCCCGGGCGGCCCTTGCTGTAGCGGATCTGCGCGAGCGACGTATAGGCGAGCAACCCATCGCGCTTGAGGATGCTGCGTCCGTAGATATAGCCCTCGAGCACTCCTACCACCGTGAAGGACGGGCCACTTGAATCTCCGACCTACTATCGACGTAGCATGTCACTTAGTCAATGTCGGGTCGACTGCTGAATGCTCGTAGCATGCGTACCGGGGCAGCGACTCGCACATCAACCCATCGCCGGTCTGTGCGTCACATCTTCACGCGTTTCCGCTGAACAGAATGCTGATGTAAATCGACTTCCCCGAACCAGTAGGGAGTTAGACCACTGCCCACCAGGGCGCCGCAATCACCCGGTCCGATATCATCCGGATATGAGGGTCAGCGCTCAGTAACAACCCGCGTCGGGTATCTGGATGTCGTTCCATGAACGTGCCGAGGTGTCGCGCGTCACCGCGGCCCGAATGCGTCGTTGTCTTCACCTCCACAGCCAGCAGGCCGCCGTCCATTTCGAGTATGAAGTCCACCTCCTGGCCGGACTGGAGGCGCCAGTGGTGGACCGATCGACCGGGAGCTATGTCCTTCCATATCGCGAGGTCGATAGCGATGAGGTTCTCGAGATGGAAGCCGGTGGGCTCTGGTTCGCGAGCGGCGGCGAGGGCCAGTGCTGGATCTACCAGAAACTGCTTGGGCGCCTTGATGACGCGCATGCTCGCGTTACGCGAGTACGCGGGGATAAGCTCGAGGAGGAAACTCCGCTGCAGCGCGCCCAGCCATCGCCGGATGGTGGTGACGGGGATCCCGAGGTCAGCGGCGAGTCCGTTAGCATTGAGAACCTGGCCGGTACGCGCCGCGAGCAGGCGCAGGAACTGCTCGAATCGGTCGCTCGACTCGATCGAGAGGATCTCCCGTATGTCGCGGTTGGCGTAGACCTGCACGTAGTCATCGAGCAGACGTCGGCGTTGGACAGGGGGGACGGCGACGGCCCGAGGGAAACCCCCAGTCTGGACCACAGAACGCCAGTCCAGCGCCCCGCTCTCCTCGCTCCTGGCATCGAGCTGCTCAAACACCATCCGGTCGTCGCGCTGGAAGAGGAAGTCCCAGCCGCGATGCACTTCATCGAGTCGGAGCTCACTCAGGCTCAGCGGACGGAGGATCCGATACGCCGCCCGGCCCAGGAGTGAGTCGCCGACCGCGCCGGTTATCCGGGGCTGGTTGGACCCGCTCAGCAGATACTGACCCGGTCGCTGATCCCGGTCCACGACGGCTTTCATGGCGAGGAACAGTTCCGGAGCGCGTTGCGCCTCGTCCACGAAGCCGGGGCCGTCGAGCTCCGCAAGCAGCCCCTCAGGGTCTTCCCGCGCCTGGGCGAGTACGTCCCGATCGTCCAGGGTGCGGTACGCCATCCCTCTGGAGGCAGCTATCTCCCTGCCCAGCGTGCTCTTCCCCACCTGCCGCGCCCCGACCAGCACCACGACAGGGTACAGCAGCATATCCTGTCGTATCGTGGACCCGAGAGCGCGTGGATAGGTTGCGTTGTCCATATCACGCATTTATCGTTATATTGTCTCCATACGGACAATATACAGGTACGAGGTTTGTCATGCCAGAGAAACATTCGGTCGAGGATATCACGGACTTCCTGACCCATGTCGGCGACAGGGGGCTCATGCCGGCAGCCACCGCCCAGGCTATGGCCGTCGCCGTCCGGAACGTATTTTCAGTGCTGGAGGATGACGAGCGAGCCAACATCCCGCTCGACGACCTGGACAGTATCATCACGCGCTTCAACAACAAGCGTGCTCGCGACTTCAACCCCGCATCGCTGAAGGAGTACGGCCGCCGGGTTCGACGTGCCGCGGAGCTGTATCAGTCGTGGCGCGCCGACCCCTCCAACTTCAGCGTCCGGACCCGCGCGTCGAGCGCTGGCAGGCGGGAGAAGAGGGTCAGCGAGAGCAGCACGACGGCGCCGTCGGAGCGTGCGGGTTCCCGGCCCGCCGAGCTGAAGCGGCTACAGCATGATACCGTGAACGGTTATCAGATGGTCTTTCCGGTGCGTCCGGGTCAGATGGTCACTCTGACGAACATCCCGCACGACCTCACGCGCGCCGAGGCCGATCGCCTGGCGCAGTTCATCGGACTGCTGGTTTCGGAGTGAGTCCTCGACAGGCGGCTTGCTACTGCTCTGCCTCTCGACCGCTACCATCGGCCTGGGCCGGATCTGGCAGCCCACTGGCCGTGCCTCGGATGTCGCTGTCCCTGAGACGAGACTCCGCGTTCGCGATCTGACTACCTGTCACCGGAAACGCCGAGACCGTATCGCGCCGTCCCGCTCGCCTCGCCCCGACGCAGCGCGGCTATCTGCATGGTCGACGGCGGAATGCCGAACATGCTCCGCGAGGTCCGCGAGAGGTGCGCCGCGTCCGCAAAGCCCGCCGCGTGCGCCGCCGCCGAGAGCGACGCGCCGCCAGTGAGCAACTCCCACACGCGCAGGAAGCGGCGCCAGAGAATGTATGGACGCAGCCCGATGCCGGTCTCGTCGACGAACAGGTGCCTGAACCGACTGGGTGAGAGGCATGCCTCCGCCGCTACCTCGTCCAGCGTCAGTGCGCGGTCCAGATGAGTACGGATGTAGGCTATCGCGCGCAGGATGCGCTCATCGGAGACGGCCGACGGTCGCACGTTGCCCGTCAGCTCCTGCACCAGTTGTCGCGCCGCCGTCGAGATGGCGGACGCCGTGCCCTCACACTTCCAGGACGTGAAGAGTCGTCCCGCCGCGTCGGCCAGGACCTCCTCCGGCAGCGCCGTGATCCCGCCACGCAGCTGTCGCTCGGTCAGCGCCCGACCCTCGTGGGTCTCGGGCTCCACGAAGAGGATCGCCGCGGACTCGACCTGGGAGGTGTCCATCGTGTGCGGCTGACGGGAGGGGATGATTGCGCCCCAGTAGGTTGTCCACTCCTCGCGCTCGCTGGACCGGAAGCGAATGCCCGGCGACGGACCGAATGCGATCTGGAGCGCGTAGTGCGCATGCATGGGCACCACGGTCGAAGCGGCGCCCGGCCGACGCCTGCTGAGAAAGATGCAACCACTCTCCCAGGCCACGAAGTCAGTGTCGTATGCGCTCACCGTCCATCCCGGAATCCTGGTGGCCCCGCACACGCTCCAGCGGTCTTCAACTCGTCCGACCAGCTGCTGACGAGCTCAACTGGGTGACGCCGAGGCGATGCGGCTGGATAACTGTTCGGCGATGAAGCTGGCATCCCCGCCCACGCCGCCCAGCAGCGCCGAGGTCATGTTGTGCTGGAAGCGCAGCCCGACGAAGTAGAGGCCCGGAGCATCCATCGCGACGCCGCGATGATGGCGGGGCGCACCGCGCTCGTCAAGCACCCTCGGTGTGAGCCACGAGTAGTCTGGTGAGAAGCCGGTGCACCAGACCACCACTCGCGGCTGGAGGACCTGCCCCTCGCACACCGGCCACGAGTCGCGCTCCTCGGTGAGCCTCCCCACGCGAACGATGCCGGCCTCACGCAGTGCCCGTCCGGGGATGCCCACCAGCGGATCGCCGCTCATGGTCCGGGCGCGCAGCCGGCGTCCCCATGGCGTTTCGACTGTGGCCCTGGTCAGAACCGGCCAGAGCCAGTCGTAGACGTCGCGGCCCAGCAGCCTGCGCGGGATGCGGCCTACCTCCCGTCCGGCCAGCCAGACCTTTCGATAACGCGCCAGCTCGAGCGCGATCTGTACGCCCGAATTGCCGGCGCCGACGACGAGGATCGGTCCCTCCGGAAGGTCGAACGGATTCCGATACTGGCTCGAGTGCAGTTGGTGGATCCCGGAAGACAGACGTGCCGCGATCTCGGGGACGCGGGGGCTCTGGAAGGGCCCGGTGGCGACCACCACATGCTCCGCCTCCAGGCAATGGTCGCCGGCACGAATCGCGTAGCGGGAGTCATCCCGGACCATTGCGTCTACTCGCGTGTTAGGTCGCACGGGAAGATCGAATCGCTCGGCGTAGCGCTCCAGGTAGTCCGCCACCTCGTCCCTGTCCGGAAGGTGCTTCGGTGGAGCTGGAAAGGGCATACCGGGAAGGCTGCTGTACCGGGCGGGCGTGAAGAGGCGGAGCGAATCCCAGCGCTGCCGCCAGGCGTCTCCGACACGCCGAGCGGCGTCGAGTATCACGAAGTCCACGTCGCGCCGGGCGAGCTCGTATCCGACTGCAAGACCCGCCTGGCCGCCGCCTATGACGATGGTCTCGAAGCGCTCCACTCGCGCGGATGTCGTGCCGGAGTTCTGCATGGTCATCTGTCTGTCGGCGCCGTGGCTGGATGAGCGGGGCTCCGTCGCCCGAGTTTCATGTGCACTCGTGACGTGGCCGGGATGCGCCGACGAGCGTGGGGAACTGTGTTCCATCAGGCGGCACAGCCGGAAGCGGGCAGTTGGTAGTCGCAGCGACATTCGCCCGGAGGGCAGGACATGCTGCCACGGCCCGCTCGCGCGCATCGCCAGCACTGGGCGAGCTGGTCGGCACTCTGCGCAACACCCAGAATCCGGCTCGCAATCGCCGCGGCATCTGCCGTGATGCCGCTCACGGCGGCGCGGCCAACGCTATCGAATGACAGCTCGGCAACTGTCCTGAAGCCCGCCTTCTGGATGCCCCTCCCCGACGCATGGTTCTCCGGTGCGTAGACGATCCAGAACCGCTCCGCCTCCGGCAACTCGGCACGGACCACGGCGTCGAGCAGGCGAGGATAGATGCCCAGGCCGCGGTGAGCCGGCAGGGTCACGAAGTTCCAGAGGTACCGCTCACCGGGCGGAATGAGGAAGGCGGAGCCGACCTCTCCGATCTCCGCCGACGAGGTGGCAACCCATCCCCAGGCGGCCGTGGCGCCATCGCGACATGCAACGTATGAGCGATGACCGGCGTCGAAGCGACGCTGCATTTCCTGCTCGCTTCGACCCTGCAGGGCGGCCATCACGGACGCGCTCAGCTCACGCCTGACAGCGAGTCCGGGGAGGGGGGAGAACGCTTCGGGAATATCATGGAACTGGCGGATTGCAATGGGCATGGCGTCATCCTCGGTCTGTGGCGAGTGCGGTCGTGATGGCGAGGGATGACGCTACCCATCACCCACGTGAGCGCGCTTGAACCGAAGGGCTGACTTCTGAGCGCAGTTCCCGGCGCATGCGCCATGGCCGTTGGTCCTCGCCACGATCGCGACCCACGTCGGGCGCGGGTCAACCAGCGGGATCGATCCACCAGGTCAGCCCCTTCGTTCAACCACCCAGCCGCTCCGTTCAAGAGTCGCATCCTCGCCGCCGGTAGACTCGACCCACGTCCACGACATCACGTGGATCGATTCACATAACCGCACTCCTTGCGAGGTCCCGATGCGAAACGTCGCCTGCACCATCGCCGGCTCAAAGAGCCCCGCAGTGCGCATCAACCGCCGTAGGTCCACTCAACTCGGCACCATGATGCTTCCAGCCGTCGGCCTGCTCACCGGTTGCATGCTCTTCACCCGTCCGCCGGCAGATATCGATTACGCCCGCACCCGGTCCAGCGCGAGCGGCGTGTACCATGCGACGATCCATCCCGACGGTGACTCCATACCGCAGGGCCGCCTGCAGCGCTGGACGCTTCACCTGGAGACAGCGGACGGGACGCCGGTGGATCGCGCGAGGATCGAGGTGGGCGGTGGCATGCCTCAGCATGGACACGGCCTGCCGACGCGGCCACGCGTCACGCGGCCTCTAGGTGCGGGGAACCACCTCGTGGAGGGCCTCAAGTTCAACATGGGTGGCTGGTGGGTAGTCACCTTCCGGGTGGAATCGGCAGCGGGCACTGACTCGCTCGTATTCAACGTGAAGCTGTAACCGCGAGCGTGCGCCATGAACCGGAGCCGGCCATTGCGCCAGCGGCATCTCTTCCTGTCGCTCCTGGGGTTGCTGACATTCCTGGCATCCTCGGGCGCGGCAGTCCGCGGTCGCTCAGCCTCGACCGACCGGTGGTCTGAACAGGAACGCGCCTTGCTGCGCTCGCTCACTCTCAGCAGCCTCGGCCCACTGCCGGCCGACCCGTCCAACCGCTACGCCGACGATTCTCTTGCCGCCAGGCTCGGACGACGGCTGTTCTTCGACGAGCGTCTGAGTTCCACCGGCACGGTCTCCTGCGCGAGCTGCCACATGCCGGACCGTCAGTTCCAGGACGATCGCGCCCTGGCTCACGGTGTGGGGCTCACGTCGCGGCGCACCATGCCGATTGCCGGTACGGCTTACAGCCCGTGGCAGTTCTGGGATGGCCGTGCTGACAGTCAGTGGGCGCAGGCGCTGGGTCCGCTGGAGAGTGCGGTAGAGCACGGCGGCGATCGCACTCAGTACCTCCACCTCATCGCCTCCGACTATCGCCGGGAGTACGAGTTGATCTTCGGCCGTCTGCCCCGGCTGGATGGACTACCGGCGCATGCAGGCCCGGTAGCGGACAGCGTGCGCGCCGTCGCCTGGCGGCGCATTGCTCCGGTACGTCAGGAGGATATCACGCGGGTGTATGCCAACATCGGCAAGGCAATTGCCGCTTACGAGCGTCGCCTGGGGTTCGCGCCGTCGCGCTTTGACCAGTATGTCGCCGCGGAACTGGCCGGCGAGCGCCCTACCGCGGCGAGCGCGTTCTCCGCGGACGAGGAGGCAGGGCTGCGGCTGTTCATCGGGAAGGCACGGTGCGCGAACTGCCACAACGGTGCGCTCCTCACCGACAACTCCTTCCACAACACGGGAGTCGGTCTGCCCGGCGTCGCGCTGCCACCGGATCGAGGCCGCGCCACGGGCGTGCGGCAGGCGCTGGCCAGTGAATTCGCCTGTACCGGGCGCTACAGCGACGCCGGCCCTGATGACTGCGCGGAGCTGAGATTTGCTACTGTGGATGGGGAGGAACTGGTGCGCGCGTACAAGACTCCGTCGCTACGGAACGTCGCCGAACGTGCGCCCTACATGCACGCGGGTCAGATAGCGACACTGGAAGACGTCGTCGATCACTACTCAAGGGCACCTGAGGCTCCGGCCGGACACAGCGAGCTGCAGCCGTTGAGATTGACGACGATGGAGCGTTCCCAGCTCGTGGCGTTCCTGCGTACGCTGAGTGGTCCGCTCGTGGGTCCATTGGCTCCGCCAGCCGGAAGATGAAAATCCATCCGGCGTCCGTGATGCCGACCACCCTGGCCACGCTCGAGGGTCGCGGACAGGTTGACCGGAGCTCATGCATGCGCGATCGACCAATCCGTACCCTACCGCCGCGCCTTCCGACGCCTTTCGGGTGGCATCCCGCAAGGACTGCCCGCGCCTGTATTCTGCGCCTCCAGCAGCGCCGTGCAGTCCTCCAACCGGAAGCATCCACAGTCCAGCGAAACACGCAGCACCGCGCGCATGCGCTCGGCGCGCTCCACCATCGCGTCTATCTCGGCCAGCTTTCGCGTCGCCAGTTCCTGCCAGCGTGCAGCCGGTCGCGTACCGGGCACGAAACCTGTCACCAGACGCTTGATCTCGGCCATCGTGAACCCCGCCTCGCGGGCCAGGGCGATGAGGGAGAGCCACTCCAGCACGCTGGCGTCGTAACGCCGCTTGCCGCCCACTCGCGGCGGCTCCGGCAACAGCCCCAGGCTCTCGTAGTAACGGATCGCCGACGCCGTGATTCCCGACCGCCTCGCCACCTCCCCGATTCCCATCCTCACACCGCTTGCCACCATCTCGCCTCCTCGCTCTCTACCGACTCTCACCTGCGCCTTGACCTCAAGTGCACTTCAAGTTGTATCGTTGATGATGGACGTGCAATGCAATCAACTGACGCCCCATCCATGCGGGGCAGGAGGATTCGAGATGTCTGATGTACTCGCCGTCACGGACGCGACCTTCGCCGCCGAGGTGGAGCAACACGATGGACTGGTGGTGGTGGACTTCTGGGCAACCTGGTGCGGCCCGTGCCGCATGATCAAGCCGATCGTCGAGCAGTTGGCAACGGAGTACGTCGGCAGCGTCAAGTTCGCCGCGCTCGACGCTGACACCAATCAGGACACCATGATCCGCTTCGGTGTGCGCGGACTGCCGACCCTGCTCTTCTTCCTGGACGGCAGGGTGGTGGATCAGGTGGTGGGTGCGGTGCCGCGGTCACGGATCGAGGAGCGGCTGCGCGCGCATCTCACTCCGGCCGCCAGCTGAACTCCAGGCACCAGAGCCGCCAAGCCGAACCCCGGACTGCCACCGATACGCGGCGGCAGTCCGGGGTTCTCGCTTGTGGCTTGCTCGCTGAGGCGGCTCGTGCCGGGTCTCCCACTGTCCACACCCGGAGTGCATGCTCGACATCGCGTTGGTATCCGGGGCACATCCGCCGTCGAACGGGACGTGCGGTTGACGGCGGACACGATCAGCCCTCCGGCAGAGCCTGGCGTGCAGCTCTCGACCTGGACACCTTTGATTCACCATTGAACGGCGGACGCCGGCATTTCACCGCGGCGCCACAGACCTCGGCAGCTTCCATCAGTTGCGCGAGTTCACCCCCAACCGACAGGAGTGGATCATGGCTGATATCTGGCTTACCTCGCTCATCACGGACACGCCGCAGGAAGGTTTTGAACTCGCCATCACGCTGAGTCGTCGCGGAGTCAAGTACACCCAGCCGGACGGCGAGGTACTTCACAAACTGCGTCCCGTCTACGCCAACGACGCTGACTCGCTCACGGCTGCCTCACAGGTCGTCGCCATCAATTTTCAGACTGTCGCCGCCGCCAACGGATACTGGCGCAAGTGAGACTTCGGAGCCGACTGGCTCCCGGACGGCCGGGGCCGGTGGCGGGCCGCTGTTCACCTGAGAGGTGCCATCCGGCCAGTCGGGACAGGACGGGTTGTCCGGGTCGTTATTTCCTGGTGTAGAGCGCGTTGACGCTGACGCGACGGCCATGCTCTGTCTCGACCCGCACCGTCTGGCTGGGCGTGGCTGGGAAGAGACCGAACTGCGCGATCGCCTCGTCCAGGTCGTCCGCGTCGAGCAGCACGCCGCGGCCGTCTGACAAGCCCTCGTAGACATGCCGCTCGCCCGTCACGGCACGGACACCTTCGCCCGTCAGGTCCACTTCGGGTGTGAACTGGTTCGCCAGCAACAATCCGCCGCCCTCGAGCACGCGCGCCGTCTCCGCGACGGCGCGCTCCCACTCGGGCCAGCTCCGGGCGTTGTGGAAGACACCGAGCGAGACAACGAGGGCGAAAGTGCCATCGTTGAAGGTAGTGAGGTCGTCCATCCGAACTATCCGGACACGTTGCCGCGCTGCGTCGACGCCGAGGATCGGCGCCACCCTTTCCCTGGTGTGCTCGACCATCCTCGCTGACGAGTCCAGGGCCCACACATCGAAGCCCCGCTCGGCGAGAAGGGTGGTATTCCGCCCTCCCGCGCAGCCCAGATCCAGCACACGCACATCTGCCGGTGTCTGATACTGATCGAGCAGCGCCACCAGGCGGTGATCGGGCGCACGGGAGGCAAACTGCTCGACGATCTCGGGACGCTCCCAGAAGGAGTCTGACATGGTTGCTCCAGGCGTCAGCATTTTCGGACGCACCGCGGCCGTGGTGCGTACCGGAGTGGCAGTTACGGCGATAGTTGATCGCCGCTGCCGGCACCTCGACTGTGTTACTTGTTTCCCGACCCCGGCTCCTGCGGCACCATCACGATGAACGGCGTCGTCGGCTCCTCACCCGGCGGCACGGCCTTCGGCATCTGCTCTCCAGCCGGACCGAGCGCCTTGACGTAGCGGTACAGGTTCCGCAGATCCTGCTTGCTCATCTGCGCCGTGTTCATCCAGGGCATTGGTGGAAGGCCATCGCCATCGAGAGCGGTGGTGAGGATATTCACCCAACTGTCCTCGTCGACTTCCGAGACCAGCAGTCGGAGGTTTGCGGGGTACGTCGTCCCCCACGGGCCACGGTAGCCGACGGGGTTACCCATGAGTCGCTCGGCGTGGGGTGTGGCGCCGTTGGACTCCGGCCACTGCACCGTATGGCAGTCATTGCAACCGCCCACGACGGCCAGGTACGAGCCGGCTGCGGAATCGGTTGCTGCCATCACATGGCTCTCGTTGGAGGACGGAGCGGCAGCAGTCGTCGCCGCCGCGTCGTTCTGCCTGTCTGGTGTGCTGGCCTGTGGCGAACAGCCCCCTGCAGTAACCGCACAGCCGAAGGTCAGAGTCATGATGACCAGCGTGCGTCTGGTCCAGGCAGGGGTTCTCGCGCCATGCATGATCGTGCCTCCTGAGCGGGAGTGGGGTGCCATTGCTGCTCGTTGTTGCTGATTCCTGCCCGCACAGGCGATGCCAGCGGCGTCGCTGCAGCGGGTCGAATGAATGGATTTGATTGATTCCCGCTTGCGCGGGAATGACGGTATTGGTGGAGTTGCTCGCGCGGTGGATTACATGGTTTCCCGCTTGCGCGGGAATGACGGCGTTCGGTGAGTTGCTCGCGTGCCTGGCGATGGTTCCCCGCGTATGCGGGCACGAAGCGCTCCGACAACACACGCTCAATCGACTCGACGATGGTTCCCCGCGTATGCGGGCACGAAGGTGCGCTGTGGGAATGGCGGTGCCTGGTCCGTCGCGTAGCTTGAGGGAGACCTGCGCCCGGCATGAGTAGCGGTGCCGGAGCGTGGCGGATGACATCTCCCCGGTACTCCGCTCGAGTGCTGGCTGTACCGGCCCGTAGGCCCGATACCCGCAACATTCCTGCTCAGATGCCCAACCCGCACCCCACCTCACGCGCGTGGCTGCGCGCCGTTCTCCTGGCCCTCGCCATCCCGGCTCTCGCCTGCGCGCGCGCGGCGCCCACGCCGTCGCCCACCGGCTTAACCGGCACTCCCGGTGCCCCGGCAGTTGAAGCCCAGCACGGAATGGTCGTCTCGGCGAGCGCGATCGCGAGTCGGGCGGGGCGCGACGTCCTGGCCGCCGGTGGGAATGCGGTGGACGCTGCCGTGGCCACGGGCTTCGCGCTCGCCGTTACCCACCCCACCGCAGGGAACATCGGCGGCGGCGGGTTCATGGTCATTCGCTTTCCTGACGGTCGGGCTACCACGATCGACTTCCGGGAAGTTGCCCCGAGCGCGGCGACCCCCGAGATGTTCACCGACTCCAGTGGCGCGTACTCATCGACCATCCACCACGGCAGCCACATATCCGTGGGAGTGCCGGGAACTGTGGCGGGCTTCGCTCTCGCCCACGACAGGTACGGCCGGGCGGCGTGGAGAGAACTGGTGCAGCCGGCGTATCGGCTGGCTGAACAGGGCTTTGACGTGCCCCCCGGGCTGGCTCGCTCGCTCGCCGGTGCTGTGAGCGGCAAGCTGGGGCGCTACCCGGCTAGCGTGGCCGCCTATTCCAGGAACGGCGTGCCATACCAGGCCGGCGAGCGGCTTCGCCTGCCGGATCTGGCAAGCACGCTGGGACGCATCCGGGATCAGGGGCGCGACGGCTTCTACAAGGGTGAGACAGCGCGCCTGATAACCGAGGAGATGCAGCGTGGCGGCGGGTTGATCACCGCGCAGGACCTGGCGACGTACCAGGCAAAGGAGCGTTCTCCCTCAGTCGGCAGCTATCGCGGCTACGAGATCATCACCATGCCCCTGCCCAGCTCGGGCGGCGTGGCGCTCGTGGAGATGCTGAACATCCTGGAGGGCTACGACCTGGCCGCGGCCGGCCACAACTCGCCACGCTACGTGCACCTGGTCGCCGAGTCCATGCGGCGTGCCTTCCTGGACCGTGCCATCCACCTGGGCGATCCCGATTTCGTCCAGCCGCCGGTGGCGAAGCTGACGAGCAAGGAGTACGCGGCCAGACTGCGGCGCACGATCCTTCCAGACCGTGCCACACCGTCTTCAGCGGCTCAGGTGGCGCAGGGGTGGGAGAGTGACCAGACCACGCACTACTCCGTGGTCGACGCCGATGGCATGGCCGTCTCGGTCACCTATACGCTGGAAGCGGGCTACGGGTTGGGAGCGGTAGTGCCGGGCGCCGGTTTCCTCCTCAACAACGAGATGGGCGACTTCAACGGCAAGCCGGGTGTCACCGACAGCACGGGGTTGATCGGTACGCCGCCGAACGTGGCGCGGCCAGGCAAGCGGATGCTCTCCAGCATGACACCCACCATTATCGCCCGCGACGGGCGGCTCGTGGCGGTGGTCGGCAGCCCGGGCGGGCGTACGATCATCAACACGGTGCTGCAGGTCGTGCTCAACCAGATAGACTTCGGGATGGGGATCCAGGAAGCCGTCGACGCGCCGCGGTTTCATCACCAGTGGTTGCCGGATCGCATCTCGGTGGAGCAGGACGGCCTCTCGCTGTCCACGGTGGCCGCGCTGTCAGCCATGGGGCATACTGTCAGGATGGGCGGCCGGCAGGGCACCGCGCACTCCATAGCCATCGCGCCCGGTACGGGTGTCCGGATGGGCGCCGCCGACCCACGCGACGCGGATGCTGGCGCGGTGGGCTACTGAGCAGCCATCCGCGTGGACTCGCCGTTCGCGGTGATGTCGGCCATGTCTCCGTCGGGCCGGACGGACACGGGTGGAGCGGTCTCCATACCTGTCCTCAACAACCGTCCGGCCGCGGTGACTGCCTCCTGCGTACCTGCCACTGCCAGCACGTCCCCTGCGCGCAGCTTCTCGCGCCCGGTGGGGATCACGACTGGCTCTCCCTCCCGCCGGATCGCCAGTACCGTCGCTCCGGTCAGGCCGCGCAGGTCCAGCTCTGCCAGGGTTCGGTGCACGGCCGGGCTTTCGGGTGACAGGCGCACCGTGACCGGATCGCCCAGGCCGGGAAGAACACGATGGACCGCGACCAGGCTCTCCTCGCCCTCGTCGCCGTCTCTCGATGCTTCCGGCTCCTCCGCCATCTGACTGGCCAGGGTCGCGATGATCAACTCGGCGCCTGCTCGCGCATGTCCCTGAAGGTTGCTGGCGCTGCGCCAGAAACCGATGGCCAGCACCACGAGGATCACGACCAGTACGGCGACGCCTCGCAGCGGCGGCAGGAAGGGGAGCGTGACAGTCGCTATCGGGATACCGACCAGGGCGACAATGATGAATTGCAACGTCACGATCAGCACCTTCCTCGGTGCCGCGGCAAAATCCACCGCGTCTCCAGCAGTCCCAGGCAGCGCGCGGTGGGCCAGTGTCCGGCCGAGCAGGCGCGCGCTACGCAGCAGGCCGACGGCCAGCGGTATGGCTACCGCCCCGACGGCCACGAGCACCAGCGTGCGTGCCAGCCGTTCGGAGATACCGGCAGCATTCATGAGGATCGGGGTCACCAGCCCGCTCTCCAGCGACGCTCCTATGATCAGCGCCGCCAGCAGGACTGCATCCAGCAGCAGCACACGAACCAGACGACGCACCTGCGAGCCACCGCCCACTTCCTTCGGCGCACTGCGCAGCCGTTCCATCCAGGAGCCGTAGAGCCCGATGAACATCTGCAACGGTCGTGGCAGCGTGCGATCCACGTAGCTGGCGACGGGGCCGGAGGCGCGGATCAGCCACGGCGTCGTGAGCGTGGTCACCGCCGACACGGCAATCGCGACCGGATAGAGAAAGCCACGTGTGGCCCCACTGGCCAACCCGACCCCGGCAATGATGAACGAGAACTCGCCGATCTGCGCCAGGCTCATTCCGGTCTGCACGGATGTCCGGAGCGGAAAGCCGGTGAGGAATGCGCTGACCGATACGGCCGACACCTTGCCCACGATCACGACCGTGCTCAGGACAACCACCGCCGCCCAGTTCTCGGCGATCACGATCGGGTCGATCAGCATTCCTACAGCCACGAAGAAGATGGCCGCGAACATGTCACGCACCGGCGCTATGAGCCTCGCGACGACCCGCTCCTCGCCGGACTCGGCGACAAGTGATCCCGCGATGAACGCGCCGAGCGCCACCGAGTAGCCGAAGGTGAGGGCGAGCAGCGCCGCGGCAAAGCAGATCCCCACGCTGGCGACGAGTATGGTCTCGTCGCGGCCCAGGCTCACCACGTAGCGCACAAGGCGCGGTATGACGAGTAGCCCGACGCCCACGAGTCCCACCAGGAACGTGGTCAACTGCGCCGCCGTCGTCGCCACGCTGCCTGCCGAGAAGCCCGCGCCGGCAACGACAGCGGTCAGGATGGCGATGAGAAAGATCCCTACTATGTCCTCGAAGATCAGGATACCGAAGACGATCTCGGTCGATTTCCCCGTCACCCTCTGGTCGGCGAAGGCCTTGACGATGATCGTCGTGCTGGAGATGGCGATCACCGCGCCGGTGAAGACGCTCTCCAGTACTGTCCATCCGAAGAGCTGGCCGACGAGAAAGCCGAACCAGACCATCAGGCCGGTCTCGGCCAGCGCAACGAGACCCGCGCCGAGTCCCACACCCAGCAACTTCCTCAGGCTGAACTCCAGCCCCAGGCCGAACATCAGCAGGATCACTCCCAGCTCGGCCAGCGCGGATACCGCTCTCTCGTCGGCAACGAGCGGAAGGGCCAGGTGTGGCCCTATGATCAGGCCGGCCAGGAGGTAGCCGAACACCACCGGCTGCCGCAGGCGCTGGAAGACCACGGACGTCACTGCGGCGACGCAGAGGACCAGCGCGAGGTTGCGCAGGAAGTCAGCGGCGTCGTACATGGCTTGCTGGATCCGGTCGTCGCGGGGGCGGCGAGCTGGTGGCCGTGTGTCGCATCGTGCAAGGTGCGCAGGAAACGACGCCGGCGCGAGCGGCCGCGCCAAATTCGCGCTGCCGTGGATGGCTCACGCTCGGCGGGCGCACCGAGCGCGGGCGACCGGTCCCATCGGTGACGGCTGCGAGCCTGAGGTAGCGCGTCAGTTCATGCGTTCGCTCGCCACCCGGGCGCGGCTGCTATCGACCCCGCCCCGTCCTGTCCCCCCTCAGCCCTCGTCTTCCGCCCGCCTCAACTGCGCCAGTAGAGGATGCCGCCGACCGAGCAGTACTATCGCCAGCGCGGTGCCGATCACGCCCCCGACAAAGAGCTCGAACCATGCCAGGTTGCCGAGGACGAGGTTGGAGAGCAATGTGGTCACGAACGCGAACCCTATCACCATCATGATCGCGCCGAATACCAGTGCGACTGCGATGCTCTGCTCGTGCATCGCACCGTGTACTGCATACACGACAGCGATGCCGAAGACGACGTGCAACAACAGGTGAACGATGCTGTAGGTGACGACCCCGCCCAGCGCGTTGAACATGTGGAAGGGCTGGCCGGCTACCATGTCCACCACCACCATCCAGAGCCACGTGACCGCTGCGATGGTGACCCCCAGTTGGATACCTTCAGGATAGAGGTCATGGTTCCCCTCCAGCGGGCCGTCCATCAATGGACTCATCGCCTCACTGGAAATGCTCTGCACTGCCTGATGTCCCATGATGTCATCCCTCACTGGTGACGGGTGCCGGATCTGGCCTGACCTGATCCACCTGCCCTCATTCTTACCTGAATTGCGCGGAATGATGCAATGACTCATCCGTACCGGGCTGTAGTACAAGCGTCCCGACTCGCACGCGTCGTGAAGGCTGGCCGGCCGCCAACACTCATCGCCGGGAAGCCTGGCCGGGCGCCGGCGACGTCTCCGGCCGGCGAACGGTCCTCCCGTCAGCGGGTGATCGGCCATGCTCGCGACTGAACTGTTCGCCCTGCTGGATCGGACCGCCGACGCTGCCTATTCGGTGACCGAGGGCGGCGAGATCCGGTCCTGGAACCGCGCCGCAGAGCGCGTTTTCGGCTATCCGGCGAGCGAGGCCATGGGGCGCGATATCGATGAATTGCTGGATGCTCGCGATGCGCTGGGTACGGAGGCGCTGGCCGGCGGTCTCGACGCGGCAACACGTCAGTGGGACGACGATTCGGCGGGGATCCCGAACTTCGACCTCGAGGTGCGAACCCGCTCCGGCGAGCGCATCTGGGTCAACATGTCCACTCTTGTATTCGATGACCGGCGAACCGGACAGCGCCTCATCATTCGCCTGGCGCGTGATATCTCCGCGCGTCGGCACCGCGAGGAATTGCTGGATCGCATGCTGCAACTGGCCCACCAACTGGTGGCACTGGGCAGCGAGAGGGACGACCACGCGCCGGTGGAACCGATCTCCGAGCAGGAACGACGGATCCTGTCGCTGTTTGCCGAAGGCCGCAATCCGGCGGCCATCGCCCGCAAGCTGGAGATATCACCGCAGACTCTCCGCAACCATCTCCATCACATCAACCAGAAGCTCCGCACCCACAATCGACTGGAAGCAGTGACCCACGCCATACGCCGCGGGCTCATAGACTGAGCTTGTGCACGACCTCTCCATGACCGAGTAAGGGGAACAAACGGGGCAATGCATTCGCGAGTTTCTTGCGCCGAATCGACCGGCAACTGCTCACTGCCCCTGGTATCTGCCTCACCTGCGGGCATCTTCCGCGACTATGCATTCAGCCCACCCAGCCACGTCACCGCTCGCTGTTCCGCGCACTGTTCGCGAGGACCGTCTCCCCCGTCAGTTGGGTATCTGGAGCGCCGCCGCCGCGTCGGTCGGCCTCACCATTGGCAGCGGCATCTTCCGCGTGCCGAGCATTGTCATCGCCGAGACAGGCAGTGTCGGAGCGGCCGCGCTCTGCTGGATACTGGGCGGCATCATCACCCTCTGCGGTGCGCTGACGATAGCCGAGCTTGCTGCCGCCTTCCCGCGCGCCGGAAGTCTCTACGTCTACCTGCGCGAAGCATACGGCCCCATGACGGCCTTCCTCTTCGGGTGGTCATGGATCTTCATCCGCGCCGCGGCTTCTGCCGGCACGGCCCTCGTCTTCGCCGGCTACCTGCGCACCTTCATCCCGCTCGACGACAGCCAACAGCGAGTGGCTGCGGTCCTGGTCATTCTCGTCGTTGGCGCGGCAAACTACCGTTCCCTGAGGCTGGGCGCGCTCATCCAGAACGCGTCCACGGTGGCCAAGGTCGCCGCCCTGCTCATCCTCTCCGGCGTCATCTTCGCCTTCGGCGACGGCAGTGCCGGCGCACTCGCCGACCCGCTGGATTTCAGGGTGACGGATATCGGTGGCTTCGGTGTCGGCCTCATTGCCGCGCTGTTCGCCTTCGACGGCTGGCAGGCGGCCACATTCATGGGCGGAGAGATAAGGGATCCGGGGCGCGTACTGCCGCGCGCGCTCGTGAGTGCGACGCTCGTCATAATCACCGTCTACCTGGTGGCCAACGCGGCATACATGTATGCATTGCCGCTCGACGCCGCGGCCGTGTCGACAACCATCGCTGTCGACGCGATGACGGTCGCCGTCGGGGCCGGCGGCGCGGCGGCAATTGCCGCGCTCGTTCTCCTGTCCACATTTGGCGGGCTCAATGCGGGCCTCCTGACGGGGTCGCGCGTGTATTACGCGATGGCCGAGGACAAGCTGTTCTTCCGCGCCGTCGCCGCCGTGCATCCGCGCTATCAGACGCCACATGTGGCTGTCGCTATGCTCGGCGTACTGAGCGCCATCAGCGCCTCAGTGCGTACCTTCGAGCAACTCGCCGAGACGTTCGTGCTGCTCTTCTATCCGTTCATCGCGCTCAGCGTGGCGGCGGTCTTCATCCTTCGACGGACCAGGCCCGAACTCGTGCGGCCATATCGCACCTGGGGCTATCCGGTCATCCCCGCGATCTTCCTCATCGGGACGCTGGCCATGCTCGGCAACGCGGTCGTGCAGCGCACCGATGCGGTGCTGCTGTCGCTCGCCATCGTAGCGGTTGGCGTGCCCGCATACTTCATCTGGCGACGGAAGTGAGCGTCTGACAGCGGCTCTTTGGAGAGGGCGTCGTGACGTGGCCGGGCGGGTGTGCGGGGTTGACTGGGTGACATGGACAGATGAACCTTCATATACCCACCGGCGGCGCCCCACACGGGCATCGGACCGGCGCGGGAGCGCTCACACGACGATAGAGGTCTGCATGCGGAAGGTCCTGATCGGAGTTCACATCATTCGAACCGACTGGACCGGAGTGTCTCTGCATGCCACCAATGATCGACGCGCGCGACGTGCGCGCGAACCACTCGTCGACCGACGCGAGAATCGTCGCCACAAAGCTCTCCTATGCGCTGCCTGACGGCCGCGAGCTTCTTCACGACCTCACCATAGCCTTCGGCCGGGAACGCACCGGCCCGATCGGACCGAACGGTTCCGGCAAGACGACGCTCCTCCGCTTGCTCGCAGGTGAGTTGCAAGCGAGCTCCGGTGCTGTGCACCGTACCGGCACCCTGGCCATGCTGCCGCAGGAGTTCCGTCCGGAAGCAGACGACACGCTCGCCGTCGTTCTCGGTATCAACGATCGGCTGCAGGCGCTGCGCCGCATGGGCGCGGGTGAGGCCACCCTGAGCGATCTCGAGGTCGTCGGCGACGACTGGGACATCGCCGAACGCGCCGCCTCCGTGCTGGCGCGTTTCGGCCTCGGCCACCTGTTGCTCGACTGCCCCGCGGGTGCCCTGAGTGGGGGCGAGACGACGCGGATCGCCCTCGCCGGCCTCACCCTCGCCCGGCCTGATTTTCTGCTCCTTGACGAGCCGACCAACCACCTCGACAGCGTGAGTCGCGATGCCCTCAACCACTTCGTGGAGGGATGGGGCGGAGGGCTGATCTGCGTGAGCCACGACCGGCTACTACTGCGGCGCATGGATCGCACGGTCGAGCTATCCTCCCTGGGCGTGCACAGCTACGGTGGCGGCTACGACTTCTATCGTGCCCGTCGCGACGCCGATGTCGCTGCCGCCGAGCGTGAGATGGCCAGCGCCGCGGCCGCCGTCCGCCTGGCTGAGCGAGATGCGCGCGAGGTGCGCGAGCGCCAGGCGCGCCGCGCGGCGCAGGGACGACGCGATGGGGCCAGGGGCGGGATGCCCAGGATCGTGCTGGGCGCTCGTTCGGCACAGGCACAGGTCACAGACGCGCGCGTCCGTGCCGTGACCGAGCGGGAGGTGGATGAACGCCGCATGCGAGCCGCCGCCGCCCGACGTCTCGTGGAGGAGCGGGAACCCCCGCGTTTCGACATGACATCCACCCGTCTCCCCGCCGGCCGCACCGTGCTCGACCTGGAGCAGGTGACTGTCCGCTTCCCCGGTGTCGACCGGCCGGTGCTGCAGGAAGTGTCACTCCGTATGGTCGGGTCCGAGCGCGTGGCCGTATCAGGCCCCAACGGGAGCGGCAAGACGATGCTTCTGCGTGTCGCCATGGGACGCCTCGAGCCGGACGGGGGCACCGTCCGCCGACTGCCAGATGAGGAGACGGCCTATCTGGACCAGAGAGGCGCCGCGCTGGATCCTCGACTGTCCGTACTGGATAACTTCCGCTTCTGGCACCCGCGTATGGAACCGACCGCCACCCGGCACGCGCTGGCGCGCTTCCTCTTCTCCCATGAGGCCGCGCTACAGACGGTGGGCACGCTGAGCGGCGGCCAGCGGCTGCGCCTCTCTCTCGCCTGCGTGCTGGGCGGGGAGCGGCCGCCGTCATTGCTCGTCCTTGACGAACCTTCCAACCACCTCGACCTGGACGCGCTGGAGGCGCTGGAAAGCGCCCTGTGCGACCACGACGGAGCCCTGCTGGTGGTGAGCCACGACGCCTCTTTCCTACGGGCAATTGCCGTCGAGCGTTATCTCTCACTCGACGGGTGACGCCACCGACGTGCGGAAAGCGGGGCCGGTTGGCTTGCGCATTGCGGCCATCCATCCGCCGTATTCCGTTCCGCAGCGGCAGCACGGTTCCGGCGTTATACTGGCATCGCCCGCATTCCCGCCACTGCCCAGACGCTCACGACCGCGCGCCTGAGCTATCCCCGAACACCGAATTTCATGTCTGCTGGTTCCGATCGTGATCTGGAGATGACGTACTCGCGCGCCCAGTTCGTCGCCAAGCTGCGCCGGTTGGCGGACGCGATAGAGGAGGCTCAGCCGTTCACCATCCAGGTGGCCAACGAGCGGCTGCGCGTGCCGGCGGATGCCATCTTCAACGTCGAGCACGAGCGTGCGGACGGTACACAGGAGCTGGAATTCCAGCTTCGTTGGCCGGCTCCAGATTCCGCGGAGTAGCGTTTGCACTCCACACTCGCCCCACGTAGCGACATGAGGTTGCGCGCCAGGTCGTGGAGCGCCGTCGACGCGAGCCGCCCGCCCCGGAAATGACCCAGCCTCCCCGTAGCACGGCGTCGACGCCGCTCCACGGCGTCATCCCGAATGAGGCCGGACAGCTCCCGGCCTTTCCGGCCGGGACGGCGCACGAGCCAACTGTTCCGCCCGCCACGGCGCCGGGCCGAGCAGGCGAACCAACGGCGGCGGAGCCCGGTCGGCGCTTCGACAGGTCCATTATCGAGGGGCCGCTGCGATCCGCCGTATGGAAGCTGGCCTGGCCAACGATGCTCACGAACATCATCGGCGGCTTCCAGGGGATCATTGACCACGTGATGGTCGGCCGTATCGTCGGCTTCTCGGCCAACGCCGCGATCGGCGTGAGCTACCAGATCTTCATCGTCGTCATCGTCTTCCTGAGCTCGCTCGTGACAGGAATGAGCGTGCTCGTCGCCCGTTTCGTCGGGGCGGGCGACGAGCACAAGGCCGACCGGACGGTCTACCAGGCCTTCCTGACCTCCATCGGGCTCTCCATCGGGGTGATGGCGCCGCTCGGCTATCTCGCCTCGCCCTGGCTGCTCGGGTTGGTGAACGCCGCCCCGGAGGTGACCGCCGAGGCGCTTCCATTCCTCCGGATAATGTTCGTCTTCAGCGGCGGCATGATGATCTTCTTCATGCTCGGCGGTGCCCTCCGCTCGGCCGGCGACGCCCGGACGCCGATGGTCCTCGGCATCGTCATGACGGTGCTGAATGCAGTGCTCAACGTGATCCTCATCCGTGGCCTGGGACCGATACCGTCTTACGGCACCACCGGCGCGGCGATGGGGACCGTCATCGCCTCTGGCTTGGTGGGAGTCTACGCGCTTGCGAAACTGTGGGGCGGAGGGTGGGTGGTGCGATTCCCCAGGGGAGCCGACCTGGCGCCTGACTGGACGATCATCCGCGCTCTCTTCCGCTTCGGCCTGCCGACCGGCATCCAGGGGATCGCGATGAATGTGGGTGGTGTGCTCATGCTCGCCTTCATTGGCTCGCTGGCCCAGAGTGCCGCCTCCCAGGCGGTATTCGCCGTGGGCTACACCCAACTGTTCTCGCTCGTCACCTGGACGTCTGTCGGCCTCATGGGTGCCGCCGCGGCGGTGGCCGGCCAGAACCTCGGAGCGCACCAGCCCGATCGGGCGCAGCACGCGGTGCGAGTGGCCGCGGGTTATGGCGTGGGCGCGGCCGCAGTGGTCGGATTCTTCTTCCTCTTCTTTCCCGAACGCCTGCTGTCCATTTTCGGGATGACGGAACCGGAAGTGGTGTCCATCGGCGTCCAGCTCCTGCGCGTGCTCAGCCTGTCGGGGTTCTTCGTAGCCACCGCACTCACCTACACCGGCGGCCTGCAGGGTACCGGCGACACCAGGAGCCCGCTCTATATATCCATCATCTCCCAGGTCGTCATCCCGCTGGGGATCTGCTTCACCATACAGCAGATGGGCACGTTGGAGCCGCTGGATGTCTGGCTCGCGATCCTGGCCGGTCACATGACGCGCTGTGTTTTGAGTGTGGTGCAATTCAACCGGGGCGGTTGGCGTCACATCGTCGTCAGCATCGACGGCCGCCGGCAGCGCTGAGCAGGCGCTGGGAGCACTGAGCAGGCGCTGGGAGCACTGAGCAGGCGCTGGGAGCACTGAGCCTGGCGCTGGCGCACATACCTGGCGCTGGGAGCAGCGCCAGACCACGGGCGGTTGACGGGTGACACTCCGGCGGCCGGCCGCATGGCGTGGTCAGCTCCACCAGACCTGGCCGCCGGGCGGCCTGTCAGCTTCGCTCGTAGAACGGCGGTGGCTCGATGCCCAGCGCCCGCAGGTAGACATAGCCCTGCCCGCGGTGATGGACCTCGTTGTCGACGACGTAGAGCAGCAGGCCGATGAGGCGATCGGTGTACTCCCCAAACGCCGTGATAGTCTTCTGGAACCGCTCCGGCGCAATCCGGGGCCACAGTTCCTCCAGCCCGGCAGTGCTCTCGTCCCACCGGGCGAGTAGCTCTGCCTTGGACATCGAATCGGAGCTCTGTTCGTAGTTCCA
>CALCHX010000106.1 GCA_937906875.1 uncultured Gemmatimonadota bacterium | reverse complement strand
CTATAGGCACATAAATCCAACGTGAAACGGACGTCAAAATTGGAAGCTCGTATAGCGCTAACTCTACCGTCGGCTATTTGCCCAGTTAAAGCATTATTCTCTATCGAATTCATGCCTAATCTATCTCCAAAGCAGAACCGCCTGCAGCGGCCACGACTCCCGGAGCGCCGGGCACTGCCGGGTCATTCTTTCCACACACGCCCACGCCAATCGCGTACTGCGTGCGGTTCCAGTGCAGGCCGTGGCAACTGAAGGCTCCACTCCCACCGCCCCCGCCCACGATCGTGCGCTTGCCGGCCTCCAGATAGAGCTGATAGCAGCACGGTTCCGGGAAGGCTTCCTGGACGAGCATGGTGAGGCGGTAGGTACCGCCGCCCCAGTCCGGCGCGGCCGCGCCCTGCGTGAGCGCCGTACCATAGTTGCCGCTCGACTGCCCGGCTGCCCACCCGCTCGGTCCGCCGGACAGCACGCTGACCGAGGCGCTGGGCTGGGAGAGCAGGTTGCGACTCAGGTTCAGCCCCCACCGCGACTGCAACACGTACGAGCCAACGTGCCTGGGCTGACCGGCCACGGTGGCGGTGTCCTGGGCCATGAAGTCGATCTCGACCGTGCCGTGGGACGCGTCTATGGTGTCGCACGGACCCACCGGTGTGCCGTTGATGCGCACGCCGAGGATGTGGGTGTCCGGCTCGAGGGTGCAGAAATGGATCCCTGCGCCGCAGTGGTGCGACGCCGGATGCAGCCCTGGTGCGGTCACCACCTGGTTGTCGAAGGTGAGCACCAGGTCGTTCTCCGTTTCGGTGCCGCAGATGGGGAGTACCCGGCGGTCGGTGAGTGAGCCGCCGCTCTCCCGCCAGCCGATGGCGCGGAAGTGCCAGGTGCCGTCGGCAAAGGTGCTGCTCTCGATGGGGATGAGGATGTCCCAGTTGAGCGACAGCCACCAGCGATCACCGCCCGGCACGTCCCACAGTCCGCCGATGACGTTCTCGCGATGTTCCCGCGTCTCGAGCACCGTATGGCCGGGGAAGGTGGTGGAGTCGAACTTGAACGGCGCGGGCACGATGGTCGGAGTCCCCGTGGGCTGCCAGAAGCTACGCTCGAAGTCGACCCCGGCGCCCGGCGGCAGCGGGTTCCAGGTCGCGCCACCGTCGGCCGAGGCCTCGAACTCCAGGTAGTCCACGCCCAGCAGGTCGCCCGGGTTCTTGTAGATGGGCACGATGCCGGCGAACGGGCGGTGGTGGTCCCACGAGTCGATGGGAACGGCGCCGGGCACGGCATAACCGACGGGGGTGGCCGGAGCGCCGAGATTGCCTCCCACATTGTCTATCCGGTAGTCGCAGACGCGGTCGACGACTATGCACTCGCCGTCCTCGCACCATTCGCCGGGCGGGCACGGACGGCGCACGCAGCACGACTGATCGTTGGCAACGAGTGTGACGGTGAGCGGGTTGGGGATGTTCCACCGCGTCTGCCAGACGTTCTCGTCGACGATCGTGACCGGCCCCCGACCGCAGTCCTGGGTAACGCGGAAGATGATGTCGGGGGTGCAGTCCCTCCACGGCCACCACGGCCACCACGGCCAGATGCGCAGTTGCGCCAGCGACGGCGATGCCGGCAGCCGGGCCAGAAGCTCTTCGCGCAGCCTGTCGAGCCGCCCGGCGTCCGTCCGGAGGACGTCGACCAGTGCACCGGAGGCGCTGCCGCCGCCGGCCGGGCGGTCGAGCAACGGCGAGAAGACGTCGAGCGTCGGCTGCTGGCCGGCGATGAGTCCGAGCCGGAGATCGGGGCGCGGTCCCAGCAGTTCGCCCACCTGATCGCTCAGGTGAGGATCGAGCCGCCAGTGTCGGAAGCGCCACCAGACCCACGGCCACCAGTTGCAGCACCAGCGGAAGCGGAGCTGGAAGGCACCGTTGGCGTCGGTGGTGGTGCATCCCACCTGCTGAGTGCTGCTCCAGATGAAGAACCGGTCCACATCCAGCGCGCAGACCTCGGCGCCCGGTACCGGGCGACCGTCGGCGCAGACGACTCGACCGCGGATGACGAAGGTGCGGCACCAGCGACGCCACCAGAACCAGTAGAACGGCGGGATGCGTACCGCGGGCAGTTCGACGCGCGGCTTGTCGACCCACCAACGTTCCGGAAGCTGGAAGTGGAGGGTGTCGAGCATGAAGAGCTCGTCGTCGGTGGCGTCTCCCGGGCCGACATGGAGCTGAAGCGCGCCGGGGCCCTGCTCGAAGCCGAGGGTGGCAGTGCCACGCCCATCGGCGTTCATCTGGACGAGGGCGCTGGTGATATTACCCGACGAGTCGCGGGCGGCGACCCTGAGTCGGACATCCTCCGGCTTGACGGGTTCGTCACAACAGTCGTCCGAAGGTTCCTGCTGCTCCTGCTTCACCACCTCCGAGGCATCGAGCGGGATGAAGAGCTGATACTTCCCGTCGCGCGTCGTGGCCCCGCTGGCCGTGCCAGTGGGCGGATCGGGTGCGCGGCTCCTGGCGTCCATGGTGTCTCCGTTGAACCGGTGGCTTCCGGTGCGACCGCGACGCCACCGGGAGAGTCACCGAGGCGTGGAGTCGACGCCGGACAGAGTCCCGACGGTCGCAAGGACCGTCAGCGGCGAGAACGAGCGGGGCTCGCGTGACATGCTGCCGATGGGTCCCCGGTTGCGTGGCTGCCACACAGGTGGCGGCGAACCGGTCGGTGGTGTCACGAGGCCGAGCAGCAGTAGCGGCGACAGGGGCCCCTGGTCGGGAAGGGCACGACTGCAGGATGCGATGTCGCTGCCACGTGGCGCGCGCGCAGAAAGCGAGCGACTGGGAGGGTGACGTCTCCCTGCGACCGCCTCCATGCAGTCAGGAAGAGGCGGTGCCGCAAGGATGATCACTATGGGACGGCCCGGACGCGGCGGCAACGTCGTTGGACAGGGCTGGACAGTTTGCTAACGACAGCGGGTCCCTGGCCCGGCGTATTGCCCGGTCGAAACCGGTCGCTCCCGCGCCTCCCCTATGTCGTGGGCTTCAACTCAGCATTAAGGAAGACCGTCCGCGGCTGGCCGCATCCGAGGTAGGTCACCATCACTCGCCGCTTTTCCCAGTCCTGATAGCCATCCTTCTGAATGCGGACATCATAGATGCCTGGCCCACCCAGAGCCACCAGGTACAGCTCTGATTCCGCATTGGGCAGCTTCAGCGGGGCGATGGAATCACCATACTGGATGGTGCCTGTGGCACCACGAGCGATATGTGCGCCGGTGACGGCGTCGCGAACCTCTACCTGAATGGGAAGGAAGAACGCGTCTGGACATACGGTTTCCTCGCTACACGCGCCCAGCATGCCCATCGCGGCGGTGGCGGCAAGCAACGTCAGGCGCCGTCTCCAGCGCGACGTGTGATCCCTTTCATGGCTAGAAGGGTTTACTGATCCAGACATTCGGGTGCCTCCACCGAGACCGTGACGGGGTAGGGGCTGGACCACCATGCGACTGTGTACGCATCAGTGAGGGCAGCCTGAAGCTCGAAATCAGCAGAGCCCGCCGCATACTGGAACGACCCGCTCAACTCCGACTGGGTCACCATATCCACGAACCAGGCGTATGTAACCGGGAGAACCGCGTCTCCCGAGCTCACTTGCCAGAGGCAGTTGCTTCCCGGTCGAACCCAAGTTGGGCCTGTGATTGCCGGCAGGTCAGGTGGCGGAGGAGGTGGGGCTCCGACCTCTATGCGGGAGTAGAGCAGGCGGTTTGGCGATCCAGGGCCGGGTCGATTACCATGTTGATCGTCGCGTGCCACGTGATAAGGTTTGCCACCTCCGTCGGAGACAGCATTCCGTTCTGCTCCAGTATCAAGGCGGCTACTCCGGCCGCGTAAGGAGCCGCGAACGACGTACCCCAGGAGTGTATGAAGCTCGTGTCGCTCGAGTTCGACGCGAGCTTCACCAAGCCGTATCCATTGTGCAGCCCACCGACCTGCCCGCCGCCCCGACACTGTCATCCCAGCACTCACAGATCCCACAAGCCGAGTCCATCCCGTCAATCCCGTTAATCCCGTCAGATCTGCCGAGCCACCAGCACCCATCGAGCGAGCGCGACCCTACCCCGGCGCACCCGGCGACGACGACGGCGAGAGCGACTTGAAGTTCCCGGCAAGGAGCTTCAATGCCAACCAGGCCAGCAACCCGCCGCCGATCCACAGCATGTAATTACCCAGCCGCTGTTGGTCGCCCAGCCCGTAGTTGTTGCAGAGACGGATGGGCGATACCCGGTACAACCACCCCAGTCGGAAGAAGGTCGCCACGAACTCCGTCAGAAAAACACCTCTGACGATAAAGCCAGCCCGAGGCCAACTGAACGCCAGCGGAAGGCCAATGAGGAGTGGCACCGTGAGGAACTTGGCCAGGGCAACGAGCGGGTCGGTCGTCGATGCGTCTAGCGAGCGCGGCAGCATCCAGAAGGCCATGGCGAGCGTGGCCAGGACAAGCCCGGAGACGCCGCCCTGATCCCATCTCGCGGCGCGAGCGCGCAGGCGGGTGGGAATCACGGGCACGAGCAGAATCCCGGCCATAAGAAGAAGAGGGATCTGCACGAGCATCTGCGCCGTCATGCTCCCCTCCTGCCCGTGTCGAATGGGCGGAACCAGTGACAACAACGCGATCAGCGCAGCTCCCAACAGCGGACGCGACCAGCGCCGGGTCGTCACGACGCGAGTTCGCGTTGCAGCGCCGCCCTCACCTGGTCCCGCTGACCAAGGTCGAAGATGTCCACCAGGCGGCCCGTGGGATCCACGAGGTGAATGGCTGCGTTGTGGGTGTAGCCGCCCATCTTGTCCGGAATGACCGTGATTCCGAAAGCGTCTTCGAGACGCGCGAGCCCGTCGTCGGTGAGCGGGATCGCCGCCTGCCAGCCCGGTCCGGCGCCCCGGAACCGCGTGAGGTAGGACGCCAGCTCGGCCGGTGTGTCACGAGCCAGGTCGAAACTGATGCTCAGTAGCTGTATCCTGTCCTGCGCTATGGGTTCCGCCAGCTCCCGTTCGAGTTGTGCGAAGTCGGCACCGAGCACCGTGCAGATCGTCATGCAGCGCGTGTACACGAAGTCCACCAGCACCCACTTGCCCTGGAGGTCGGCCAGAGTGAAGTGCACGCCGTCCTGATTCACCAGTGGCACGGTCGCGGGCACCGCCGGGGGGTTGCGGTGCACCGCGACGCGGCGGGCGGTCTCGGTGGTGAAGGCGTGAAAACCGTCGGTGGCCACGCCCAGGCCAGCCACTCCAACCAGCAGCAGGCCGACAGTGAGAACCACGGTGCGCAGGACCGCAGTTGGCGCTGACATGTGGTCTGACGTCGTCATCATCTTGCGCCAGCACGCTAGTCGCCAGCCGGCGCCGGCTCGGCTGACGACGGAGTGTGCATGAGGCCGAGGCAGATGCGCACCGTGAACAGCGACAGGGCCACGATGACGAGTGCCGCACTGAGGGAGGCGACCTGGTCGTACACCTGCCAGCCAGGGAAGTGTGTGGCCCAGCGCCGGGGCACGCTGGCGTGCCCGCCAGCGAGGAACATGAAGACGAAGGCGAGGCCTCCCGACAGGTACATCCAGAAGCCCAGTCGGTCGCTCCTGCTCACGGAGCGGTCCGTGTCACGGCCGATCAGGTGGTACATGAACGCGAACTGCATTGGCAGGACACCCAGCAGCAGGTAGAAATGGAAGTGCCCTGGGACCCACAAGGTGTTGTGCATGACATGGTTGACGCTGATCGTGGCGTCGATGATGGCGGGCACGATGCCGGCCGCCCAGCCGAACATCGACAGGATCAGCAGCATGGCCGGGATCCGCCAGCGCATTCTCGAGCGATGGATGTTGGTGAGGGCACCGTATGCCGTCACGGTGAAGACCGGCAGGCCGCTGGTGTAGGAGATCACCTGACCGGTCACCGCCATCCAGCGAGGCATCGCGAAGTCCATCAGCAGATGATGCGGGTAGACGATCATCACCATCAGGGTGCTGGCTGCCCAGGCCCACAGGAATGGGCGTGACATGCCCCAGCGCCGTCCGGTGTAGCGCGGGAGCAATTCGTAGACACCGATCACCGCCATGTAGATGGTGATGTTGATGAACACGTGGCCGAAGAAGTAGATGAGGTTCTTGGCGAACAGCGCGTTCAGGGCGATCTCGGGGTCGTAGGCATTGATGAGACTCATCACGATGACGACGGCGCCGCCAAGGATGCCGAGCGAATTGACGATGATCACCATGGTGCTGGCGACCACCGTCTTCGGATGGTCCGGGTCCACCGTGCCGCTGAACAGCCATTGAAGGCCGAGGCCGCGGCCCAGGTTGCCGTAGACCCGTATCACGCCACGCATGGCGTCCAGGTAGAACAGGAGGAAGCCCACGCCGATGATCAGGAAGCCCACCATGAAGAGCACGGCGGACCCCACGCTCCAGACGCCCAGGGACTGGACGGGAAGCGGGTAGAGGAATGTCCATGCGCCGGCGAACTTCCCGATGAAGATGGCGACGAGGAGAAGGACGGCGCCGATCATGAACAGGACGTAGTTCGCCAGGAAGATGGACGTCTTCAACGGCACATACTTGCGCAGGAAGAACCACATCACAGCGCTGGAGGCGAGTGCCGCAGTGCCCACCATCCCGGCTCCATGGGCAGTCATCACCTGGTAGAAGAGGGTAGGCGACATGTCCATCCAGGCGCCCTGCGCGAGGCGCATGAGGAGCCCCAGCACCATCATCACCAGAAAGAGGACCAGCGAGGTTACCAGGTAGAGGTTGAGGACCATCCGTTCGCGAGATTCGAGCATCTCATTCTGTGGATAGAGGATGCTCATGACTCCTCCTCCGTTCCGTCCACGACGTCGATCTCGCGGATCATCGCGTGATGGGCCAGGCCACAGTACTCGAGGCAGAGGATACGGTACTTGCCCGGATGCTCGAAGGTGTAAACCAGGCGATTGGTGACGCCGGGCATGGACTGTGTCTGCGTCAGCAGGCGGTCGGTGGAGTCATAGATCCCGAAGCCGTGATTGACATCGGCGCTGGTGACCTCGAAGGCCACCGGGATTCCGGCTCTGACACGGGTGGTGTCCATCTGCCATGCCCACTGGTGTCCAACGACATGGACCACCTGCGGCGCCATTGGCGCTCCGTGCTGGGACGCGATAGGAAATGGCCACAGGCTGGCTCCGGTAACGACGATGCCCAGCGCGATCAGGCCACCGAAGAGCCATCGCCTGAGCGCGTAGGCACGGGTCTGAACCGTCTTCGGGTCCTCCTCCCGACCCGATTGACGGATGACATGGAGGAACGCCAGCGTGACGAGTGCAATCCCGACGAGGGTCGTCAGCCAGATCCTGTCTTGAAACGACATGAATGTCTCCGGTCAAGAATTCCACCGTAAGCGCCGTAGCTGCTCTTGCGGCAGGTCGTGGGTGCTGCGGCGATGGGGTCACATCAACGGGGCGTCGATGAGGAGCGACGTTCTTCCTCAAGCCGGAGGAAGAACGTCATCTCCTCGGTCGCGGGGAACGAGCGGCAAGAGATGCGTTCCCCTTCTGCGAGGACGTCCGGAACCCGTACTTCCCAGGCTGTCGCCGTCGGACTGGAATGAGTCGGAGGGTACGTAAGGCAACACCTGACGAGTCATCATGAAGTTTACTGCCAACTCGCTTACATCCCCTGTGGTGGATTCCCTGACTTTCTGTAGCGGTTTACCGGAAATCGCGGATTGGAGAGGCGATTGTACAGGTGAGGTCAGCTACTGCTCATGGTCGTGCGGGCAGCCTTCGTGCTGCGCTCGTGCGATCACTCGCACCCGGAATGAAGGCAAGCCTTGCCGACCTTCGCGCCGACCTCGAAGAGCGATCCTATCGGTTGCCGTCCATGACCGTCGGCACCACATAGTCGCACGGCGACATGGACACCAACGTGCACCCGGCCAACACCCTGCGCGTTGTGGATGCTCTCATCAAGGCGGAGAAGGACTTCGACATGCTGATCATCCCTGACGCCCAACACGCTCTTCCGCCTTACGCGGTCAAGCGCACATGGGACTACTTCGTGCGCAACCTGCTGGGGGAAACGCCCCCGGAGAACTATCATCTGCTACCTACACCGCCGCGAGTGAGACCGGGTCAGGCGGCCGGGAGCGACGGCTGGTGAGTCCAGCCTGAGAGAATGTGAGGCGTCGGGAGCATCATTCCCCGGCGCCTCAACTGGATCAGGGATGTGACAGTGGCGCTGAGCAGGCGGTCGGCAAGTGATAACCTGCGGTCCTGGATCCCTCCTGCCACTCCGTACCCGGGACGTCTCTACTCCAACTCCTGCACACCGCCACCGCTCACCGTCAACACCTGCCCACTGATCCACGACGAGGCGGACGAACAGAGGAAGACCGCCGCGTTGGCCATGTCGGCAGGCTCGCCCAGCCGGGCGAGTGGAGTGTGGGCGAGCATCGCCCGCTCGATCTCCGGTGTCAGTACGCTGGCCAGTGCATCGGTCCGCGTCGCCCCCGGCGCGATGGCGTTCACGCGGATGTTCCGGGGCCCGAGGTCGAAGGCGATGTTCCGCGTCAGATGGTTCACCGCTGCCTTGGATGAACCATAAGACGCCATGCGAGCGTTGGTGTTCTCACCGGCCATCGAGCTGACGTTCAGGATGGCGCCTCCGCCCGCCTTCTCCATCAGCGGCGCGCACAGTTGGCTCAGCCGGAAGGTGGAGAAGACGTTGAGTTCGTATGCGTGGATGAACTCCGCCATCGGCATGTCGAACGGCTTGGGACCGCCTCCGCCTGCGTTGTTCACCAGTACGGTCACCTTCCCGAAGTGCTCGGCGGCGGTGCGCACCAGTGCCTGACAATCGGCCTCACTGGTGACGTCGCAGGCAATCCCGATGGCCTCGCCGCCCGACGCGATTATGCCGTCCGCAACGGACTGGGCGGCCTCCGCCCGAAGGTCGCTCACGGCGACCCGCGCTCCCGCCCGGGCGAATGTCTCGGCGATGGCCCGGCCAATGCCGGCCCCGCCTCCGGTGACGATGGCGATTGCGCCGGACATCGTGAATGCTGATTCCACTGGGTACTCCTCATGCGTGGGGTATTCGAGAATCGTCCTGGGATTCGCCTGCCTGCGACCGCCGCGGGTGGCATGCACTGTCGGCAAGGCCGGGGCCGTGATGACCGGGCGGCCAGGCGGTCTGCGTGCTCGCTATTACTTGGGCGCACCGCTCCGCCGATGCTCTCTCGCTGTGTTTCGGTACCCCGTTTGATTGCTTCTACACACTCGGTGAGACCCCCTGACCACGACGGAGATGGCAATCGTGTCGACATTCCTGTCGTCTTTCTGCGACGTCGCTGACAGGCAGCGCCTCTCGCACGACAGTCTGTCGCACCGCGCTCGCCCGTCCGCCTCAGTTCACCGGTTCGCCAGCCGCGGCACACCCCTGTGCGTACCCGGCGGCGACAGCTCGCGCCGTACCGGCGGCGGCGTCATGTCCCGCCTGTCGGACGTGAAGACCGTCTCGCCCTGCGAGATCAGGTAGTCGGCCGTGCGCGCCGCCAGCGCCTGGATGGTCAGCCCCGGGTTGGCCGATCCCTGCGTCGGCATCACGCTACCGTCGCAGACGAACAGGTTGGGCACATCCCACGTACGCCCGAAGCCGTCGACGACACTGGTGGCCGGGTCACTGCCCATGCGACAGGCGCCCACGAGATGGGCGTAGCGCGACTCGCTGAATGTCTCGGTCGCGCCTGCCGCTTGCAGCACCTCGATGGCCCTCGCCGTCCCGGCCCTGGACACCCGCCTGTCGTTCTCGTGCAGGTTGAACGAGACGTGGGCCACCGGCAGTCCCCACTGGTCTGTCTCGCTGGCGAGGGTGACCCGATTCTCCTCCCAAGGCAGGATCTCGCCCAGCACGCCGAGTGGCGACCAGTGGTTGTAGTCCATCATCTGGCGGCGCAGGCCCCAGCCCCATGCGCCACGGGCGGCTATCATCTGGTTGGCGAAGGCAACCGGCAGTGGGCCGACGGTCTGGAGGGCGTAGCCGCGCACGAAGTCGTTGCGCGGATCGGTCTCGTAGAACGCCTCGGTGAGCGCATGTGCTGGCGGCGCCTTGTACATCCGCACCGGTTCGTCGAACCGTCCCAGCACCACGTTGCCCACCTGGGCCATGAGGTAGCGGCCCACAGCGCCCGAGGAGTTGGCCAGTCCGTTCTCATGCCCGGGGCAGGCTGATGCGAGCAGCAGACGGGGCGTCTCGATGGCGTAGCCGGAGACGATCACGGCGCGGGCGCGCTGGTGGTGTTCGTTGCCGTTCCGATCCAGGTAGTTCACTCCCTCCACGCGCCCATCCGACCCCACCACGACGCGCGACACCATGGAATGCGGGCGGATCTCGGCCCCCGAGGCGATGGCATCGGGGACGTGGGTGACGAGAGTGCTCGCCTTCGCACCCACCTTGCAACCCTGGATGCAGAAACCGCGGTAGATGCAGTGGGGTCTGTCACCCCGCGAACCCGACAGGATCGCCACCGGCCCGCCCGCCGAGACCTCGATGTCGAGCGCCGCGCACCCCTCCATCAACTTGTTGCCGACGCCGCCCAGAGGGTGCGGCCCGAAGGCGTAACCGTGCGGGTCGCCCCACGGGAAGTAGGCGGGTCCGGCCACGGGCATCTCGAGCTCGAGCAGCTCGTAGTACGGCTTCAGGTCGGCATACGAGATTGGCCAGTCGACGCCCACTCCGTCCCGGGTGTACACCTCGAAGTCGGATGGATGCAACCTGGGCGTGAATGACGCCCAGTGAACCGAGCCGCCGCCCACACCCCGGCCGGAGTTGTTGGAGCCGAGGGTGAGCGGGTCGGAACCGCCGGTTATGCGGAGGTCGTTCCAGTAGAGTCCGTGCGACCCTACCTCGTCGCTCACCCAGTCCTTCTCGGTGTCCCAGAAGGGCCCCGCCTCCAGCCCCACCACCCGGAAGCCGGCCCGCGCGAGTCGCTGGCAGAGCACGCCACCGGCGGAGCCCACGCCAACTATCACGTAGTCCACCAGGTCGTCGTCCCAGTACCGACGCATCGCCTGCAGATCCACGGTCTGCATCGAGCCCAGCCGATGAACAGCGGAATCGGATGGGGGGAACGCGCCCCCGAGAGGACCCTTCAGGAGCGACGGCATCAGTGAGTTCCCAACTGTCCCTGCGCGGGTGTGCCACGATGGGCGACCCGTTCGGATTCCACGGGATCGGATAACGCTCCCTCGGGCGCGACCCACACGTATCGCCGCTCGTCGACCTCCCATGGCTCGGCCTCACCGTGCGCCAGGCGCGAGTAGCCGCGCGGATATGCCGGTCCGCCAAAACCGATCTCATCCCAGGCCCACGGATGGGCGTAATAGGCCGCGGCGATATCGCCCATCACCAGCGCCCACCAGCGGTGCACCGGCATGCGCGACCAGACGTCCTCGGCGCCCGGCCACGGTTCGGCGTCGTGAAGCGCCTTCAGCAACGCCTCCTGGCTGTCCCAGTCCAGTCCCAGGAAGTCGCTCCCACGCGCCGTCCACGCCATCCGGTCCAGCGCCTGAAAGCCCAGTCGGTACGCCTCGCCGTCGGGCGGCATGACTTCGAAGCGGTAGCCGGGAATGCGGCCTGCCGCCAACCGTTCGTCCAGGTAGTTCAGTATGGGAACGCGCCGCTCCGGCTCCCGGTCGCCCTGCGGGAGCAGGTGGTCGCACAGGCACTGCATGAGCGGCACCTCGGCGGGCGAGAAGAAGCGGATGCGCGGGACATTCCTTACGCGCTCCTCGACGACGCGGCGGGTCGCACTGTCCCAGAAGTCCCGCTGGGAGAGAGTCTGGAAGCCGGGGTAATAGCCCGGCTGCGACGCAGGCGGCAGGGACTCACCAGTTGCCAGGTCGCGGGGACGGGCGTCGGGGCCGTTGCCGCTCATGGTTCGCGGCGCATGAGGGAGGCCAGCAGGCCGAGCCCACCGCTGGCCGCAAAGAGCAACGGCGCGAAGACGGGTGGCCCGTACATGATGTTGTAGAATGGCTTCGTCATCCCGCCCGGCATACGAGTCACGCCGCGGACATGGTAGAAGAAGCCCACGGCTCCGTCGGCCATCGCGAGCAGCGAGACCGCCGGCAGCAGGGTGCGCGCGGCGCGGTGGCTGGGAATGGAAGCCGCCGCCGCTCCCATCAGGATGGGTGCGACCACGAGCGGACTCGATTGGGCGAGGCGGTAGCGGAAGCCGTTCCTGTAGTGCGAGTAGAGCGCCTCGAAACCGCTGAAGAATGCGGACGCAACGGTGGCCGCGGCCAGGTGCTTCTGGAATCGTCCGGTGGCGATCTCGACCGACCTGGATGTCCTGTCGTCCTCGTCCGTCGCCTGCGCCAGCCGGGCGTCGTCGCTGCTCTCCTCGGGCCGCAGGTACGAGGCGATCAGGCCCAGGTAGGCGCTCACCCCGAACAGGAGCGGCGCGAAGATCGGCGGCCCCATCATGATGTTGGTGACCGGCAACCGCCAGCCACCAGGCTTGCGGGCAATACCGCGCACGTGAAAGCCGAAGCCCACGGCACAATCGACGAGTGTGAGGAGGGAGATGGGGCGGAGGACGCGCCGGGCGGCGGTGGGGCTGGCAGCACCGGCAATCCCCGCGCTGGCCAGCGCGGCGCTGAGCACGACGGGCGTCCACATCACGCGCTGGCCGTAGCTGCCGCGGTAGTGCTCGTAGGCCACCTCGGCGCCCGCCAGCAGGCTGGACGTACCGGCCACGAGAGACAGGGTCCGCTGGAACCGTCCGTCCTGCAGATGCTGTTCGGCTACCTGCGCGCCGTGAGCCAGCGTGGGCGGAAGGCTGTCGGTGATGGCCTGGATCGCGTCGGTGGTGACTGGGGGTGATGCAGCAGGACGGGCGCGCAGGAGGCTGCGCAGGCCCGCGGTGACCAGGATACCCAACCCGACGCAGGCGAGCGCTGCGACGGTCGGGCGATCCTGGGTCTGGGGGGAAGATGTGCCATCGGCCGGGGTGGCCGCGGTTGCGTCGTCAAGTGCTGGCTCACCGTTCCCTTCCCGGGCGGAAGGCTCGCCGTCCCCAACCTCTGTCGGTACACGGTCAGCCGTATGCTGCACCACCTGCAGCGCCCCGTCTGCAGGGCGGTGGCCAGTGAAGGTTCGCGTGAGGAGTTGGAGAGGCCGGAGCGAGGGCATGGTTCGTATCGCGGTATCAGGCAGTGACGAGCAGAAGAGGGCCCGGCGTCAGGCCACGTTCGATCTGTCGTAGACGCTGTATCGTTCGGCGTCGACGCGCTTGAAGGCCAGGCCCCAGCCCGGTCCGCCGGGCCAGAGGCGACCGTTCCGCGGTCTCGGCGCCCCTTCAAAGAGCAGTTGCTCGATGCGGGCATGGTCGAAGAAGTACTCGGCGTGCACGAATCGTTGCGCCACGCAGCCCAGGTGCGCGTGCAGGCTCGGACCGCAGTGCGACGACAGCGGCACCTCGAAGGCCTCGCACAGCGCGTCGGCCTGGAGAAAGCCCGTCGCGCCGCCACAGCGCGTGGCGTCGGCCTGCAGCACGTCCACCGCGCCAGCCTCGAGGAGCCGACGGAAGTCGAGCGCCTGGAAGCAGTACTCGCCCATCGTCACGTCCATGTCGGCCGGAGCACGATCCCGGCAGAGGCGAAGGCCGTCCAGGTCGGCGTGCCAGACAGGTTCCTCGAACCAGGTCACGCCCTGGTCGGCAAAAGGCTGCGCGAGGGCGAGTGCCTGCTTCCGTCCATACGCACCGTTGGCGTCCACGAACAGTTCGACGCTCGCGCCGATGGCCGTGCGCGCTCGTTCCACCCGGCGAATGTCATCACCCGGCTCCCTTCCCACCTTCATCTTGACAGCGGCGAAGCCGTCGTCCGACCAGCCGCGTAGCTGTTCGCAGAGCGTGTTGATCGAGTACGCGGTGAAGCCGCCACTACCATACGCCAGCACCGACTCGTTCACCGCGCCGAGGAGCTTGTAGACCGGTTGACGGGCCAGCCTCGCCTTCAGGTCCCAGAGCGCGTTGTCCACGGCAGAAATGGCCATGGACGCGATGCCGGGTCGGCCGATGTTTCGCACGCTCCACACCATCGCCTGCCACGCGCCACGGGTATCGAGCGCGTCCCGGCCCAGAACCATCCTGGCCAGTGTGTCGCTCACCAGTCGCGCGGCCGCGGGCGCGGCGTAGCTGTAGCCCAACCCCCTCTCGCCGCCACCCTGAACCTCGACCACGACGAGTGTCGTCGTGTCCCAGGTGATGGTCCCGTCCGATTCCGGGGACTCGGTGGGTACACTGTACGCCGACGCTCGCACGGAGGTCACCGGGACAACCGGATGGGCGTTCCTCGGCGGCGGGTTCCTGAGTTGAGGCTCGGAGGCCCGCATCTCATCGCTTCCCGGAATCGCGGTGGTGGAACCGTTCCTTCACCTCCGCCACCTTCTCCGCCACGAGCGAACGCGCCGAGTCCTTTATGACGTCCCATTCTCCGGCTTCGCCCTTCACGAGCGCCTCGACCGTATTCTTCGCGTACTCGAACGAGATGTGCGCCGGCAGAGGCGGCACATTCATGTCCGTGTGGATGTCGAGGAGGGTGAGACCATCGTGCGCGAAGGCGGCGTCCCACGCCGGACCTACCTGCTCGGGGTCGGTCACGCTGACGCCCCTGAATCCGAGCGTCTGGGCGTACGCTGCGTAGTCGATGGACTGGATGTCCTGTGAACCCGGCCAACGTGGGTTGGCGTCTTCAGTTCTCATCTCCCACGAAACCTGGCCCAGGTCGTTGTTGTGCAGCACCATCACCACCAACTGCTTGTTGGGCCAGCGTTCCTGGTATTTCTTCACCGTGATGAGCTCGTTCATGCCGAGCATCTGGAAGGCTCCGTCGCCGATCGTACAGACCACAGAACGGTCGGGGAAGGCGAACTTGGCAGCCACTGCGTAGGGCATTGCCGCGAGCATCGTCGCCAACCGTCCCGAGAGATCCCCGCGCATGCCACGGCGCAGTCTCACATGGTGGCCGTACCAGTCGGCGGTGGAACCGGCGTCGCACGTCACGATGCAGTTGTCCGGCAGACGCTCGTTCATCTCGTGGAACACGCGGCGCGGGTTGATGGGCTCCGCCGGCACGAAGGCCAGTTCCTTCAACACCCCTTCCCACTGGCGCATCTGGTCCACGCAGCGCTGCTGGAAACCGAGGTCGGTTACCTGCTCGACGAGCGGTAGCAGGGCCTGCACCGTGGACTTGACGTCGCCCCACAGGTTCACCTCCATCGGGTAGCGGAGGCCGAGCTGGCCCGGTCGCAGATCCACCTGGATACCGCGCGCCTGTCCGGTATCGGGAAGGAACTGGGCGTACGGATAATTGGAGCCGAGCATGAGGAGCGTATCGCACTCCTGCATCATCCTGTAGCTCGCATTGGTGCCCAGCAGGCCTACCTGCTCCGTATGGTAGGGAACGTCGGCCGGAATCACGTCCTTGCCGCGCAGCGCCGTGATGACGCCGGCGCCGGTCTTCTCGGCGAGTGCGAGTACCTCGTTGGTGGCTCCCCGCGAACCTGCGCCAACCAGGAATGCGACCTTCTTCCCGGCGTTCAGGATCGCCGCGGCCTTGCGCAATTCGGCCAGTGGCGGCGTGAGCGCGGTGGATGTCGGGACGTTGCTGCTGCGCGAGACCCAGCTCTGCTTCGGTGCGTCGACACGCTTCATCTTCTGCACGTCATGCGGCAGGATGACGACGGTCGGTTGCAGATGCGTGAGGGCGATGCGGCAGGCGCGATCCACCACGACCTGAGCCTGCTCCGGTGTCGCGATGGTCTGTACGTAGGCAGCGACATCGGCGAACGTCCGTTCCAGGTTGGACTCCTGCTGGAACGCGCTCCCCAGCGATGCCAGTCCCTGTTGGCCGACGATGGCGACCACGGGCTGGTTGTCCATCTGGGCGTCGTACAGACCGTTGATCATGTGGAATGCGCCGGGACTGGAAGTGGCGCAGCAGACGCCGAGTCGCCCTGTCCACTTGGCGTGCGCGGTCGCCATGAGCGCACAGATCTCCTCGTGTGTCGGTCGTATGTAGCTCAGCGGCAGCTCTTCCTCGTCGGCCCGCATGAGGGCGCCGTCAAAGGCGCCGATCCCATCGCCGGGGAAGCCGAAGATGCGGTCCACGCCCCACTCGATGAGGCGATCGATGACGAAGTCGCTGACGGTATTGCGGCGTTCGAGGAGGCTCATGGCAACTGCGAAGCGAGAGAGTGAGACCTGAATCGCGAGAGCACGACAGTCTCCGGAACTCGCTTAAAGCATGCCAGGACGCAGGCAGTTGGTGCGCAGCCGCGTCGTGCTGATCCGTGACGTGGCGCCCGAATTGCACCTCTTCGCGTGCGGCACCGCGCGTGATACATCCTGACGCGCTCTGATGTCGTCGCTGCAAGCCATCGACCGCGTGACGACGGTCCAGCAGCCTGTTCCGCGCACGGCCAGTTTACCAGCCAGCCTTCTGGCGTCGCTTCGCCAGATTTCATCTTCAGCGCAGGAGATCAGAATGCGAGAAGTCGGTGATAGGTATCGTTGCGACAAGTGTGGCGCGGTACTCGTGTACGAGAAGGCGTGTCCCTGTCCATCCGGCATGCGCCACGAGGAGATCTGCTGCGATCAGCAGATGGTGGCCGTCAAGAAGTGAGTCAGGAACGGGGGTAGCTGGAATCACCAGCTACCCCCGTTCCTGCTCAGGCGCATGTTGGGCCGGTGTGTGGGAGGGATCGGCGCGTCTCCTGACCTCACTCGGCTGCCATCCGCGCCGAATCCGGCGGAATGTCGGTGACCACCCTGCGCACGGGATACGAGCCTTTGATGCGTCCGGCATGCTCCGGCCTGGCAAGCTCGGCGCCGATCGCCAATTGCATCCTCGTCGACCACGCGCGCCGCTCCCGCACGGGCACCAGGTAGCGAACCGTGATGTCGACCCACGACGCGGTGGGCGAGACGTAGGCCTGGGCATGAGAGGCAACATCAGCCTCCAGCCGCGCCAGGCGCAGCAGTCGCGCATACTCGGCGGCCGGCGCCACCATCGAATCGCCGAGTACGCGGTCTGCCACGCCCTTCACGACTCCGATCGCATAGGACAGGTCGCTCTCATTCGTTACGCCCACCGTGACCTCGTCCCACACGTACGGGAAGTCACGTGTGAAGTTGGTGATGTTGGAGCGCAGCACCTCGGAATTTGGAAAGGTGATCGTGGCTCCGGTGGGCTGTGCGGCGGTCACCGCCTTCCCCGGCCCACCAGCCTCCCAGATCATCGTCGTCAGGAAGTCGATCTTGTAGACGTCGCCGAAGACATCTCCGACGAGGATCCGGTCGCCCACGGTGTAGTAGCCGCGAAAGGAATTGAGCAGCCAGCCGGTGAAGCTCTCGATCGGCGCCTGGAGCGCCCAGGAGAGGGCGAGCCCGAACAGGCCCACCGAGCCGAGCAGGGCGCGGGCGTCGCCGGCGAGCACGCTCAACGCAGCACCGAGCGCGATCAGCCAGACGCCTATGCCAACCATCGCACTGATCGCCTCGGCGCGCTCGAAACTGGCCAACACGTAGCGCAGCAGCGGCTTGGATAGCCGACTGATCAGGCCGGCGAGAACGAGCAGGGCGAAGGCGATTCCCAACTTTGGCAGAACACGATAGGTGCCGCGGACGAGTGTGCGGATCGTCGACGTGGCCTCCTCCACCGAACGCGCGGCCTCGTCGGCCGCGCGGCTACTGCTACCTGCCGGCTGGGCGACAGGCGCCGCGACGACGCTCTGCGCCGCCGCCGTGTCCGGTGCGAGCGTATCCCGCGATAGCGTGTCCTGCGCAGCCGCGGTGGGCGCCGACACCACCGAGCTGCCCTCGGCTGACGCATCGGAACCACCGGCGAGCAGCAGGACGAGACCCGTCATGGCCACGGCCAGCGAGGTCTGTTGGCGGAATCGCTTCAGCCGCGCGCTTGCTGCGTTCCGGTTGCTGCGAGTATCGTAGCGTCTGCCAGGCTTGCGACCCGCGGCGGCAGTCGTCGATCGCCTGCCCGGCTTGCGGCTCGTCAGTCGATCGGGCGGGCGCGGGTCGCGGAACCCGGACGGGCGCTGACCGCTCTCACCAGACAGACGACTCGTGGATCCTTGCGGATCCTCACCGCTCCTCGCACTCGCACCCGCAGAGCGATTGCCACGTGGACTCTCGTACGGTCTCTCGCCGCGAGCCATCAGTATTCTCCGTCGTTACGCTCAGGGTAAATCGGCACGAGGTGGTCATGTCGCCGGTATCTCCCAGGCACGTCCTCGGCGCGGTACGGCAGGTCACGGGCACGTGCGCGGCACGTCACCCGCACGTCACCGGGGCGTCGACGGCACGCCACCGGCACCTCGCCGCCGCGTCACCGCTGTGCCACCGACACCCATCACCAATGACGGCTGTCGCGGAGGGCGAGAAGGGTGCCAGCCCATCGCCGCGTGTCAGCGCAGCGCCCGCTCGATGTGCTCGGCCAGGCGGTCGCGCAACTGTTCCAACTGATGCTTGCGGCGCGTCGCGAGAAATGAGAAGAGCCCGCGCGCGCCTGCATAACTGACGAGGAGGACGCCACCCACGATGCCGGTGGCGGCGGCGGCCGAGTGCAGCACTCCCATGCCGAGTCCGAAGCCCATGCCGCTGGCACCACCGCCAAAGCCACCCACCATGCCGCCAAATACGCCGCCGGCCAGTTGCGAGAGCGACTCCTCGATGCGCAACGTCGTGCGCCCGTGTCGCGGAGTCACGGTGATTGTGAGCTGACGTCGGCGGGCGCGGTGCCGCCCGAAACCGGTGTCGGCAGCGCTCCACGTGAGCGTCCTGCCCAGCGTACCCACCAGGCCAGCCTCGCCAAGGGAACGGCGAATCTCGGCTACCAGCGGCTCGTACTCGTCCACCGGGAGTTCGCCGTCAAAGCTGAGCTCGTAGATGAGCCGCATCGGCGCGCCGGCCAATCGCGACGCTGGCGGCGATGCCGGCGCATCGATCTCCCTGGCGGCGCGGCGCACCAGCGCCGGATCCAGCCCCGCCTCACGAGCTACCTGCTCCAGCTCGGCCAGCGACATCCCGCCGCGGTCCCGCCGTGCGAACTCGGTCTTCTGGAGTTCGCCGGCACGCTGGATGATCAGTCCCACCTCGCGATCGTCGAAGCGACGTGCGGGGTCGTCTGGCGGTGTGGGAGCGGTGGGCAGCGACATCAACCCAATGTATGGTCGCCGCCGCCGGCCGGGGAGATGCGAGTCGAGTATGGTCGTCCGAGGTGCCCACCTGTCGGACGGGCCACCGGTATCCGGATCGCCAGCGTGCGGGTCGTGTATCTTTCATGAAGGCACCCGCCGCGTTGGACAGGCAGGCGTGATCGTCGACCCACTGCCTGCCCGTGCCCCCCGCCATGCTCCCACAGGAGGTTCCGTGATGCGTGTAGTCATCCCCACCCTGTTCCTGCCCGCCATGCTCGCTGGTGGCGTGCTCGTCAGCCAGCGTACCACAGATGTCGGGACGCCGTCCGCCGAGGCCATGACGGTGGCCGCCCCGGTCACCGCGGCGGACACCGTACCCATCACCCAGTGGGTAGTGCCGTGGGAGCGGAGCCGGCCACGTGACCCTTATGCGGACCCGACCAGCAACCGCATCTGGTTCGTGGGACAGGTGGGCAACTACCTCGCCTGGCTCGATCCGGCCACGGGCAAGTTCGGACAGCGTGAACTGCCCGCCAAGGCACTTCCCCACAATCTCATCGTGGATGCGGACGGCACCGTCTGGTATGCCGGCAATGGCGATTCCCACATCGGCCACTACGACCCGAAGACGGACCGGTTGACGCGCATTGCCATGCCGGACAGCTCGGCGCGCGATCCTCACACGCTGGTCTTTGGCCCCAACGGCACGATCTGGTTCACGTCGCAGGGTGCCAACGTGGTCGGTCGCCTGACCAAGGCGACGCGGAAGGTGGAGCTGGTGCATGTCCCGACTCCGCGCGCGCGTCCTTATGGCATTGTCGTCGACTCGAAGGGCCGGCCCTGGTTCAACGAGTTCGGGACGAACAGGATCGGCACGATCGATCCGTCGACGATGGCGCTCAGGGAGTACACGCTACCGGAAGCTGGTGCTCGTACCCGCCGGCTCGTCGTCACCAGCGACGACATGGTCTGGTTCGTGGACTACGCCCGCGGAAAGGTGGGACGCCTGGATCCGGCCAGCGGCAAGGTGACCGAGTGGGCGCTGCCGGGTGGAGAGAAGAGCCAGCCGTACGGGATGGCGCTGGACGATCGCGGCATGATCTGGATGGTGGAGAGCGGGGTCCAGCCGAACAGGCTCGTGGGCTTCGATCCGCGCGCGGAGCGTGTCTTCAGCGTGACTGCGATCCCGAACGCGGGCCCCAACAACAACTCGGTGCGCCACATTCATTTCGATGCACGTACCGGCAGTCTCTGGTTCGGCACCGATGCCGGTACGATCGCGCGGGCAAAGGTGCGCTGAGGGACGAATGGTGGCCGGTGCGTACTCCGCCACGGTCGTGGCCGCTCACGAGCGAGATCGCCCCGATCCGGCCGGAGATCCGCCGGGGTGCACGGGCGAGGGGTGCGCTGACGGCCGAATGAGGGCTGTTTGCGGCTGTCATGCCGTCCTGGAACCCGACATCCACGATGACGGCACGCGGCATGCTGCGATTTTCCCTCTGGCCTCAAGGCCTGCATGGTGGGGCTCGCGAGAGGCCAACGGCGAGGCGTGCGCGCGACATTCCGGCCGCGTGCGCGTAGCCAGTTACACCCGTTAAGGGAGAGTGAAGCTATGACGCCAGACGGGCAACGGGAATCGGACGGCAGCGAGTCATCTACAGGACCACACGGTCATGAACGGAGCCAGTTCGTGACTACCGCTGCCGCCACCGAGAATCGGCTCACGCCAGATGGCGATCGATGGCAATCGAACAGTTTCTGCACCGAGCGCGAGCGCAACGCCCGTTGGCCGATCGGCTGACCAGAGGACGTAGCTGCATTGACTGAATCATGAAAGGGGGCCGGCGATCATAGCCGGCCCCCTTTCATGACATCCACACGTCAGCCCGATATGGCGCCGATCTACGGCACCACGTTCGGAGTGGTACCGGTCACCTGGCGCAGGCCGGCCTGGATGGAATCCAGCTCGGCGCGCAACTCGGCGAACCGTACCGAGGCGTCGCGACCCAGTTGCTGGTCGGCGGCCGTGATCATCCTGTAAAGATAATTCATCTGGTCCACCAGCATGGGCGTGGAGTAGCGGACGGGTTCCGTGGCAAGACGGGCCTCGAGGGCCTTCAACCGCGCCGCCTGGCTGCTGCCAGCGGTCGCCTGCTTCTCCGCCGCCCGCACCTCGGCCAGCGTCCGGTTGGCCTCGGCCAGAGCGTCCCTGACCTTGAGGGAGAGGGCCAACTGATCGGCCAGCATGGCGTTCGTCAGGCCATCAGCCACCAGGCGTGGATCGAGCACCACTTCCACCGGACGTGTCTGGCTCCAGGAGCCCATCGTCAGCCGCGCCTGATAGCTGCCCGGCGTTACCAGCGGTCCACGCCCACGGCCGCCCGCCGGGTCGGCGACGGAGAGGTCCCAGACGTAGCGGTGCATCCCGGCCGAACCGTCCAGCGCGCTCCACGGACTGCCAGCGCCGGGGACCGGGCGACGCATCCCCTGGCCGGGTGCACCCGCTCCACCGCCAGCGCCGGCATCGCTGCGCGCCGTGTACACCACCGAACCCGATCCGTCCAGGATCTCCATCACCAGCGGCGCCGTCGCCGCTGACGGCAGGTAGTAATCCAGATAGGCGCCGATGGGCGGATACTCAGGCTGCTGGTCGCTCCCCATCGTCACCGGATAGCGTGTGCGGACGGCCCTGGACGGCGTGAAGAACCAGGGCTTGTCGCGGGCCACGCTGTCACCCAACTGACGGAGCGGTGCCAGGTCATCCAGGATATAGAAGCCGCGTCCCTGGGTGGCGAGCGCCAGGTCGCCGTCGTGCAGGATCATGTCCATCACCGGTGTGACGGGCAGGTTGAGCTGGAATGACTGCCAGTTTGCACCGTCGTCGAACGAGACGTAGATGCCGAACTCGGTGCCCAGGTAGAGCAGCCCGGGGCGCACCGGATCCTCCCGGATGACGCGCGTGGGCTCGTCGTCGCGGATGCCATTGGTGATCTTCGTCCAGCTCTTCCCGTAGTCGGTGGTGCGGTAGACGTAGGGGCGGAAATCGCCCAGCAGGTACTGGAGGACCGTCGCGTAGGCCTTGCCGTCCTGGTGCGGCGAGGGCTCGATGCTCTGCACCCGTCCACCGCCCGGGAGCCCCGCCGGCGTCACCTTCGTCCACGTCTTCCCGTTGTCCCGCGTGACATGGATGGGGCCGTCGTTGGCGCCAGCCCAGATCACGCCGCGCTCGCGCGGAGACTCGCGGATGACATAGAGCGTGGCGTAGTACTCCTCACCGGTGACGTCGATCGTGATCGGCTTGCCGCTCACCTCGTGCCCACGCGGGTCGTTGGCCGTGAGGTCGGGGCTGATCACCTCCCATGTCACCCCTTCGTCCGTCGTGCGGTGGACGAACTGCGAGCCGTGGTAGATGACCTTCTCATCGAACGGCGAGATCTCGATCGGGGCTATGCGCTGGAAGCGATATTTGAGTTCTGCCGGATTGAATCCGTAGAGATACTGAGCGCCCACCCAGTAGTTGCTCTCCTGCCCGGTGTTGGTATTCAGGCGCGAGAACTGACCCTTGCAGGCACCATAGACGATGTCGTGGTTGGTGGGATGCGGCACCACCGGCCCCGTCTCGCAGCCGGCGGTCGCCCGCCACTGCTGCATCCAGTCGTCCGGCCGCGCGGCGGCCAGGGGAAGGCTGGGCAGCATGAGGGTGCTGTTGTCCTGCTGGGCACCGTAGAGCCGGTACGGGTACCGGTTGTCGGCGGCCACCTGATAGATCTCGGCGGTGGGCTGGTTGTATTGCGTGCTCCAGGTGCGGCCGTTGTCGAGCGTGACGTTGACGCCACCGTCGTTGGCCTGGATCCAGATGTTGGGGTCGTTCGGGTTGATCCAGAGGTCGTGATTGTCGCCGTGCGGAGTGGGCCGCGTGCGGAACGTCCGGCCGCCATCGGTCGACGCCCAGAAGCCCTCGGCGCCGATGAAGACGCGGTCGGCGTCGGACGGGTCGGAGTCCACGTTGATGTAGTAGAACGGGCGGTTGACGATGCCGGGCTGGTTGCTGGTCTGGGTCCACGTCTCGCCACGGTCGTCGGAGCGGTAGAGACCGCCCTCGGCGCCCGGCGCCTCGATGAGCGCGTAGACGCGGTTGGGGTCGGCGGCGGAGACGGCCAGGTCGGCCTTGCCGAACAGCCCCTGCGGGAGCCCCTTGCTGAGCTTGCGCCAGGTGGTGCCACCGTCGGTGCTCTTGTAGACGCCGCCCTCGTTGGCGCCGCTGATGATCGTCCACGGCTTGCGCTCGGCGCGCCACATGGTGGCGTAGAGTTCGTTCGGATCGGCCGGGTTGAACTCCACGTCCACCGAGCCCGTGCTGTCGGAGACGTAGAGAACGCGCTCCCAGTTCGCGCCGCCGTCGCGGGTGCGGTAGAGGCCCCGGGTCGGGCTGGGACGGAAGGCGTTGCCGATCACCGAGACGAAGGCGATCTGCGGGTTGGTGGGATGGATCTCGACCGCTCCCGTCTGGCCGGCATCGCGCAGTCCGACAAAGCGCCAGGTAACGCCGGCGTCGGTGCTCTTGTAGATGCCGAGCCCCGTCGAGACGTTGCTGCGCAGTCCGTCGGAGCCGGTGGCGGCGTAGATGATGTTGGGGTCCGACGGCGCGACGCGGATGGCGCCCATGGAGGTGGCGGCGAGGTAGCCGTCGGAGATGTTGCGCCAGCTCGACCCGGCGTCGGTGGTCTTCCAGATGCCGCCGCCGGTGGAGCCGAAGTAGAAGGTGTGCGGCTCACTGGCGACGCCGGAGACGGTGGTGACGCGGCCGCCGCGGAAGGGTCCGACCATGCGGTAGCGGAGGCCGGCGTACATGGACGTGTCGTAGGTAGCCGCGGCGGCGGCCACGCTGCGCGCGGCGGAGGCCGTCGTTCGCGCCTGGGCGTCGGCCGATGCGGTGGCGAACAGGCTCACGGCGCCGACGGCGAGGGCGGCGAGGAGCGCGGAGTGCGTACGTCCGGGAAGTGGCATGCGGCTGGGCGCGGGTGGTCTGGGGTCAGTCATCTGGCGGACCTCCGGAGCTGGTACGGATTGTGGAGGGGCGTAGCTGTCATGCCATCGCGGTGGACAGCGGGTCTGCCTCATACTTGAAGAACGTACGCCATTGCGGAAGGGTTGGGCCAGCAACAGAGGGAGCGACATGCCAGGACTTCTACTCACCCATGTACTGACCCGTGGCCGGCGTCGGCTGTCGATCCGCGACGAGCTGGCGCTGGCGGCGCTGCCGACGGCGGTCGTGTTGCTGGTGCTGATGTTGGTGGACCTGCTCAGCGAACAGCAGTTGCTCTTCTCGCCGCTCGCGGCGAGCGCCTTCCTGATCTACATGGACCCGCACCACCAGATGAACACGATCCGCGCCCTCACCCTCTCCCAGGTGGGGGGCGCGATTCTGGGCACTCTCTTCTCGCTCGCCCTCGGCACGAACTTCCTGGCGGCCGCGGTGGCAATGGTGGTCACCATCATCCTCATGATCGTCCTCGACCTGGTGCATCCGCCGGGGCTCGCCACGGCGATGAGCTTCGCCCTGCAGCCCGGGCGTCGATCAGATCTGGCGGTGTTCGTGCTGGCTGTCGGGCTGACGGTGGGGCTCGTACTGGTGCAGAGGAGGCTGTGGGCGTGGTTGGGAGGTCGGAGCGAGCGCGAGGGATAACGTTGGTGTACCCCGCGCCGCGGCAGAGCCCGGCCGGAACGTCCGGCAACTCCGACACCGTCAGCGGGCCGTGGGACGATCGAACCGGAACAGCTCGGCCTCCGCCCGCGGCCGCCCCGATATCGCGTCGCGAAGCATGGTCGCGGCGATCATCGCGAAGGTGGTCCCGTTTCCACCGTAGGCGAGCGCGAACCAGGCATGAGGCGCCTCGGGGAGCTGGCCGATGTAGGGTAGTGAGTCGTGGGTGGTGAGAAAGGTCCCCGTCCATGCTCGTGCGACGCGAGTGTCGATATCCGGGAACATCGTCCTCAGCCGGGTGAGCAACTGCTCGCTCTTCCCTGGCAGTATCGCGTCGCGCCTGCCGGCATCCACCGTCTTCTCGTCCAGCCCGCCGATCAGGACGCGACTGTCATCGGTGACCCGCAGGTAGATGTAGGACTCCGCCGTCTCCCAGATGAGGGCGCGGTCGGGCCAGCCGGCAATCTCCTCCAGAGGGTCGGTGAGAATCGCAAAGGTGGTGTTGTCCTGTGCCAGCTTCCGGCTGGTATAGCGCTCGGTCTCGTAGCCGGTAGCGAAGATGAGGTGGCGCGCCCGTACATGGTGGCCGCACTCCGTCGTGAGTACGGCCCTCTCATGCTCCGGCTCGTAGTCGACGACGGCGGTTCGTTCGTGTACGCGTAGCCCCCGGCCGGCGGCCTCGGCGACCAACCCGCGCGTGAAGCGGTAGGGGTCCATCTGGGCCGCGTGCCGGGACCAGAGTGCCGCGGGGGCGGAGAAGGAGTAGCGAGATTCCAGCTCCTCGCGCTTCAACAGGGCGGTAGGATAGCCATGTCTCAGGCGCGCCTCGAACTCCCGGTACAGGCTCCCGATATCCCCGGACTTGCTGGCCAGGATGAGGCTCGGCCGCCAGGCGAAGCGCGTACCATTCCCGCCCGAGCCGTCCCACTCGTCCACTCTTCGCGCCAGTCGGGCGACATCATCGAGTGCCTCATGGCACAGTCGGTAGACAGTATCGGCGTCCTGGGTGCCGAGCATCTCCGAGAGCCGGTGAAGAGGCTGATCCGGTTCGAAGAGCAGGAGGGCAGTGTTGGCGCTGGTGCTGCCACTGGCCACCGTATGCTTGTCGAGGAGCATCACATCCAGTCCTTCGTCCACCAGCAGGGCGGCGCAGATGGCGCCAGTGATACCGGCTCCCAGTACGACCACGTCGCAACTGGCATCCCCGTCGAGCGGCGCGTAGCTCACCGCGTCGGTCTCTCCCGGATCGGGCCACGGAGCGTCGCCACCGACGAGTC
>CALCHX010000105.1 GCA_937906875.1 uncultured Gemmatimonadota bacterium | reverse complement strand
CAGCGTGCCGGCGCGTTCGTGCAGATGGGACGGTTGTCGCCGACAGTTGTCGCCGGCGGTTCAGCGCCAGTCCGCTGCCTGCGACCGTCGGCGTTCGGGCGCGAGCCTCGTTGGCGGTTCTCCAGTTTTCCCTCGTGACGCCAGATCATGGGCGAGACCCTCTACCAGATCCTAGGTCGGCGCCGTGCCGAACCTCTTCCCGAGCGCAAGCCTTCCTGGCTCAAGGTCAAGGCTCCCGGTGGGCCGAATTACCTGCGTCTCAAGAAGCTCATGCGCGAGATGGACCTCCATACCGTCTGTGAGGAGGCCCACTGCCCCAACGTGGGCGAGTGCTGGGAGCACGGAACCGCGACATTCATGATCCTCGGCGACGTGTGCACGCGCAACTGTGCCTACTGTGCCGTTGCCCACGGGCGGCCGCCCAGGTATGACCCGTCGGAGCCCGAGCGGGTCGCCACGGCGGCCGCCGAGATGCAGTTGCGGCATGTCGTGCTCACGTCGGTGGACCGTGACGACCTGCCGGACTTTGGCGCCTGGGCCTTTGCCGAGACGATCCGGCAGTTGCACGAGAAGTTGCCCGGCTGCTCGGTGGAGGTGCTGGTTCCCGATTTCCAGGGGCGCGAGACGTCCATCCGGACCGTACTCGAGGCCCGACCGGAGATCTACAACCACAACACCGAGACCGTGCCACGCCTCTACAAGAAGGCGCGGCCCGGCGGCAGGTATCGGCGCGTGATGGAGATCTTTCGCGTCTCCAAGCAGATCGCGCCTGACATCCCGACCAAGTCAGGGATGATCCTGGGCATGGGTGAGACGATCCCCGAGGTCGTGGAGGTGATGAAGGATCTGCGTGCGGTGGACGTGGACATCCTCACTCTTGGACAGTACCTGCGGCCGTCCGACTCGCACATCGCCCTCGATCGCTACTACACGCCCGAGGAGTTCCGCGAGCTCTACCGCATCGGGATGTCGCTGGGCTTTCGTCACGTCGAGTCCGGCCCTCTCGTGCGCTCCAGCTATCACGCCTGGGAGCAGGTGCAGGCGGCGGGAGTGGAGACCGCCTGACGGTCGAGAGGAGTGCCCCGGGTTCCGGGCTCATCACGTGCAGCAGGACGGGCTGCAGCCAACCTTTTCCCCCTGATAATGGCCAAGAAGAAATCTGTCACGCGCGCGCGCGCCACGGGCAAGTCGGCGAAGGCTGACGCGGCCGCGGTGGATGCCGTGCGCGGTGACGTGGAGCTACGCCTCGAGCTGCTGCACTCCATGCTTCTCCAGCGACGTTTCGAGGAGAAGAGCGCGGAGGCATACGCGCTGGGCAAGATCGGTGGCTTCTGTCACCTGTATATCGGTCAGGAGGCAGTGAGCACGGGCACGATCTCCCTCCTCCGGCCTGATGATTACGTCATCACCACGTACCGTGATCACGGCCATGCCCTGGCTCGCGGCATGTCGCCGCGTGGTATCATGGCCGAGCTTTTCGGGCGCGCGGATGGCGTGGCAGGTGGCAAGGGTGGTTCCATGCACCTCTTCGATCGCAACCTGAACTTCCTCGGCGGCCACGGCATCGTCGGCGCCCACGTACCCATCGCCACCGGTGTCGGCTTCGCCATCAAGTATCGTGGTGGCGATCAGGTCTGTCTCTGCTTCATGGGCGAGTCCGTGGTGAATACCGGGGCCTTCCACGAGGCGTTGAACATGGCCTCGCTCTGGCATCTCCCGGTCATCTACGTCATCGAGAACAACCGCTACGGCATGGGTACCGCGCTCGAGCGGGCGTCTTCCATCCACGACATCTACGAGCGCGCCGCCAGCTACGACATGGCCCGCGCGATGGTGGACGGGCAGGATGTCTTCGCCGTCCGTGAGGCCTTCTCCGAGGCGCTGACCCGCGCCCGAACCGAGCAACTCCCTACCCTGCTCGAGATCCGCACCTACCGTTTCATGGGACACTCGATGAGCGACGCCGTCAGCGGCACCTACCGCACCAAGGCCGAGCTCGACGAGCACGTGAAGCGTGACCCGATAGTGCTCCTCCGCGCCATGATGCAGGAAGCCGGCGAGATCGACGATGCGGCGATGGCGAAGATGGATGAGGAGATCAAGGCGGTGGTGCAGGATTCGTGGGACTTCGCCGACCAGAGTCCGGAGCCGCCACTGGAAGCGCTCTACGAGGACGTCCTGGTCGACACGACCAGCGATGCCCGCGAGGAGGCGACTGTCTGATGGCTATCATCACTTACCGCGATGCCCTCAACCAGGCGCTGCGCGAGGAGATGGAACGCGACGACCGCGTCTTCCTGATGGGCGAGGAAGTGGCCGTCTACCAGGGCGCCTACAAGGTGAGCAAGGGGTTGCTCCAGGAGTTCGGCGAGATGCGCGTGGTCGACACGCCAATCGCCGAGTTGGGCTTCGCCGGCGTCGGCGTGGGCGCGGCAATGGTGGGACTGCGGCCGATCATCGAGTTCATGACCTGGAACTTTGCCGTGCTGGCATTCGACCAGATCCTGAACTCGGCCTCCAAGATGCTGTACATGTCAGGCGGGCAGTACAACATGCCGATCGTCTTCCGGGGTCCCAGCGGCGCCGCCCTCCAACTCGCTGCACAGCACTCGCAGGCGTTCGAGTCGTGGCTCATGCACATCCCCGGCATCAAGGTGGTCACGCCGGCCACACCGTACGACGCCAAGGGACTGCTCAAGTCGTCCATCCGTGACGACAATCCGGTGTGTTTCCTGGAAGGCGAGATGCTCTACAACACCAAGGGAGAGGTGCCGGAGGAAGAGTATGTGATCCCGCTCGGCAAGGCCGAGTTGAAGCGCGAGGGCGATCACTGCTCGATCATCACCAACGGCAAGATGGCGCTGGTGGCGATGAACGTGGCCGACACCCTGGCCAAGGAGGGGATCCGCTGCGACGTCGTGGACCTGCGCACGGTGCGCCCGATGGACGTGGAGGCAATAACGACTTCGGTCAGGAAGACGAACCGCGCGGTAGTGCTTGAAGAGGGCTGGAAGATGGCCGGGATTGGTGCGCAGATCGTTGATTTCATCCAGCGTGACTGCTTCGACCATCTGGATGCGCCGGTGGTTCGGGTTCACCAGGCGGACGTACCGATGCCATACGCCAAGAACCTCGAGCGGGCAGCCAAGCCGGATGCTGCCAAGACGATCGCGGCCGTGAAGAAGGTCATGTACCTGGACGGGGGCGAGAAGTAATGGCTACCAAGATCTTCATGGAGGCGCTCTCCCCGACCATGGAGGAGGGACGCCTCGTAAAGTGGCTCAAGAACGAGGGCGACGAGATCGCCAGTGGCGACGTGCTGGCCGAGGTGGAGACGGACAAGGCCATCATGGAACTGGTGGCCCGTGGCGATGGCGTACTGCGCAAACGACTCATCGAGGAGGGTGACACCTCGCCGGTGGGCACCGTGATCGGCGTGATCGCGGCGGCAGACGCGGACATTTCCGAGTTGGTGGCGGAGGCGGGTGCCGGTGCGAGTGAAGCCGCTGCTCCGGCTGCCGAGGCTGCGCCTGAGGCGGCCGAGGCTGCTGCGCCGGCCGCGGCGGCGACTCCGGCGGCGGCTCCGAGCGCGGGGCCCCCCCCCGAGAAACAGGATACTCCCGCCGCACCCGCCGTCGCGGACCGGAAGAGCGCAGCCCCAACCGCTGCTCCGCCGGCTGCCGCCGCTCAGGATCGGGAACCCGGTGACCGGCCACGCTCCTCACCACTCGCCCGTCGCCTTGCCTCGGAGAGCGGCCTCGACCTGGGCAGCATTCAGGGCTCCGGGCCCGCTGGCCGTATCATCAAGCGCGACGTCGAATCCGCGGTGGCAGCCGGCGTGGCCGCCAGGCCAGCCGTCGTGGCCGCACACGCCGCCGCTGACGACTACACCGATGTCACGCTCACCCAGATGCGCAAGACGATCGCGCGCCGTCTGGCTGAGTCCATTGGCCCCATCCCGACCTTCTACCTCACGGCCGACCTGGACATGGAGCGTGTGGCGGAGATGCGCACCGCCATGGCTGCCCTGGGCGACGAGTACAGGGTCTCCTTCAACGATATCATCCTGAAGGCGGTCGCCGTCGCCCTGAGCCGCCACCCCGAGGTCAATGCACAATGGCTCGGTGACCGCATCCGTCAGCATCACCGCGTCCACATCGGGATGGCCGTGGCGATCGAGGATGGCCTGATCACACCGGTCATCTTCGACGCTGATCGCAAGAGGTTGAGCGAGATCAGCGCCGAGGCGCGCGAGCTGGCGGGGCGCGCACGCGAACGGAAGTTGAAGCCGGAGGAGTTCACCGGGTCCACCTTCTCCGTATCCAACCTCGGCATGTTCGGCATCGACCACTTCACCGCCATCATCAACCCGCCCGAGGCCGCAATACTGGCCATAGGCGCGATGGAGGACAGGGCCGTCGTGGTTGACGGACAGGTGGTGGTGCGCAAACGGATGCACGTGACGATGAGCTGCGACCATCGCGTCGTGGACGGCGCGCTGGGAGCGACATTCCTCAAGACACTGCGTCAACTCATCGAGAATCCGTTGATGCTCGTGTACTGAGCCTGGTTCCGGACTGAGGCACATGCGAGTAGAGGCGCGGCAGGGAGATCAACTCCGCCGCGCCTCTACTCGTATATGCCAGCGCTCCCGTCCACGCTCCAGTCACCCGGCGTTCGCCGTGCACCGCGCCGGATGCGGCTGGAGCAGCACGGAATCGACTTCCGTCGGTATCGTCAGCCCAGCCTGAACATGGGCCGCCACCACGGCATCCCGGCCAGGATGAGCAGCGTCGTCAGCCCGTACCAGATGAATGCGCGGCGGTACCTGAGCGCGTCGGTGGCAGCCTTGGGGGCCAGCACCTTGCCAATGTGCGCCACGACCAGCGCGAGCACCATGATCACGAGGTGCTCGGCGACGAAGAAGCGGACCTGGGACTCCCTCATGGCGGCACCCATGTCGGCGAATGCCGCCTTCGTGACAGGGCTGAGCACGGCGTACAGCAGGATGCCGATCAGGAACTGGATGTCGAGCGAGATGGTGAGGATGCGTCCAGGGCCAGCACTCGCGGGGGTCCAGGCGGTGCGGCCGAGCCATCCCGAAATGGCGCGCATGACGGCGAAGACGGCCGCTATGAGCACCACCCAGCGCAGGAGATTGTGGAGCGAGAGTGTGAGGGCGTACATGGCGGTTGCATTAATGGAATGTGGCTGCCGGGTGCGAGCCTCCGTCAAGATAGGCGATGTTGGCCCACGCGGTACAGTGGCAGGGCGCACCAGTGAAGCGGGGCACTGGTGAGTCGGTGCTACGAGCGGGTAGCGTGGCCGGCGGCGCACAAGGTATCTTGAACGGCGCCGGATCGCCGCTACCAGTACGCTGGCGGCGCGCCCGGTTGCCCGCCTGGCTGGCCGCGCTCCATGCCGCTTCCAGCTCGACATTTCGCGTCGTCCCCATGGTGGCGATGGCGCAGAGTCCTCTTCTCCCGCGAACTGATGGCTTCCTTCGACGTGATCTTCATCGGCGGCGGCCCCGCCGGCTACGTTGGCGCGATCCGCAGCGCCCAACTCGGGCTCTCCACCGCCGTCGTCGAGCGCGAGGCGCTCGGCGGAACCTGCGTGCTCTGGGGTTGTATTCCGGCCAAGGCACTCCTCGAGTCCGCCGCGCTCGCCAACAGGCTGGGCCAGGCGAAGGATTTCGGCGTCGCGGTGGGTGAGATCAAGCTGGACTACGGCGTGGCCATGAAGCGCTCACGTGGAGTGAGCCAGCAGAACTCGAAGGGTGTCGAGTTCCTGATGAAGAAGAACAAGATCACCTACATCAAGGGCACTGCCTCACTGGCTGGCGGCAGGAAGATCAAGGTGAAGGGAGCCGACGGCAAGGAAGAGAGTCACGACGCGAAGAAGGCCGTGGTCGTCTGCACGGGATCGCGTGTTCGCGGCCTTCCGCAGGCGGGCCTCGAGCTGGACGGCAAGAAGATCATCAGCTCCGATGAGGCGCTGACGCTGGAGAAGGCGCCGAAGTCCATGGTGGTCGTGGGCGCGGGCGCCGTGGGCTGTGAGTTTGCCGACGTCTTCAACGCGTTCGGTACCGACGTGACGCTGGTCGAGATCGCGCCGAGCATACTTCCGATCGAGGACGCCGAGGTGTCGGCCGAGTTGGGGAAGGCTTTCAGGAAGCGCGGCATCAAGGTGCTCACCGCGGCCAGGCTCAGCGACGTGAAGGTCGGCAAGAATTCCGTGACCATGAAAGTCGCCGCCGGTTCCGAGCCAGAGAAGCTCGAAGCCGAGATGGTGCTGGTGGCTGCCGGACGCGCGCCGAACGTCGAGAACATCGGGCTCGAGAAGGCAGGCGTGAAGCTGACCGATCGGGGATTCATCCAGGTGAATGATCGCTACGAGACGGCTGCCAGCGGCGTCCATGCAATCGGTGACGTGATCGGGGCTCCGATGCTTGCTCACAAGGGTAGCCGTGAAGGAGCCATCCTGGCGGAGCAACTGGCCGGCCAGAAGCCGCATGCCATGGACTACACCAACATCCCGAGCTGCACGTACTGTCATCCCGAGGTCGCTTCCATAGGCCTCACCGAGCAGCAGTGCAAGGATCAGAAGCTGGACTACAAGGTCGGCAAGTTCCCCTTCTCCGCCAACGGCCGCGCGCGCACGTCGGGTGAGACCGAGGGCTTCGTCAAGATCATTCGCGACACCAGGTATGGCGAGATCCTCGGCGCCCACATCATAGGCGCGCATGCCACGGAGATCATCCACGAACTGGTGGTCGCGCGCACCAACGAGTTCACGGTGGAGGAGGTGGACCTCGCGATCCACGCCCACCCCACGCTGGCCGAGGCGATCGCCGAGGCAGCCCTGGACTCCATGGGCAAGATGATCCATGCCTGATGTGCAGGTAGGACGGGCGGCGCCTGGCTTCGTGCCGGACGCCGCCCGTCCGGCGTTGGGGGCCCGCTGCCAGGGACCGCTGTTGCATGTCGTCAGGCTGGGCCTGCGGCCGTATGCCGAGGTGCTGGAACTCCAGCGCGAGCTGGCACTGGCGAGGATCACTGGCTCGATCGATCACGACGTCCTGCTTCTGGTGGAACATCCGCCGGTGGTCACGCTCGGGCGTTCAGCCAGCGCCTCCCACCTGGTTGCGTCGCCGGCGCTGCTCGCCGCACGCGGTGTCGACGTGTTCGAGGTGGAGCGAGGGGGCGACATAACCTTTCACGGTCCGGGACAGCTCGTCGGCTACCCGATTGTGGACCTGAAGCGTCATCGCCAGGATCTGCACTGGTACCTGCGGCAGGTGGAAGAGGCGCTGATCCGCGGCCTGGCCCCATTCGGTGTTCATGGCTCCCGTGTAGACGGGCTCACCGGCGTCTGGGTGGAGCAGGACCGCGCTTGCGTGGCGCATGAGCCGCGCAAGATCGCCAGCATCGGCGTCCACGCGCGGAGCTGGGTCACCTGGCACGGCTTTGCCCTCAACGTGAACACCGACCTCTCCTACTTCGACCTGATGGTGCCGTGCGGCATTCGGGGGGTGCGCATGACGTCTGTGGCGCTGGAGTCGGGTGCCGGTGCGCCGTCCCTGGCGTCGGTCTCCGACTCGGTAGCCCGCGCGCTCGCTGGGGTGTTCGAGCTCTCGCCAGTCGAGACGCTCATGGAGGATCTGCTGAAGGTGGGGACGGCGTGAGCAGCTTGACCTGCAGGCTACGGCCCGGGTGGTGCTGACATGATCGGTGGTGGTTGCGACGTCCCACTCATGTCGCGTCGCTCTGGACGCCGCATCCCATCCTGATCAGATTTCTTCACGCCTGCCCCGGCTTTCTCCGGCGGGCGCCGCGGCTCATGAGCCGCCATCAACTTCTCTCCACCAGGAACCCAACATGTTTCGTCTCTCGAGCCGGCATGCCCGGCTCGCCGTTGCCACGGCTGGCGCGTTGGCGCTAGGCGCCTGCGGGCCGGACAAGCGTATCAAGGAACTCAGCGCCGGCATCACACGTGACTCAACGCTCAGGATCATTGGACAGGGCGCCAGGGACGATAGCGGGCTGGCGAATGTATACAGGCAGGAGGAGTACCTGAAGGACGGCCACATGCTCGAGGTCCTCTTCTTCGCTCCGAAGGGGGAGAAGGAGGGGCGCGACAGTGTGGAGGCGAAGATACTGACGCCCCTGGTATTGCAGGACGGTCGGCTGGTTGCGTGGAGCTGGGCCGGCTACGATAGCGTGGCGGCGGCGAACAGCCTGCAGCAGGAGATCACATTGAACAAGTAGCCACGCTTCACGGCTGGGCACGAACCCGAGCGGGCCGGCAATCTCCGAGGAGATTGCCGGCCCGCTCGTCATTCCTCCCCGCCGGTCACGCAGCCGGGTTGGCTACGAGATCAGTGGGGCACACCATGGGAAAACGGGCCCCACCCGAAGATGGAGCCCGTTCCCAACAACCTACTGCTTGCTACCTGGTGCTACAGCCTCATCACGGAGTCGGTGGTACGACGCCCGAGAGCGTCATGTCCGGCGTGGAGAGACCGTTGCCGTTCGCGTCCACACCGATGGCGCGGACAATGTCGCCGGTGGCGAACACGTTCTGGCCAGCGCCAGCACCGCTCGTGCTGAGCGTGAACGTCCAGGTGTAGAAGCGGTTTGCACCCTGGTCATTCGGGACCGGCGCTCCGAGCGTACCGACGACGACATCGTACTCGCCGGACACGTTATTGAAGCGGACGATCTCGATGCGCTGGAACGGCGGGTTGATGGCGACCGTCGGACCGACTGCCGTCACCTTGACCACCGAGTTCGTGTAGGACTCGACGTAGAACTTGTAGACCTTCGTCGTGTTCAGCGGACGATCGTAGAACGTGGTGTCCGCGGTGACGAGGTTGCCGACGAAGATCGATGCCGAGAGCATCGAAGAGACGGACAGTCCGTAGGCAGACGCGCTGTCGGCCGCCAGCCACTTCGAGTACCGCTTGATGTCGAACAGGTGGGCGCTAACACCGTCAGCATTGCGGACGACGTTGGCGATTGCCATATCCGGCGAGCTATCAGCAGCGGCCACCGTCTCGATGCGGGTGATGAAGCCACCCGGAATCGTCAGGCCACCCGCGCCGAACTGAGCGCCCGGGCCGATCGGAGTGGAGATCGACAGGTTCCACGGTGCATCGTACTGCGGGAAGATCTGCCGGCGCCAGCGGATCGAGCTCGCACCGCCAAGGCCTGCACCCGCAGCGTAGTGAATACCCAGGTCGCCCGAGATGACCTCGAGGTCATCCGTGCCCGTCGGCGTGAACGTCGCCGGCTGGCCGCCCGTGAGGATGGCCGGGACCGTGATACCCGTGATGTTCGGAGCGTCGATGTCGATCGCCGCCTTCTTGGTCACCGTCACCGAGCGGTTGCCCGCGCGGTCCGTGACGTACGTCTCGTACGTGTAGTAACCGGCCGTGTTGTCCGTCAAGGTGCCGAAGATGGCAACGGTGTCGCGACGGAAACGCGGGTCAGCTGCCGAGTAGGCCGGCACGGTCTCGAAACCACTCTGCAGTGATTCGACGTCGCCGAGGGTGCCGACGAAGCCGCATGTAGCGGTGCCGAGGGCGCATGTCGGGCCAGTCTTGGCAAGGCGGGTGATACGAAGTGACTGCGGAGTACCACCCACGTCGAAGCCGGAACGCTCGTCCGTATAGCGTACGCCGAACTTGGCGTTGGACGACGTGACGTCAGCGTACGTGTGGGCGACGTCATGGAATGTCGAGTCACCGGCGAGACGGACGACCGATGAGTCCTGCCCGGGCGTCAGCCAGGTGATGACCGGAGCCGTCTTGTCGACGCCGAAGGAGACCGGCGAGGTGGTGGTGGCGTTGCCGAGCTTGTCCTTCACGATCACGCGGCCGTTGTAGGCCAGGTTCGTGAGGTCGGTAGCGCACTCGGGGATATCCGCGCCCGTGCCGGTGGTGCTGGCCGTGTACGTGGTGTCGGGGCAACCCGAGTACTCGAACATCGCGCCGTACGGGAAGGAACCGCTGAGGCCGACGCCAGGAGCGTCGCTGGCCGAGAGGTTACCCGACTGCAGGAAGTTGTACGAGCCGTTGACCCAGTTGTTCGGGTTCGTGGCGGCGATCGAGAAGCTGACCGACGGAGAAACGTTGTCGACGCGGATGGAGTCCAGACGGACACCAATCGTCTCGTTGGAGTTGCTGCCGATCGGCTGGCCGTTGATGGCACCAGCGGTCACGTCGATGCCGCCAACGATGTTGCTGACCATGTTGATCGGGTTGCCATCCGTGGCGACTGCACCAAGGACGCGAACGCGACCGAAGGCGGTGCTGATGCCGACGGCGATCGTATCGGTGCTCGGAGCACCGCTGGTGATCGTCTTCGTCGAGCCAACGCCGTCAAACTGGATGGTGCGGGTCTTGACCGTGCGGCCCGAGTACATCACCGGAACCGTGCGGGCCTCGATGCCCTTTCCAGCCTGGTACCACACCAGACCGCCGCCATCCGTGGCCGAGTTCGGCTGCGGGCGATCAGCGATCGAGTTGAGCGGCGTCTGGACGATATAGAAGCCGTCGGTGTTGTTCAGGTTGATCGCGACCGTGTTGGATGCAACCTGATCCTGCGACGAGCCCGTGCCGAGCACGAGACGAGCGCGGACGAGCTTGCGGCCGTTGATGAACGCCACGGCGCCAGTGACCGGATCGAACGAAGCGGTGTTGAAGCTCAGGACGATCTGCTGCGGCACGTTGGCGGCAAGCGCGGCAACTGCCTGAGCATTCGTCTTGGCCATCGAGAGGCTGAGCCCATCGACATTGGAGGCCACCGAGCCGCTGGCGACGATCGTCTGCGAGGCCACAACCTTCTCGGCGCCCGTCAGCGAATCGATCATGACCAGCTCGACCTTCTCAACGTTCTGCCCACCCGGGTCGACGTTGAGCGTCACGTCGATCTGGCCGGACACGTTGTTGAGCTGGACCGGCTGCTGCAGGCCGCCCTTCGTGATCGAGAGGATCGACACCTGCGCCTGCTGGCTCGTGCTGCCGGTGGCGACTGTGACAGTAGCGCTACCGCTGAAGTTGCCGGTGGTCTTCGCCGTGATGGCGACAGAGCCCGGTGCCTTGCCGGTGACGAGTCCGCTGGACGCGTCGACGGTGGCGATGGCTGCGTTCGAGGACGACCACGTGACGGCCTGGCCGACCGCAGCGCCGCCGAGATCGGCAACCATGTTGATTGTCCCGTTCACCGCTATCGTGACTGGGCTGGGCGAGACGGTTACAGTGCCCGTGCCCGTGGCGGGTCCGGCTACTGTGACGTCATCGCCGCAAGCAGCAAGGCCCCCCAGAGCCACGATGCTGGCGAACAGTAATGACCGAGAAACCTTGTGCATCCTTCCCCCCGTTACAGTGAGGTGCATGGGTACCACCCAACCCGCTGGACTCGTTCAGCGGTATCGGGCTTGCTGCGCTGTTGCCTCGCTTCGCCTGTGCTGCAAGGCCCCGTCGATGCTCCGGACAACCCGAGGTCGGTCCTCCCTTCGAGCCTGCCCGGCAAACATCTACGTCCTGACTTCCACATCAATTACCACACTTGTACCACACTTCTTCCTTCAACCTGCTACTGCCTTCCTGCCACTGCCGGTCCTGCCCAGCACGCGGCGTGTGCAAAAATACGGCTGCCACCGGGTTAGTCAAGACGAAATGGTTTCGGCCGTCGGGCTCACCTTCGGCCCGCGATCCCGATCCCCGCCATCCCGACTCCCCGCATGGTCCGTCTCGCACCCTCTCCATCGGCCCGCCGACGATCACCTGCCGGCCTCCGCTGCCCCCCAGCGACCCTTCCAATGCATCGCCAGGAAAGACTGTAAATCCCATCGGCCGCATAACCTCCAGTCACGTCAATCGACAGACTGAGTGATGATGCCGGCCTGCCGTCGAGACGAGTCGCCGCCTCTGACGTAACGCCTGAACTGCTCCGAATGCTGAAACTCACGCCACCGACAGGACCGGATATCCCGGCCAGCCCGGCCCGAACCCGCAGGACGGGTGAGCCACGTGAGGCACTCAGCCTGCTTGATTTAACCTCCCCGGAGCCGCGCGGCAAGAGCGAGATCAATGCTCGAGACGGTAAATTGGTGACTCTTTCCCGGTAAACCGGCGCCGCTACCTATAGAAGAGACCCATGTCCGACGAACCAGGAATCTATCCAGCCCGGCCGCGCCGCGCACCCGCGCCACCACCGGCGGTGTTCGTGCATGACCTCAATGCGCAACAATCCGCCGCCGTGGCTCACGGTGACGGCCCTCTCCTCATAGCTGCCGGAGCTGGTACAGGCAAGACCCGCACCCTCGTCCATCGCCTGGCTCACCTGATCCGGCAGGGGGTACCGGCAGATCGGGTGCTCCTCCTCACCTTCACGCGCCGCGCCGCCCAGGAGATGTTGATGCGCGCCGAGCGCCTTGCCGGAGCCGATGGCCGACGGGTTCATGGCGGCACATTCCATGGTACCGCCCACCGCCTTCTCCGTCGGTTCGGCGCCGCCGCCGGCCTGTCTCCCGATTTCACCATTCTCGATCAGGGCGATTCCGAGGACCTGCTCCAGCTCTCGCGAGCACAACTGGGCTACGCCGATACGAAACGACGATTCCCGAAGAAGGCGACGCTGCAATGGGTCTATTCGCGACATGTCAACACGGACGTCCCGGTGGAGCAGATTCTGCGCGACGAGTTGCCGCGCTTCGCGGAGCTGGCTCCCGACTTCCAGCGACTGTTTGCCGATTATACCGAACGCAAGGCATCGCGCAACCTCGTCGACTACGATGACCTCCTGCTCTTCTGGGCAACCCTGCTGGAATCGGCCCCGGTCATCGCCGACCGCATCACGGGACTGTACGACCACATCCTCGTCGACGAGTACCAGGACACCAACCTCCTCCAGGCACGCATCCTCCGCGGCATGTGCCGCAGCCACCGGAACCTGACCGTCGTTGGTGACGACGCCCAGAGCATCTACGGTTTCCGCGGCGCCAGCTTCCGGAACATCATCGAGTTCCCGCAGGACTTTCCGGGCACCCGGGTGATCGCTCTCGAGCAGAACTACCGCTCCACGCAGCCCATCCTGGATGTCGCCAACCTCGTGATGTCGCGTGCAGCGCAGCGATTCACGAAGGTGCTGTGGACGACTCGCGAGGGCGGTGAGCGCCCGTGGCTGGTGACGGCCGAGGACGAACAGTCACAGACGCGCTTCGTCGTCGACCGGCTGCTGGAACTGCACGAGGATGAGGGCATTCCGCTGCGCGAGATCGCCGTCCTCATCCGCGCCGGCTACATGTCAGCGGACCTCGAGATCGAGCTCACCAACCGTCGCATCCCGTTCCGGAAGTGGGGTGGACTCAAGTTCCTCGAGGCGGCGCACGTGAAGGACGTCCTGGCCTTCCTGCGCGTGCTGGAGAATCCGCGCGACGAGGTGAGCTGGTACCGGGTGCTGCTCCTCCTGCCGGGTATCGGCGACGTTACGGCCCGGGCGGCGATCGACTCGCTGCTGGCGGCGGCGTGGGAAGCGGATGCGTTCTCCCGTTTCGAGCCGCCGCCGCGCGCCCGCGCCGCCCACCGCGCGCTGGTCGCGCTGCTCGACGAACTCCGGCGGCGTCCATCGGCCGGCGTCGCCGCCGGTCAGGCATCGACGGATATCGCCCGCGTGCGCGCACTCTACGACGACATCCTGCGTGAACGTTACGATCGCGCCGAGCCAAGGCTGGCCGACCTCGATCAACTGCAGACGATCGCTGCCGGCTACCCGGACCGCGGCACCTTCCTCTCCGCGATCGCCCTCGAACCACCGTCGGCAACGCAGGACCTGGCCGGCGGCGGCGACGAGGAGAATGACGCGCTGGTCATCAGCACCGTACACAGCGCCAAGGGCAAGGAATGGGATGCGGTATTCGTCATCTGGGCTGCCGACGGGTGGTTCCCGATGGCCCGCTCGATCGACGACGACGAGGAGCTCGAGGAGGAACGCCGTCTCATGTACGTGGCCCTGACCCGAGCCCGCCGCCACCTCGCTGTCGTACACCCGTTGCACGCCTACGCCACACGTCGCGGGGCTGACTATTCGCTCGATCAACTCTCCCGGTTCATCGATCCGGGCGTACGCGCCCTGATGGAACGCGTCACCCTGTCGGCCGATGGTTCGCTGACGCCCACCGAGGAGATCGTACCGGTGACTTCCACGGTCGACCTGCGCGCGATGCTCAGGCGGCGGTTCACGTCGTCGGATTGACCCCGGCTTGCGCCGGGGTGACGGGCTTTCGCCGGGGTGACGGGCTTTCGCCGGGGTGACGGGGGGTGCCCGATCCCGTCATCCCGGCGAAAGCCGGGATCCATGCTACGTCCCGATCCCGGCTTTCGCCGGGATGACGGGCCTTCGCCGGGATGCCCCGACATTCGCGGGGGTGACGGGCTTTCGCCGGGGCAGCCAGGACCTCAATGCCCCGTACGGGTCCTCACGTCGCTCCCCAGCCAGTTCAATCACGCGGGCTATGGTACGGCGCAGGTCGCGTCCTTCGCGCGCGTAGACGGCCTCGAAGAGATCGAGGTCGGTGAGGTAGATGCGACGCGCAAGCAGAAGCGCGTTGTCGAAACGCGTCCGCTCGAGCGCACTCGGGTCGTAGATCTGGAATTCGGGACCCACTTCCGTCAGCAGAACCGTACGCATCGACGTGTATACACTGTCGCGCGCAGCCAGACGCAGGACGCGCGAAACGCTGTCGTCGTCGGGATGCGCCGCGAACGCCGAGTCGAGGCTGTTGTAGACGCGCGTCCAGAAGGCGCCCAGAAGACGTTCGTCGTGCCACCGCCGCTCCAGCACGTCGACGGCCGTGCTGTCACCTCGTGCACTGTAGAACCACATCGCTCCGCGGGCGCCGACGAAGTTGGCGAACGACTCGTTGAACACTGCCTGACCGGGTGCATAGAAGCTGTTGTGCAACAGCTCGTGGATCACCGTGTCGACCAGGTTGAGCGAGTCCGCGCGCAGCGTACTGGAGACTATGGGGTCATTGAACCAGCCGAGGGTACTGAAGGCGCTGGCTGGCCGGACGTACGTGTCGTAACCGTCTGCCTCGAGTCGACGTGCCTCGGCCATCGCCTGCTCGGGCTGGAAGAAGCCCTTGTACGGAACCCAACCGACGATCGGGAACCACCAACGGTGCTGACGCAGGCGATCGCGCGTGGCCGCCGAAACGACCACCACCAGCGTGTCGCTGTCCAGCGGTGAGTAGGTGGTGTAGCTCTCACCCGCGTCCAGGCGCACGGAGTCGACGGCAAAGGCGCGAGCCTCGAGGACCAGTTGCAGCCTGTCGCGTACGACAGTCGGCACCGTGCTGTCGGCCAGCACGGCGGTGATCGGGCGTCGTCGGGCGAGGATCTTCCCTTCCTCCCAGGCGGCGCGCACGAGGTAGCGCCCGGTACGCGTCGCCGCCGCGACGACGATGGCTGCCACGACGAACAGCAGGAGTGAGATGGCCAGTACACGCCCCAGCCGCCTGAGCGGCCAGCGCGTCCTGCTCACTGGTCCATCAACCGGAGAATGGTGACCTGCGCACCCAGCGTCGGGTCGAAGCCGCCACCCGCGCCGGGGCCGAAGGAGAGCGCGACCCGCGGCGCCGAGCCGCTTCGCAATTCGTACCAGGTGGCCGTCCCCGGAACCATCGAGTTGGTGACGGTGCCACCCGGCACGAACCTGGGCGGCACGATGGGAAAGACGCGGTCGAAGTCGCTGCCACCAATATCGAAGAAGCGCTTGAAAATCACGCGGAAATTGCGCGACAGGAAACGATATCGCTCCGGCAGGGCGTTGGCGGGAACGCCGGCGACACCGTCATAGGCATAGGCGGCAATCGAGAAATCACCGAACATCTGCGTGAACGGCTCACCAGCCTTGTCCTCCACGTTGCGCACACCGGTGAGCGAGGTCTCCACCAGCCGGCGGTAGATGCCGTCTCCCTTCTGGTCACCCAGCCACCGCAGGAAGAGCCACGCCGCGCCGCGCTCCTCGAGCGTCGCACCTCCCTGCGTGAGGGTGACCGACGTGTTCGCCGACCTGCGCAGGTAGTTGTAGGCGTTGCGCATGTCGCCGTTTATGAAGCCCTGTGACGAATCGGGAAAGATCTGGTCGGGGGTCGAACGCGGTTGGCTCGGATCGCGCTCATACAACAGCGATCCCAGCTCCTCGGCGATGTGGCTCAGTCCCTCGTTCAGCCATAGCTCCTCGTCACGACCGCCGCGCACGAGGACGTGCTGGCCGTACGAGATCATGTGCTGGAACTCGTGGATGAACGTCGCTGGCACCTGCCTCTGCACCTCGGCGACGGGATGCGGACAGCTGCCGGTCGCGCCGGTCGGATCGGCGACCATGCTGTAGAAGATCTCGCCCTTGTTGGAATTGGCAGCCTGTGGCGCGAGGTCCAGTCCGTAGAAGAACCCGGTCACGTAGCCGATCGTCTTGCAGTCAGACTTGGTCGTGAGCTTGTTCACGGTGGGCGTCATGAGGACCACGACGTGACCGTTCTTGTCGATGTCCGTGGGGCTGCCAAAGGCGTGGCTCGCCGCTTCGTAGAGCTTCTGGTCGAACAGCTTGCCGAGACCCGTGAGCTGGGAATCCGATAGCCCGTCGGCTGGCGCTTCCTGGTCCACGTAGATGAGCAGGTTCTGCCCGATGAATTTCAACCGTCCCGTCACGTCGTTGAAGGAACTTCCGTCCAGGTTGGACAGCACCTTGAACGCCCGCGTGCTGTTCAGCGTCAGTCCAGCCAGCGGCGCCTCAACAGGCGGGTTCGCACCACTCCGCGCGGCCAGCGGCGCGAGTGCGCGCTCGGAAAGCCGGAGGAAGCGGTCGAACGAAGCCTGTGCGGAGAGCGGTGTGTCCGGCGTGGTCACGGCCGCCACCGGCGCTCCGCCAGCGTTGGCGCCGACGATGAAGCTCGGCCTCGTGTTGGCGACCGAACCGGGCACTACATCGGACGTGGCGTACTGCGGCACGACGAGGTAGCGCGCCCCATTGCCCGCGAGGCTGAGACACTGGCTGACCTGGGAGGCGGAGACGGTGATCGCCTCGAAGACCGCCAGCCCCGGATTGTTGACCGAGCTGGTATAGGTCGCACCGAGCGAATTGGTCGTCGCCCCGCTGGCCAGCCGCACGGAAATCGCAACGGGGCCCGCGGCCACGCAGGCCGGGGCCATGAAGCGCAGGCTCGTGGCCGAGGCGGCCACGATGGTGGCTGGTACTCCACCAATGAGCACGGTCGCGCCGGCGGCGGCACTGGGCAGGCCGCTACCGGTGAGCGTCACCTCGTCACCCGCGCCGAAGGCGGATGGACTCACGGTCGTCAGCGCCGGCCCGGCGGTCGCCGTCACCGTGACCGTTGCCTCGGCAGACGACGGCGTGGTGACGGTGACACGTATGGACGCGCTGCCCGGCTGGCCCAGTACGACGTCCCCACGGACGATCCCGTCGGGGCCACTGACCGCGGTGGACTGCGGCAGGGAGAAGCCAGCCTGCGCACCGCTGGTGAGGGCCAGACTCGCCACCACCCCCGAAACGGGCTGATGGGCAGCGTCGGTCACCTGCACCAGCGGTACGCCGAGCAGGCGGGCACCGGAAGGCCCGCTGAGCGACTGGCCGCTCTGCGCGACGAGGCTTATCCGCGAATCGGTGGGTGGCGTGCCGCCGCCCGACTTGCAGGCCGCCGCCAGGGCTACCAGAAGGATAACGGCAGAGCGAGCCCAGCATCGAGGCATCGGAGGTCCCGGAACAATGTGAAAGGGACGGCGGCGACGGCCAGATGGAGCCGGACGCGACCTGTTAAAGCTAACATTCACAGATATTTAGCCGCAACTCATGGATATCGGGGCGTTTTGACAGCCGCCCCGTGCTCCTGCTATTATGGAGGCCTGATGTCGTTTGTGCATCTACACTGCCACTCGGAGTACTCCCTCCTCGACGGCGCCAACCGGATCGATGCGCTGATCAAGCGCGCGCTCGAGTTGGAGCAGCCTGGTCTCGCGATCACTGATCACGGGAACATGCATGCCGCGTGGGAATTCCAGGAGAAGGCAAAGAAGGCGAAGCTCCGACCGATCATGGGAATGGAGGCCTACGTGGCGCCCGACGATCGGCGCATCAAGGCTCGCCCCGCGCCAGGTCTCAGGCCCTACTACCATCTCGTCCTCCTGGCACAGAACCTGGTCGGCTACCACAACCTGGTGAAGCTGACATCGCTGTCATACACCGAAGGCTTCTACGTGAAGCCACGGATCGACCGCGAACTGCTCGCCCGCCATGGCGAGGGACTGGTGGTGTCATCGGCGTGCCTGGCGGGCGAGGTGGCCACCCACCTGTTGAACGACGACTACGCCCGGGCGCGCGAGGTCGCCGCCTGGTACGCGGAACTGTTCCAGGATCGCTACTACCTGGAGGTGCAGGCGCACGACTCGCCCGGTCAGGCCACGCTCAACGACCAGGTGTTCAGGCTCGCAGAGGATCTGGGCCTGCCCGTCGTGGCCACCAACGACGCGCACTTCCTCACCCACGCCGACCACGACGCCCACGACGTCCTGCTCTGCATCGGGCTTGGCAAGGACCACGCCGACACCAACCGGATGCACTACGACGACGGCCTGTACTTCAAGTCGGCGCCGGAGATCCGCGAGCGCTTTCCAGACCGGCCAGACGTCCTGGAGAACACACTCCGCATCGCCGAGGAGACGGATGTGGAGTTCAGCAAGACGTACCACGTGCCGCAGTTCCCGCTGCCACCGGGAGTGGAGACGGAGAACGAACTCCTCATGAGGCTGGCGACCGACGGGGCGGTAGCCCGTTATGGCTCGCCATTGCGCGCGGAGGTGCAGCAGCGGCTCGACTATGAGCTGGGAGTGATCACCAGGACCGGCTACGCCGGCTACTTCCTGATCACCGCTGACTTCATCCGGGCAGCGCGCGAGCGCGGGATTCCGGTCGGTCCCGGACGGGGCAGCGCGGCCGGTTCGCTGGTGGCATACGCGCTCTGGATCACCAACGTCTGTCCGCTGGAGTTCGACCTGCTGTTCGAGCGCTTCCTGAACCCGGAGCGCGTGTCGATGCCCGACGTCGACGTGGACTTCTGTTTCGAGCGCCGCGGCGAGGTGATCGAGTACGTGCGTCAGAAGTACGGACGCGAGGCGGTGGGACAGATCGTGACCTTCGGAACCATGAAGTCACGTGCGGCCATCAAGGACGTGGGCCGCACGCTGGGTTTCCTGCCGTCGGAGACCGACGCGCTGGCCAAGCTGGTACCCAATGGACCGGCCTTCTCCATGACGGTCGCCGAGGCGATCGAGAAGGTGCCGGAGGTGAAGCGGTTCTACGATAGCGAGCCGCGTTACAGGAAACTGCTGGACTATGCGAGCGCCCTGGAGGGGCTGTCGCGTCATACCGGCGTGCATGCCGCCGGCGTCGTGATCGCGCCGGGTCCGCTGGCCGACTACGTACCGATCTGTACCCAGTCGTCGCGGGGATCCGGCGCCACCGCGGGCAGCGAGGACGCCATAGTCGTGACGCAGTACGACATGAACTCGCTGGAGAAGGCCGGGATGCTTAAGATGGACTTCCTCGGCCTCACCACCCTGACCGTGCTCCACGACGCGGTACAGGCGATCGAGGAGCGGCACGGCGTGAAGGTGGACCTGGACACGCTACCGCTCGACGACGAGGAGACCTACCGCCAGTTGCGCGCGGGACGGACAGCGGGCGTCTTCCAGTTCGAGTCGGCACTGGCCACGGACGTGCTGCGGCGCATGCGCTGCGACCGCTTCGACGACCTCGTGGCGTCGAATGCCCTGCTCCGCCCCGGTCCGCTGGACGCTGGAATGCACAACGTCTACATCCGGCGCAAGCGCGGTGAGGAGACGGTGAGCTACGCCCTCCCTGAACTCGAGCCGATTCTCAGGAATACCTACGGCGTCATCACCTATCAGGAGCAGGTGATGCGCATCGCCCAGACGCTCGCCGGCATCTCGCTCGCCGAGGCCGACGTGCTGCGCAAGGCGGTGGGAAAGAAGGACGCCGCGCTCATCCACGAGGAGATCGGGAAGTTCATCGAGAAGGCCGTCGCGCTCGGCCACGACCGCAGGACAATCGACGAACTGGCCGGTCAGATCGAGACCTTCGGCCGCTATGGCTTCAACAAGTCGCACAGCGTCGCCTACTCCATCGTTGCGTACCACACCGCGTACCTGAAGGCGCACTACACGGCGGAGTTCATGGCCGCCCTACTGACGTCATGCATTGGCGACACGGAGAGCGTGATCAAGTACATCAACGAGGCGCGCGAGCTGGGGCTGGAAGTACTGGCGCCGGACGTCAACGAGTCGGGCTACAAGTTCACCGTCGTGGGCGAGTCGCGGATCCGCTTCGGACTGGGCGCCGTGCGCAATGTGGGCCGGGGTGCGATCGACTCCATGCTCGCGGCGCGCGAGGAGCGTCCGTTCGACGACTTCTTCGACTTCGTGGAACGACTGGACCTGCGGCTCTGCACCAGGCGTGTCTTCGAGGCGCTCATCCACGCCGGCGCGCTGGACGGCCTGGGCGGCGACCGTGCGCAATACCTCGCGGCGCTGGACCCGGCCATGCATGAGGCGGGGCTGAAACAGGAAGAACGTGAGAGCGGCCAGGTTTCGCTGTTCGGAGATGTCTCAGCGAGTGCGGGAACTCCCAGCACGCGCCTGGTCCTTCCCGAAGTCGCCCCGCAGGGTGAATCCGAACGGCTGACGCGGGAGAAGGAGATACTGGGCTTCTACATCTCCGGTCACCCCCTGGAGCCATTCCGTACGGAGTGCGAGCTTTTCGCATCGCACACGGTTGCCCAGTTGGGCACGTGGTCCGCCGATCCGATGACGCTCGGGGTGGTGGTCACCGCGGTCAAGCGGCAGATCTCCAAGCGAAGTGGTTCGGAGTTCGCCCGCATCACGGTGGAGGACTTCTCCGGCACCGCCGAGCTTCTCATCTTTCCGGAGGCCTGGTCGGTGCTGGCCGAGCGCATGAAGACCGACGTCCCGATGCTCATCAAGGGCGGCTACTCCAGGCGTGACGCCGACGCCGACGTACCGACGTTCATCGTGGAAGGGTTGCAGCGGTTCGAGGAACTGAGGACCAACGGCCAGGTGGTCGTGTGCCTCGACATGGTGCTCGGGCGCGATATCGCGCCGGAGGTGATGGAGGACGTACGCGCGGTGGTCGACGCGCATCCGGGCACGGCTCCACTGGAAGTGCACTGGAGCGATGGCAATGGCACACAGGCGCGGCTACGGTCGCGCTCACTGACCCTGGCGGCTACCAACGTCGCCCTCAAGGAACTACGGATGCTGCTCGGCGACGAACAGGTCCGACTCGTGCGAGGTGGCTAAGGTGGCGAGTACGGCAACGCTGGACTTCGAGAAGCCGATCGTCGAACTGGAGAAGGAGATCGACGATCTGAAGCGGATGGCGGGAGATCGCCAGATAGACCTCGCCGAGGCCATCGGGCCGCTCGAGCAACAGCTCGAGGAGCTCCGCAAGGAGATCTACCGCAACCTGACGCCGCTGCAGCGCGTACAGGTGGCCCGTAGCTCCCGCCGGCCGTTCACGCTGGACTACGTGCGCATGGTGTTCACCGACTTCATCGAGCTCCACGGCGATCGCCTCTTCCGCGAGGACGCGGCGATTGTGGGCGGCTGGGCGCGGCTGGAAGGTGAGACCGTGATGATCATTGGCCAGCAGCGCGGTCGCGACACGCGCGAGAACCTGCGGCGAAACTTCGGCATGCCCCATCCCGAAGGTTACCGGAAGGCACTCAGGCTGATGAAGCTGGCCGAGAAGTTCCAGGTCCCCGTGCTCACCTTCATCGATACTCCGGGCGCATGGCCGGGGCTGGGCGCCGAGGAGAGGGGGCAGTCGGAGGCGATTGCCCGCAACCTGTTCGAGATGGCGGCGCTGGAAGTGCCCATCATTGCCACCGTGATCGGCGAGGGTGGGTCGGGTGGCGCGTTGGCCCTGGGTGTGGCCGACCGCGTGATGATGCTGGAGAATTCCGTCTACTCGATCATCTCCGTGGAAGGCTGTGCGGCCATTCTCTGGAAGGACGGCAAGAGCCCGGAGGTGAGGGAGCGCGCCGCCACCGCCCTCAAGATCACTGCCCAGGACCTGTACGAATTGCGGGTGATCGACGAGATCATCGCCGAGCCGCCGGGTGGCGCGCACGCCGATCATGAGGTCACCGCGAAGACCATCCACGACGTGTTGGTGCGGCAACTGGAGGAACTGCGAAAGCTGAAACCGGAGAAGCTGGTGCGACGGCGACGTGAGAAATACCTCCGCATGGGCCGGTTCGTGGAGTAGATTTCGTACGTATGCACCTCATCGAAGTACGCTTCAAGGGCAACAGAAAGGAGTTCTTCCACTGGGCGAGCGACGCTCCGCTCGCCGTCGGCGCGCCCGTGATCGTGGAAGCCGACCGCGGTGAGGACCTGGGCGTCGTGCACAGCATCGGCGAGCTGGCCGCGAAACGGTTCGCCGGTGTATCCCACGGTGAGATGGCGGGTCCGGTGACGCATCAGGTCCTGCGTCCGGCCACGGAGGAGGAGTACGAGAGCGAACACCAACTGCGTCATCAGGATGACGAGACCGCACGTCGACAGTCGATGGAGCGCGTAAGGGCGCACGGCCTGACGATGAAGGTCACTGACGCCGAGTGGCAGTGGGACCGGAAGAAGCTCACGCTGTACTTTACCGCTGAACGTCGCGTCGACTTCCGCGCCCTCGTGCGCGACCTGGCCGGGGTGTTCCGTGCACGCATCGAGCTGAAACAGATCGGCGTACGAGATGAGGCCCGACGCCTGGACGGCATCGGCCGTTGCGGTCGCCAGTACTGCTCGGCGTCCTGGCTGCCGGAGCTGAGACCGGTCAATCTCGGCGTCGCCAAGGACCAGGGGTTGTCGCTCAACCCGCTCCAGATCTCCGGCGCCTGCGGTCGACTCATGTGCTGCCTGCGCTACGAGCACGAGTTCTACGTCCAGAGCCGCAAGCGATTCCCGAAGGAAGGGAGGATCCTGGTCACCGCGCGCGGCGAGGAGAAGGTAGTCTCCAACGACATCTTCAACGACCGCGTGACGCTCCGGAACGTTGAGGGTGATGTACGGATCGCCGAGTTGGCCGACCTGCGCGCCGACATCGCCGCCTGGTCCGAGGGAAGGGCGGGTGCAGGGCGGGACACCGACCTGGTTACCCACCACGCAGACGCTGTGGACGTGGAGGAGGAAGCCGAGGTCGGCGGCGAGAGCGCGGCGGAGGACGACCGGCGGCCGCGGCCCGACCGGCCACCGCGACCCCGTAGAGCGTTGCCGATGCGCGAGTCGGCGGGCAGGCCACGCTCCAGCCGCCCTCCCGGACGCATCAGGTCCGTCGCGTCGGAAGCCACCCCGACGGGCGCGCGGCCATCCGGCGACAGGCCGCAGGACGAACAGGGGCGGACGGGCGACGGCGACGCGCCCGGCCCCACCACCGACACTGCCGCCGACTCCCCCACCCCGGTGGCAGTTGGCGATGGTGCTGCGCCCCAGCAGCCGACGGCGGCAGAGCAGGCCGGCGCCGGGAAGGGACAGGATGACGTCCACGTCGCCGATTCCCCGGTCGACAGCGAGCATCGGGCTGCAGGCGAGGACGGCGATGTCGGCGTCTCCCCGGAGGAGACTCGACGCCGGCGACGTCGTGGTCGGCGCGGTGGGCGACGTGGTCGGAGCAGCCGTGAGGAATCCAGTGAACTCCCCGCCGACCGGGCCGCCGAGTCGGGCGCCGCGTCGCGCAGGGGCCCAGACGATCAGGGAGAATGACCGGCTTGTCCAGGTTCTACATCACGACCGCAATCGACTACGCCAACGGCGACCCGCACCTCGGCCATGCCTTCGAGAAGATCGGCGCGGACGCGATCGCGCGCTTCCATCGGCTTCGCGGCGACGACGTCCACTTCCTGATCGGGATGGACGAACACGGCCAGAAGGTGGCGCAGGCGGCGGAGGCCGCCGGCCTGACGCCGCAAGCACTCGTGGACGATGTCGCCGGCCGCTTCCAGGCCATGTGGGAGCAGCTCGAGATCTCGCACGATCAGTTCATGCGCACCACGAGTGCCCACCACATTGCCGGTGTCCAGGAACTCATTCGCCGGATCCATGAGCGGAACCCCGACGACTTCTACGAGCGCGCCTACGACGGCTGGTACTGCGTCGGCTGCGAATCGTTCAAGCTGGACAGTGAGATCGAGGACGGGAAGTGCACGCTCCATCCGACGCGCAAACTGCAATGGGTGGAGGAGCGCAACTGGTTCTTCAGGTTGAGCCGCTACCAGGATTTTCTCCGCAACCTGCTCCATGAGCGACCGGAGTTCCTGCAGCCGGAAAGCCGGCGCAACGAGATACTCTCGCTTCTGGACCAGGGCCTGGAGGACATCTCGGCCAGCCGTGCACGCTTCGGGTGGGGGGTTCCCTTCCCGCTCGGGGAGGGTGAGCCGCAGACCACCTACGTCTGGTTCGACGCCCTGCCCAACTACCTCACCGCGACCGGCTATCCGCAACCCGGGTTCGAGGAACGCTGGCCTGCCCAACTGCATGTGGTGGGCAAGGACATCACCCGCTTCCACGCAGTGATCTGGCCCGCGATGCTGGAGGCCGCTGGGTTACCGTTGCCGGAACGCGTCTGGGCTCACGGCTTCGTCCTTCTCGCCGGTGAGCGCTTCAGCAAGTCGGCCGGCGTGAAGCTGGAACTGGGCGAGGCGATCGACCGCTTCGGTCCGGATGCGTTCCGCTACTTCCTGCTGCGGGAGGTCCCTTTCGACGCCGACGGCAACTTTTCCTGGGAGCGGTTCGAGGATCGTTACAACGCCGACCTCGCCAACGCCTTCGGCAACCTGGCCAGCCGCACCATGGCAATGGTGGAACGCTACTTTGACGGGATAGTGCCGGCTGGCGACCCGAACGACGTGGACGCCGAGGACGCGGTGAATCTCCAGGCCTACGTGTCGGCCATGGACGGTTCGCGTGGCTACCTGCCCAACGAGGCCCTCCGTCAGCTCTGGTTGACGGTGCAGCGGGCGAACGAGTATGTGGACCGCCAGGCGCCGTGGAAGCTCGCCAGGGACCCCGAGCGACGCGGCGAGCTGGAGGCAACACTTGCCTCCCTGATGCGTCAACTGGCGCGCCAGACCGTGTATCTGTGGCCTTTCATGCCGTCCAGGGCCGCCACTCTCTGGGCGCAGTTGGGCGCACCCGGACGTGTCGAGCAACAACGGCCTGACACCATCTGGTCGATCGACCCGACCGGCTGGCGTGTCACGAAGGGCGAGCCGCTCTTTCCCAAGGAGCAGAAGTAACACAGAAGGGGCATCGGACGAACAGCTCCGATACCCCTTCATGCCGCCAGCGACCCCGGCCATGGGCCGGAGAGCGCATCCGGCCGCGTTCTAGAACTTGACCTGCGGAACCTCGCGGTTGGCCGCGTCGGTAACCTGGAAGTACTCGTGCGGCTTGGCTCCGATGACCTTCGCCGTCAGGTTCTGGGGAAATCGTCGGATGTAGGCGTTGTAGCTCTCGACCGCGCTGTTGTAATCCTGACGCGCCACCGCGACGCGATTCTCCGTTCCCACGAGCTCGTCCTGCAGGCGGAGGAAGTTCTCGTTCGAACGGAGCTCGGGATACGCCTCCACGACGAGGTTGATCGATCGCGTCAACGCCGCGTTCGCCTCCGCCAGTTCCTGCGGATTGGTGCCACCAGGCTTCTGGAGCGCGCCGACCAGCCCCGCGCGGGCGCGCGTCACGTTCGTCAGGACCTCGCTCTCCTGCTTGGCAAAGCCCTTCACGGTCTCCACCAGGTTGGGCACCAGGTCGGCCCGCCGCTGGAGCGTCGTCTCGATCTGACCCTGCGCGCTGTTCACGCGCTCCTCGTACGTCTGGATGGTGTTGTAGCCGCATCCCGCAAGTGTGAGCGGGAGCAGCAGTAGCGGTAGCAGCAGCTTGCGTCGCATGGAGAGTCCTCGGTGATAGGTCGGTACGTCGATCTGCAGCGAAACGGCCATCAGCCGGTGTGCGGCGTCGTCGCGCGCGGCGCCGGCGATTCCGCCGGCACCAGTTTATCCAGCCATGCCACCAGGCCCTCCAACGAGGAGAGATAGCCGGCCAGAACGAAATTCACTTCGGCGGGTGGCAACAAGGCCGTCCCCCGTTTGTGGTCCAGCACCCGCTGGAAGGGCGTCTCATCCACTCCGGCGCGAAAGCCGAGCTCCCGGATCGTGCCCGCCGGCTCGC
>CALCHX010000104.1 GCA_937906875.1 uncultured Gemmatimonadota bacterium | reverse complement strand
ACAGAAGCTGACGAAATCAAGCGCGGACCATCGGCTATTTCAGCAACCTGCTAGATCCAGCGTCGTCAGGAGGCGTCCTCGCCACGCCGCTACGGCGCTCACGGGTGGCTCGGCTCCAGGCAGGGGTGCGGTGGGCGGGTTGCGAACGATTGCCGCGATAAAGCGCGTCTCCAGCGCAAAGTGGCGTCCGTCGCGCTCCACCCCCAGCAGTTCCACGCATGGTTGGTCGTCCTCTCCGCTCAGGGGCACCGCCAGAGCGCGGGCTCGCCTGGCGAGTATGAGCCGGGTCTGCTCAGGCGAGACGGTAGCCTCGGCAGCGAGACTGCGGCCGACCTCCTCGATGCGCGCTTCCAGCTCGGACCATGTCGTGGCCGCCCGGTCTGTTCTGGCGGCCGGCTGCGGTGTGGGCTGCCGGGTCATGCGACCACCTCACCCAGCAGCAGGCGCTGCGCACGCGCCGCCTCCAGCAAGCGGTGCGCGGACTCACCGTCGGTCAGCGGGACCGGGGCATCCTGGTCCATTCGTGCCAGCAACTGCTCGGCTGCCAGGAAGGCGCGCTCGGCCTGCGCGCGATGCCCGAGTCTGGCCATGGCGCGACCGAGGGCGAGATGGGCAGCGGCGAGGGTGCGGTCCACATAGAGCGCGCGCCTGGCGGCGGCAGCAGCCGCCGCAAACTCGCCACGCTGGGCCAGCAGCACACCGTGCAGGTGCGTGAGTTCCGCCGACAGCGGATGCCGCTCCAACGCGCGGGTACATGACTGCTCCGCTTCCACTGTGCGTCCGGAATTGGCAAGGGCTCGAATGAGCACGATCCAGCCCTGTTCATCGGCCGGAGTTCTGCTGACTATCGCGATGGCCGCGGCAGCCGCTGCTGCGTAATCCCGGTTGGCGTAGAGCGACATCGCGTGCAGCGTGTCGGTTGACATTGCCGAAGCGATGCCGGCCACGGAGTCGACGTCGGCCGGCGTGCCATCGAGGATATCAGCATCGCCTGTGCGTGGCTGAGTCGCCGGCGCTGCCGGGGCATCGGCTCGTGCCTGGCGGGAGCGCGGTGGCTGGATGAGGGAAGCGGAAGGTTCACCTGCGCGTTCGACTTCCGGCGTGTCCGCGGCCCAGGTACCGGTGACCGTTGTCGGCAGGGATTGCTCGATCGTTGCGCCTGGCTGCGATGGCGCGACCGTGGAAATCACCGTCCAGTGCGGACGCGCAACACCGCGACGATAAGCGAGACCAGCCCCGGTAACCACGGTCTCGCATGGTACGAGGTCGGAGAGCATGGGGTCGGATGCACCCATGAACAGCCATCCGTCCTCGCTCAACGAGGCCAGCAACCGCGATGCCACCTCGGTCACCATCTCACGTTCGAAGTAGATGAGGACGTTCCGGCAGAGGATGAGGGACATCTCGCCAATGCCCGAAGCGCCGCCGGGCCAGCCGTCGCTGGCGAGATTGAGTTCGCGAAAGTCCACCACGGCGCGCAGTTGCGGCCGGAGCAGGAACTGGCTGCCGCGGCGCAGGAAGTAGCGGTCGACATCCTCCTCGGGCATCCCGCGCAGCGACCAGCGCGTGTACCGGGCTCGCCTGGCCGCCTCCAGGCGGGGGCGGGAGACATCTGTCGCCAGCACGCTCGACGAGTTGGCGAGGCCGGCCTCGCGAAGCATTATCGCCAGGGTGTACGGCTCCTCACCCGTCGCGCAGCCTGCGCTCCAGGCATTGAGGGGACGTTCCGGCGTGCGGCTCCTCCGGAAGACGGGCAGGACGTGTTCGCGAATGTACTGGAGCTGGGCCTTCTCGCGAAAGAAGTAGGTCTCGCCGATCGTAACGGCGGCGAGCATCGTCGCCATCAATTCCGTGTCGGCAGCGACGGTGCGAGCGAAATCCACCGGCCCGTCGATCCTGGCTTCGCGCATCACGCGTTTCATCGCCGCTTCCGCCGCCGGTTGCCGGTTGGGCGCGAAGTGGAGGCCGGCGCGTTCGCCGATAACGCCGGCGAGCCGGGCGTAGCCTATGTGTGTCCAGAGGGAGGCTGACATGGGCTGTCCGGTGCGGTCAGTCCGCCCGCGAGGGGCGGGTGTCGCCGTCGCTGTCGGCCAATGCCGCCCGGGCGGCGGGGGCGACCAGCGCGGCGGCGAGCGCTTCGGACTCGCCCTGCGAGAGGAAGGCCTCCAGGTCGCCGATCAGCACCATGCCATCCGGCAACCGGGCGACACCGGAGAGGTGGGCGAAAGCGGGTTCACTCACCGACGCCGTGCTCAGCGTGCTGGCGGCCAGGCTCTGGATGTCGAGTACCCGGTCCACGCGGAGCGCCACCTGTCTTCCACCGGCGGTGGCCAGTATGAGATGATCGTTGACGGTCACCTCACGACCAGGCAAGCGGAAGCGTGCCCGCATGTCTAGCACTGGCGTGACTGTTCCCCGCACGTCGATGATTCCCTCGATGACGCCTGGTGCGCCGGCGAGTGGTGTGATGGCCACCGCCCGCACGGTCTCGCGCACCTGTTCGACGGGGAGCGCGAAACGAAGCTCGTCGAGCACGAAGAGGAGGAGCGTGGGCACGGATGAGAGAGGGACGGTGGCAGAGGGGCGGTGGAGGAGAGCTGACGTAACCTGTCATCCGGACTCTTCTCTGGCAAAGAGTGTGCACCGACGGGTCCCTAGAAGAAACTCCTTCCGTCCAGTCCGGGCGGCACGGGAAGGCCCATTGCTTCGAGTGCGCTGGGCATGATGTCGACCGTACGTCTGGGTCGACGGCGCGCGGCACTGCTGGTGAGTAGCGGCACCAGCATGTGTTCGCGATGCAGCGCTCCGTGCGAGGAGAGGTGGGGAATTGGTTCGTAGCGGCTCCGTAGATCCCAATCGCGCGCCGCCGAGATCATCATCTCTCCCGAGCGCGCGGCACCGGCCAGATGGGATATCTGGACCAGCGCGTCAGGATAGTCGATCCCGACACATGCATCGTGGGCGGCGCTGGCGTCCAGGCCTGCCAGCTCGCCACCCAGGCCGAGCGGGTCTCCGTGCGTGGGATGGTAGGAGTAGCGGGTGTCGCTGTCCGACCGATGACGTTCGACGAACGCACCACCGCGGCCGGGCGCACGCACCTCGCAGCGATCCACGTCGTGCGGCAGGAGCAGAAGATCCACCGACGGTCGACCGAGCAGCGCTGCCGCCAGTGGTTCCCAGCGTGGTGCGAGTTCGGGCCACCACGGGCGCTGTCGACGATCCAGTTCCAGGTAGAGGTGTCCCATCGCGTTGCCACTGACCATCACGGCAACATCACGACCGGAGCCGAAGACCCACGGATGGGCGATGATCCCGTGCCCCCATTCGCGCAGCAATCCGGCCAGGTCCTCGTGCTGTCGCACCGGCGAGTGGCCATGGTCGCTGACGATCCAGAGATGGCTGCTCTCCCATTCACCGGCCCGTTCGAGTTCCGAGCGGAGCAGGGCCGCCGTCTCGTCGACGATGCGCATGGCCTCACGGACGATCGGCGAATCGTGACCCTCGGCGTGGGATGTCTTGTCGATCCCGGTGAGGGCGCAGAAGACCACGCGCGGCCTGTCGCTGATGACGCGCCGGGCCAGCTCGGCACCTATGTCCCGGTCGATCTGCAGCCAGCCTCGAACATTGCCGCTGAAGTGTGTGCGGGCGGCCCGCGAGACAAACCGTGGGCTCCGTCCCAGCCGGGCGCGTGGGTCGAGCCCACGTCCGATGACGTTGAGGGCGCCGAGCCCCGGTCCGGCAAGCTCGAATAGCGTCGGCGCGGATGGGTCGAGGTCGGAGTCGACCTTGCGCATCTCCGAGCCGACGTAGCTTCGCGTGTAATGCGGGAAGCTGGTGACTCGCCGCTCCCGATCGAACCACCGGAGTCCGGGCAGCCCGATCGGGCCCGGGTAGCGTCCCATGAGAAAGGGCGCGTACGCCGGCCCGGTGACCGATGGAAAGGCGGTCGTCACCGTATGGAGCCCGCCTTCCGCGCGCAACCTCGCGAGCGCCGGCAGCGAACCGTCATCCAGAGCGCTGGCCAGCGAGTCGGGGCGCGCGCCATCGGCGACGAGGATGATCAACGGCATTGCGCGCCTGGGGCCGAGGACGGGCGCGTTGCGGTAAGCGGCATGTGGAGTCAATCAAGAGACTCAACGTTGCCACGGCAAGCTTGTACGTGGCGAGTGAATCGGACGGCACGGTGGCGGAGAGGCCCTGCCGATGCGTACCATTCACGCCATTCCCGTGCGTCCGACCGGCGCATCGCTCGTCGCCCTACTCCGATCAGATGGCATCCAAACGCACCCCGAACGCAAGGAAGTCTGCAGAGGCGTCATCCTCCAATGCGGACACTGCCCGGGAGAAGGCTCCCGCGCCAGTGCATGTCAGGCAGGCGTCGGCGGGAAAATCGGCGGCAGAGCCGGAGTTGGCGACGGCCGGGAAATCGACCAGGAAATCGACGAAGCGGGCGACGAAGAAATCGACTGCGGCTGGATCGTCGGCTCCAGGTGCCGGCAAGTCCGTGGCTCCGGGCAAGAGGTCGAGAGCCACGACGCCATCCGCCCGGGCGTCTGCCGTTGGTACCAAGGGCGACGTCGGGAAGAAGCGTCCATTGCCGCGGAGCGTGACGCCACCGCTCCCCAGTGACGAACTGGCGAGCGGGAGCGAGGGCAAGAGCAGGAGCGGCAAGCTGCCCGATCGGCAAGGCGACACGTTGCGCACGGCCGGCGGGAAGAGGGCCACTCCCAAGGTGCGCGCGAAGGCCGAGAAACAGGCGAGAGAATTCCTGCAGGAGCGAACTGAGGAAGGGCACCTGAAGGCTGGCCGTACGCCACCGTCGCAGAGGCCACCGCTTCGCGCGCCTGTCAGGGCGCTCGTCGACACCGATCTCCGTCTTCCGCCAGTGACGGAGGACGAGAAGCTGCTCCAGCAGCCCGGCCCGCGCACGGACTTCACGCGCACCGATCCCTGGCGTGTGCTGCGCATAACCGGCGAGTTCATAGAGGGTTTCGACATCCTCGCGAGCGTGGAGAAGGGAGTCTCCATATTCGGCTCGGCCCGTACCGGGCCGGAAGACCCCAGTTACCAGGCGGCGCAGGAAACTGCACGACTGCTTGGTGAGGAAGGGTTCTCGATCATCACCGGCGCCGGTCCGGGGATCATGGAGGCGGCCAACAAGGGCGCCCGCATGGCCGGCGCGCCCAGCATCGGCTGCAACATCGAGTTGCCGTTCGAACAGGGGGCCAACCCTTACGTCGACACACTCATCAACTTCCGCTACTTCATGGTGCGGAAGACGATGTTCATCAAGTATTCGGTCGGCTTCATCATCTTTCCCGGTGGCTTCGGGACGCTGGACGAGCTGTTCGAGGCGCTGACCCTGATCCAGACGGGAAAGATCTACAGGTTCCCGGTAATCCTCTTCGGACGTCACTACTGGGCGGGGTTGGTGCGCTGGCTGCAGACGCGGCTCGTCGTCGAGCGAAAGATCAGCCCGGGCGACCTGGACCTGATGCTCCTCACGGACGATCCCAGGGAGGCGGCAGCCGCGGTGCTGGAGGCATATCACGAACAGACCGCGGCGGCGGCGTCGGAGGACGTCGAGGAATCGGGGAGCGAGCGCGTGCTCCGCTGAGTAGCTGTCTCCCGGCCACGGTTGCGTGGCACCTGGAGCCCCGTCCTTCTCAACCAGCAGTCACCGCTGGATGTCCGGTTCGTCAGCCGGGCTGGTGAGCTTCATCGGTGAGCGCCGTTCAGCAGGCCCAATAGGTACTGACCATAGGCGTTCCGGGCGAGCGGCTCGGCGACGGCGCGAAGCTGCTCGTCGTCTATGAAGCCCATATGGTGAGCTATTTCCTCGGGACAGGCCACCTTCAGCCCCTGTCGCTTCTCCAGCGCCTCGATGAATGCACCTGCCTGCTGAAGCGAGTCGTGCGTACCTGTGTCCAGCCACGCCATGCCGCGTCCCAGCAGAGACATGTGTAGTCGCCCCTGGCGCAGATACTCCACGTTCACGTCGGTGATCTCGTACTCGCCTCGCGTGGACCGGGACAGGTCGCGGGCAATATCGAGGACATCGTTGTCATAGAAGTAGAGACCGGTCACGGCGTAGGGAGACTTCGGGCGCGTCGGCTTCTCCTCGATCCCGATCACTCGCCCCTCACTGTCCATCTCGGCGACGCCGTAGCGTTCCGGATTTCGCACTCTGTAGCCAAAGATGGTCGCGTCGCCGGCGCGCCGAGCGGCCTGCTGCAGCTTCTCGGTGAGCCCGTGGCCGTGGAAGATGTTGTCCCCGAGTATGAGCGTCACTGCATCGTCGCCAACGAAGTCGCGCCCGATCACGAATGCCTGGGCCAGCCCTTCGGGCTCCGGCTGCACCAGGTACGAGAATGACATTCCCCAGGCGGAGCCGTCGCCGAGCAGTTGCTCGAAGCGCGGCAGGTCGGAGGGGGTTGAGATGACCAGGATGTCGCGGATGCCGGCCAGCATGAGCACGCTGAGCGGATAATAGATCATGGGCTTGTCGTAGACCGGCAGGAGCTGCTTGGAGACCACCAGGGTGAGCGGATGGAGGCGCGTGCCGGAACCGCCGGCGAGGATGATTCCCTTGCGACCGCTCATGATGTTGTCTTCAGCCCAGCAGCGGCCATGGCTGCCGTACCTAGCCCGAGCCGCTCGCCACGATATGCGCCGGACCGGACTCGTTCCCACCAATCACGATTGTCCAGGTACCACTGCACGGTATGCCGCAGCCCGCTCTCGAAGTCGTGTGTCGGCGTCCAGCCGAGTTCGCGTTCGATCCTGCCGGCATCAATGGCGTAGCGGCCGTCGTGACCTGGACGGTCCTTCACGAAGTGAATGAGCCGTTCACGCGGGCCCTCGGGGTCGGGAAGCAGTTCGTCCAGTGTGTCACAGACGGCCCGCACCACATCCACATTCCGACGCTCGCTGTTGCCTCCCACGCAGTATGTCTCACCCGGTCGGCCGTGATGAAGCACCTTCCAGAGCGCCGCTGCATGGTCGTCCACGAAGAGCCAGTCTCGTACGTTCTCGCCAATACCGTACACCGGTAGCCGCTTGCCTTCCAGCGCGTTGAGGATCATGAGCGGTATCAGCTTCTCCGGAAACTGGTACGGGCCGTAGTTGTTGGAACAGTTCGTCGTGAGGATGGGCAGGCCGTAAGTGCGGTGCCAGGCCCGCACGAGATGGTCCGAACCTGCCTTGCTGGCCGCGTAGGGGGAGTTGGGCTGATAGGGTGTATCCTCGCGAAAATGCCCCTCCGGACCGAGCGATCCGAACACCTCGTCGGTTGAGACATTGAGGAAGCGGAAGTCCGCGCGTTCGGCCGCCGGGAGTGCCTGCCAGTAGTGGCGCGCCGTCTCGAGCAGGGTGAAGGTGCCCACGACGTTGGTGTTGACGAACTCCGCCGGTCCGTCTATGGACCTGTCGACGTGTGATTCCGCCGCCAGGTGCACGACGGCGGCCGGGTGATACTGGTCGAACAACTGTCGCAGTGCGCCCTCGTCGCAGATGTCCACGCGCTCAAACCGATGGCGAGGACTGGTGGCCACGGGTGCCAGGGAATCGAGGTTGCCGGCGTAGGTCAGCTTGTCCACGGTCACCACCGTCGCCTCCGTGCGGTGCACGAGCATGCGCACGAAAGCGCTGCCGATGAAGCCAGCGCCTCCTGTCACGAGGATGGTCGACGAGGGCAGCGAATCAGCGGGCAAGGTGGTCAATCGACGAGGGAGGCATAACGCATGATGTCCGGTGCCGCTTCGGGGTAACGGAGGTCGAGCGACTCCAGGGTGTCCACCAGTTCTCGCGCCACCAGGTAGTCGCGCACCCGCTTGTCGTCAGCAGGCACGACGAACCAGGGCGCGTCCATCGTGGAGCACCTGCCGAGAATCTCGCGATAGGCGTCTGTATACTCATCCCACCTCGCGCGGTCATCCAGGTCACCCGCGCGGAACTTCCAGTTTCTTTCCGGATTGGTGAGCCGCTCCTGCAGCCGTTCCCGCTGCTCGTCAGAAGAGACATGGAGGAAGAACTTGCGGATGATCACGTCATTGGCGACCAGGCCCGCCTCGAACGCATTGATCTGCTGATAGCGCCCGGACCAGATGGCTTCGGGAACGAGCTCATGGACACGGACGGCTAGCACGTCCTCGTAATGCGATCGGTTGAAGACTCCTATCATGGCGCGCGGCGGCACGGCGTTGTGGATGCGCCAGAGGAAGTCGTGGGCGAGTTCGTGGGTAGACGGTACGCCGAAACTGGTCACGCGACAGCCCTGCGGGTTGAAGGCACCGCAGACGTTGCGAATGGTGCCGTCCTTGCCCGAGGCATCCCGGCCCTGAAAGACGACGAGCAGGGCGTGGCGGCCGTCGGCGTAGAACACTCGCTGCAGCTTCGCCAGCCGGTCGTGAAGCTCGTCGAACCTCTCCCGCAGTTTCCGGCTGCCAGGCACCTTGCCGGTCACAGTGGCTTCGTCGTCGTGCAGCGACGGAAGATTGTCTGGATCCACGCGTTCGAGATGCATCAGAGATCCTCGGTCGTGATGATTGTGTCGTGATGAAGCGCCATGGGAGGGGATCCGCCGTGGGTGCCGGGAATCACTCGCCACTCGCGGAGCGCCAGGAATGGCACCGACCTGATGCACGACATGAGCCGAGAGTCGGATGGATCGTTGAGCAGGGTCGGGCGGCGAGAGCACGATCATGCGTGTATCCAGCACTTTCCCGGCCGTCCGGATCGCAACGGAACGGTCTCTGCCCGAGGCTGGCAGCGGTGCTTTCGGCTTTCAGAATTGCGCACGTGAGGCACGGTGGCTACACTATCGCGGACCAACTCGTGGCGCCCGGCATCTCATGCAGAGGCCGGGCGCCCCATGTTTATCCTGGCTCCTCACGGTCATGCTCGAGAAACTCAAGGCAAAGCTTGGTGCTGAAGCCGCCCGGCTTCAGTACGAACTCAATGTCACGCTGCCGAGCGAGATCCGTCGGGCCGTCGAGATGGGCGACCTGAAGGAGAACAGCGAGTACAAGGCGGCACTGGAGCGGCAGCAGTTCGTCCAGGCTCGGCTGGGGCAGCTTCATGAGCGACTGAGCAAGCTGGCGCAGGTGGACCTGGCGCAGATACCGACGGATAGCGTGGGCCTGGGGTCACGCGTGGTGGTCGAGGACCAGCGGAGCGGCGAGAGGGAGACCTACAACCTCGTCTTCGGTGACGCCGAGGAATTCGAGGAGGGACAGGTAACGATGTCGTCGCCCATCGGTCGTGCGCTGATCGGCAAGCAGATCGGCGACGAGGTGATCCTCAGGCTTCCCACGATGGTTCGTCGGCTGCGGCTGGCAGAACTGACCACGGTGCACCAACTGCCTGCCGAGTAACTTGTGAGGTCGAGCGTCGAGGTGGCGCGGTAGCTGGCTGGCGAGCGGGTTCGCCTGACTGGCTCGGGGCCTGGGTGGAGGACTCAACGCAGGCCAGGTCCAGCGAATGGACCACCTTCGCCTACCATGCCCACCCGCGCTGACGCGAGGGCTAGCCGGTCACCCTCGCCGCGATCTCGCTGTCACCGGGCGAGTTCCCGTCCGGCTCCGCCTGTTCCACCGTGAAGATCCGGTCCACCTCGTCGTCGTAGCCGGCCAGCAATGCCTCGGCGGTCCGTTTCACGTGCGGCGACATCAACTGCGCCACCAGTGGCGCCACTTCGCGGCCATGGTCGCGCGTCTCGTAGGCGAGCGGGAAACGACGGATGAGGACATCCGCCGGCGTGCATGCCAGCTCGCGCGTGGCAGCGTGCACCACTTCCGCAGCGATGTAGGGAAGCTCGGGGTCGAGTAGCTCGCCCAGCGAGCGGTCCAGGTCCGTGAGATCCCAGACCCGCCGCCAGCGCGCGCCGTGGCTGTGCACGAGATGCTCGCCCACCGCCGGGTTCCCGGTAACGGCGGCAGCCTGCGCGATCTCTCCCGCCACGTCGCGAACCTCACCACCGGGCAGGGGACGTCGTCCCGACGCGGATGGGGCCGCTCGCCTGTGGAGGCGGCGAACGGCCAGGTCCACCACCTCTTCGGCCATCGCCCGGTAGGTGGTGAGCTTGCCGCCGGTGACGCTGAGCAGTTGGCTGTCGCTCCAGGTGATCGCATGCTCACGTGACGCCCTGCCCTCGGAGCCGGCACCGCCCTCCTGCCCTGCAGCGACGAGTGGCCGCAATCCGGCCCAGGCGCTCACGACGTCGGCTGGCGTGAGACCGGCGGCCGGGAACCTGGCGTTCACGGAGCGTAACAGGTAGTCCACGTCCTCCGTCGTCGCGCGAACCCTGTCCGGCGTCATCGACGTGCGCGTGTCGGTGGTGCCCACGAGGGTGAACGCCCCTGCCGGAAGAACGAACATCACGCGCCCGTCCAACGGGGAGAGCAGGGTCACAGCCTCCCGGTTTTCCACCCGATCGCGTGGTAACAGCAGGTGGACGCCCTTGGTACCGCGCACGGCGGCGTGTTGAAGCCCGTCATCAAGTCCGCGCAAGCTGTCGGACCACGGACCCGTGGCATTCACCACGACGTCGGCGCTAACCTGTCGCTCGTCGCCGGTGAGTGTGTCGACCACGAGAGCACCGGTGACACGTCCGGTTCCGTGGAGGAGTTCGCGCACCTCGCAGTGGTTGAGCACCGTCGCGTCGACGTCGATCGCGCCGAGTATGTTGCTGACTGTCAGGCGTACGTCGTCGGTCGCGGCGTCCCAGTAGCGCGCTCCACCCCGGAGGTCTGTCCCGGCCAGTGCCGGCTCGGCTTCCAGCACGCCCTGCGCGCCCAGCCTGCTGTGCCGACCGACATTCTCGAAGTGAGCCAGCATGTCGTAGAGCCAGAGCCCGGCGCCCACCTTCCAGCGGGGCAGTCTGTCACCACGGTACACCGGCCAGGTGAAGGCCAGCGGGCGGACCAGGTGGGGAGCCAGCTCGAGGAGCAGTTTGCGTTCGCGGCTCGACTCCCGCACCATGCCGAACTGTCCATACTCCAGATAGCGCACGCCGCCGTGGATCAGTCGCGAAGACCGGCTGGAGGTACCGCTGGCGAAGTCCAGTTTCTCCACCAGGGCCACCTTCAGCCCGCGTAGCGCGGCGTCGCGGGCCACCCCTGCGCCGGTGATCCCTCCGCCTATGACGAGAAGGTCGAACCGGGTGCTGCCGAGCCGTTCGAGCGCGTGATGGCGTTCCATTGTGTCCCGCGAGTGATCGTTGGGCGTGACTGCCTCCAGGGGCGGGGCCGCCTGCCTGGTGCCGCACGCAGCTCGCTCCTGATAGCTATCTTTCAGAATGGTCCTGTCTCAATCAAACCACCGTGTAGCCATAGTGGCCGGGGTGCGCACGCCATTCGCCAAGGCCGGCACCGTGCTGCGCAAGTTCACCGCCATCGAGCTGGGTAAACTGGCGGTGGCCGAACTGCTGCAGCGAACCAGCCTGGATGGGCGAGAGGTGCAGGCGCTCATCTTTGGCACGGTGATACCGAACGTACTGGCGCCGAACATCGCGCGCGAGGTGTCGCTGCTGCCCATGCTGCCCAAGGGCGTGCAGGCGTTCTCCGTGAGCCGCGCCTGCGCCTCCGCCAACCAGGCGATCACCGATGCCGCAGACCAGATCGCGCTGGGCAATCTGGACGTGGTGATAGCTGGCGGCGCCGAGTCGCTCTCCAACGTGCCCGTGCTGCACTCCCGGCGGATGGCCGAGGCACTCGTTGCCGCCAGCCGGGCGAAGTCACTCGGAGGCCGCGTGAAGGCGCTCTCAGGGCTCAGGCCGCGCGACCTCGCACCGCTCACGCCGGCGATCGCCGAGCCGTCCACCGGAGAGTCGATGGGCGAGTCGGCGGAGAAGATGGCCAAGATCAACCACGTCACGCGAGAGGAGCAGGACCAACTGGCGCTACGCTCGCACCGGCTGGCTGCCGCCGGTACCGCTGACGGCCGCCTCACCGCTGAGGAGATGCCGGTCTGGCTGCCACCGGACCTGACCACGGCAATGGTGGCCGACAATGGTATCCGCGAGTCCACGAGCCTGGAACAGTTGGCGGCGCTGAAGCCGGTGTTCGACAGGCTGTACGGCTCGGTCACCGCCGGCAACTCGTCACCACTCACGGATGGTAGTGCAGCAGTGCTCCTGATGAGTGAGGATCGTGCACGGATACTGGGCTACGAGCCGCTGGCATTCATCCGGGGGTATGCCTACGCTGCGCTCGACCCCGGAGAGCAGCTACTGCAGGCGCCGGTTCTCGCCGCACCGGTAGCGCTGCAACGCGCCGGCCTCACGCTGGAAGACATGGATCTCGTGGAGATGCACGAGGCGTTCGCCGCCCAGGTGCTCTCCAACCTGCAGGGTTTCGAGAGCCGCGAATGGGCGGAGCGAGCTGGCTTCAGCAAGCCCGTGGGGGTGGTGGATCGGGCCCGGCTCAACGTCATGGGCGGCTCGATAGCCATCGGACATCCTTTTGGCGCAACAGGTGCGCGCATAACCACCACGCTCGTCAACGAACTCCGGCGGCGCGATGGCCAGTTTGGCCTGATGACCGTCTGCGCGGCGGGCGGGATGGGCTTCGCGATGGTCGTGGAGAGGGCGAGCTGATGTCTACCCACAGCCTGGAGATCCGGCCGGATGGCATAGCCGTGGTCACCCTCGATGTGCCCGGCGAGGCGGTGAACGTGTTGGGCCGGGCGGTGCGCGAGGACTTTGCCGCACTGTTCGAGTTGCTGACGAACGACGAGTCCGTTCGGGGAGTGGTATTGCGCAGTGGCAAGCCCGATAGCTGGATCGCCGGCGCCGACGTGGGTGAACTGGCCACGATCCGCACGTCCACGGACGCCGAGCGGTTGAGTCGCGACGGCCAATTGCTGCTGGACAGGTTGGAGTCGCTCCGGATGCCGGTGGTGGCCGCCATTCACGGTGCCTGCCTGGGCGGTGGCCTGGAGACAGCTCTCGCCTGTGGCTATCGCATCATCACCGACCACCCCAGGACGATCCTCGGTTTCCCGGAGGTCAAGCTCGGCCTGATTCCGGGCGCCGGCGGCACGCAGCGCCTGCCGCAGTTGGTGGGTCTGCGGGCCTCTCTCGACATGATCCTGACGGGGAAGAACGTCTACCCGCGAAAGGCACTCGCGATCGGTCTCGTGGACGAGTTGGTGCATCCGGCGATCCTGCTCGATATCGCGGTCACGCGCGCGCTCGAACTGGCCGATGAGAAGCGCGGCACCTCGTCCACGCGCAGGCGCGGACTCGTCGACTTCGCGCTCGACGACAACCCGATCGGTCGTGGCGTGGTACTGAAGAAGGCCCGCGAGCAGACACTGGCGCGGACGCGAGGGCACTATCCAGCGCCGCTCGCCGCGCTCGACGTGATCGCTGCCGGCTATGACCAGGGGGACGAGCACGGCTTCCGGGAGGAAGCTCGTCGCTTTGGCGAACTGGTGGTGAGCCCGGTCGCGCGCGAGCTCACCTTCCTCTTCTTCGCCTCCAACGAACTGAAGAAGGATCCAGGCGTGGACGGCGACGCACCGGAGCCGCTTCCGGTGGACAAGCTGGCAGTACTCGGCGCTGGTTTCATGGGCGCCGGGATCGCTGCCGTGGCGGCACTGCAGGGTACCCTCGTGCGCCTGAAGGACACGGATGCGGCACAGGTGGGGCGGGGCCTGGCTGCGGCCCGCGACGTCTTTGCCGAGCGGCTGGAAAAACGTCGCATCACGAAGCATGAGTTCGACGACCTGCGCTCACTCGTCGGCGGTACCATGGACTACAGCGGGTTCGCCAACGCGGACCTGTGCATAGAGGCCGTATTCGAGGACGTCGCCGTCAAGCAGCAGGTCCTGCGCGAGGCAGAGTCGAAGCTCCCTGCCGACGCCATCTACGCCTCCAACACGAGCACCATTCCGATCGGTGAGCTGGCCACTGCATCCCAGCGGCCGGAGCAGGTGCTGGGGATGCACTTCTTCTCGCCCGTCCCCAGGATGCCGCTGCTCGAAGTGATCGTGACCCCGCGTACTGGTGTCGCCGCCACCGTGACGGCGGTAGCGTACGGCAAGAAACTGGGAAAGACCGTCATAGTCGTCAATGACGGTCCGGGCTTCTATACCACCCGCACGCTCGCCGTCTACATGAACGAGGCGGGTTTCCTGCTGGATGACGGGGCCGACATCGTGGCTCTGGATGCGGCGATGGTGGATTTCGGTTTTCCGTCGGGCCCGATCAAGTTGCTCGACGATGTTGGGCTGGACGTCGCCGGCAAGGTGGCCGCGGTGCTGGGAGAGGCGTTCGGCGAGCGGATGCCGCGCTCCCGGTCGCTGGAGAAGGTGCTGGCTGCCGGCCGAACCGGGCGCAAGGGGAAGTCCGGTTTTTATCGCTATGACGCCAGGGCCAGGAAGGGCGAGGTGGATCCGAGCGTCTACGAGCTCCTGCCCACAGGGGCCCAGCGGGCCACCTATCCGGTGGAAGAGATGCAGCGGCGACTGGTGCTCGCGCTGGTGAATGAGGCAGTGCGTTGCCTGGAGGAGGGAATCCTTCGTTCCCCGCGTGACGGCGATGTGGGTGCGGTTTTCGGCATCGGCTTTCCGCCGTTCCGCGGTGGCCCGTTCCGATACATCGACGCGGTGGGCGCGGCTGAGGTGGTTCGCAGGCTGGAAGAACTGGACGCCCGCTTTCCGCGTCGATTCTCACCTGCCCCGCTGCTGGAGCGGATGGCCCATTCGGGGGCACGCTTCCATCCCGACCTCACCCGGGGGAGCGAACCCTCTTTCCGTACCCGGCAGGGCGGGTAGTGGCGTGCCGCGGGTCGGGAAGTCGCTGTTTCGACAGCATCCGACTGCCTGTGACGCTCCCCGCGCTCAGGGGGTCAATCTCAGCGTGGAACTCTCCGACGCGGTTCTCGTTCAGCAGGTTCTGGATGGCGATACAGGCGCCTACGCGCTGCTCGTCGGCCGTTATCGGGAGCGATACAGCCGCTTCGCGGTCCACATGTTGGGTGCCGAGGAGGATGCCGAGGAAGCGCTTCAGGATACTTTCGTGCGCGCCTACCGGGCACTGGGGCGGTGTGAGGATCCGGAGCGGTTCGGTGCCTGGCTGTATCGCATTCTCGTCAACCGCTGCCGTACCCACGGCAGCCGGCGGGGGCGGCGGGAGCGGACGTTCGTCCACGACCCGGTGGCCATCGGCAACGCGAGCGAGGATCATCCCGCCGAGCGCGGGGCGTGGCGCGAGGAGATCGAGCACGCCCTGAACCGGCTGGATGGACGACAGCGGGAGGCATTCCTCCTCAAGCATGTCGAGGAGCTGAACTACGACGAGATGGCGGAACTTACTGGTGTGGGAGTTTCCGCCCTCAAGATGCGCGTGAAGCGAGCGTGTGAACGGTTGCGCGAGATGCTTCGGGAGGTGGAGCACGTATGACTGACGATGCACACGGTTACCAGGACTCCCGAACGACCAGAACGAGGTGGAGCGTGTTCGAGCCCATGGGGCAGGAGGAAGTGTACGACGACGTGCCGGAGGGTGATGGCAACGACTCCGGGGTCGGTGGTTCGGGGGCGGACGATACGCCACTGGATCCGCTATTGGTGGCCGTGGCCGGCGAACTGCGGCGGCCGGTGGAGCTGGGTCCGGAGCTGGACGGTCGGGTGATGGCGCTGGTGGCGGCTGAGCCGCGCCCGGAGCGCGACGTCTCGTTCGCGGCGCGTCCCGGTGCCGCTGGCCGGTTGGCCGCGCGGCACGGGCCGACGTCAGCGGTGGCTCGGGCCTGGCGCTGGCTGAGTCGACCCCGGCTGGTGCAACTCAGTCCACTGGGCGGTCTGGCGTTCGCGTCGGGGTTGGCTGCGCTGCTCCTCGTTGCCTTGCGGTCCGGGACCGACACGGTCCAGGCAACCTCGGCTCCGGCGGCGGCCGCTTCGCCCGTGGCAGCGGCGGCGCCAGTGGCGGACTCGGTTCAGGTGATACAGTTCGTTCTCGTCGCGCCGGATGCCCGGACGGTAGCACTGGTGGGCGACTTCAACGACTGGCAGGCAGACGCGACACCGATGCGCGCGGCGGCGTCCGGACGGGTCTGGTCGGTACAGGTCCCGTTGTCGGCTGGTCGACACAGGTACGCGTTCGTGGTCGACGATGAGCGCTGGGTGCCGGATCCCTCGGCACCCCGAGCACCGGGCGACGATTTCGGCACACCCAACTCGGTTGTCACGGTGACGGAGCGCCGATCATGAGCATTCCTCGCAGGAACCTCTCACGCGTCCTTCTCCTGGTGGCCGCGGCGGTGATCGCCGCACCCAGCGTCAGCGCGGCCGACGCCCAGCCGGTAGCCACTCCGGAGTCGCGACTGGCCAGCCGGCTGGATGCTCCCACGCGGAACGCCGTTCTGGCCGAGGTGGACTCGGCGCGGAGAGCCGGGCTGCCGGTGGCGCCGCTGGTGGATCGCGCCCTGGAAGGCGCCGGCAAGCGCGCCCTTGGCCGCGCCGTTTCGGACGCCGATATCGTGGCCGCGGTGAGGCGGTTGCGTGTCGCGCTGGGATCGGCCAGGGAAGCCCTCGGCAGTCGGGCCGATGGCACTGAACTGGCCGCCGGCGCAAGCGCGTTGCAGGCCGACGTGCCACCGGCGACGTTGGTGGCGCTCGGCAGGGCCCGCTCCTCCGGCTCGCTGACCGTGCCTCTCAGCGTGTTGACCGACCTCGTGGCGATCGGTGTTCCCGCCGACACCGCGGCGCGAACCGTGATCGCGTTGGCGAGGGCGCAGGACGCCGTGTTGCTGGCCTACCAGCGCGACGTCGAACGGGATATCGGCATTGGCGCCCTGCCGGCCGTGGCAGCCTCCGTCCGGGCAGCGGGGCTTGAGAAGATCACGGCCGACGGCTTGCTTCATTCGCCTGGCGTCCCCTCCAGTCTGAACGCTGCGGCCGGCGGCAAGCCGCGGCCACCCCGAAAGCCGTAGCGCCGGCCAAGGTGGGTGGCCGCCTACCCGACTGAGGTTGTGAATATCGGAGACGACGACGGGTGACCGGGGCCATCCGCTGGCCTCTGACCATTGTCGGGGCGGTGCTGTTGTCGAGCACCGCCCTCACTCTGTTGCAGGCCCAATCGGGGACGACAGGCGGCCTTGCCGCCGTAGTGGACGTCGGCGCATCGCGCATCCACTACGACGGCTATCTGCCTTCGGGCGTGCTCGACCTGGCTCCATCGATCCGCCTTGACGCGCCCAACGCCGTGCTGGTGGCCCGTGGATCGCTCGCCAGGTTCGAGAGCGGCAACATCAACAGCCAGGGTGCCCTGATGGGGGGCCTGTTCTCGCCCGCTCGTGGCATCTTTCGCGGTGAGATTGCCAGTAGCGGCTCACTGGGCTACCACCAGTCGATCGGCAGTACCGGCCTGATCCAGGTAAACGGCCGTCTCCATGCCGTGATGCCGGGCGGCGGGTTCTGGGCTGGCGCGGGGCTGGGCTGGAGCGCTCTTGGTGGAGGACTGGGCGCCGGCATGACCACCTTCGAGTTGGGCGGCTGGCTGCGTCGCGCGGTTGGAGGTGACGGATCGTTGCGGGCCACGGGACTGGTTCGCGCCACGGAGGTCGGCGCGGTACGGTACTCCGAAGCGAGCGCGGCCATTCGCTGGACCGCCGCTCGAGCAGAGTTGGGTCTTGACGGTGGCGTGCGCAGCGGCGACCGGGCACTCGGTAGTGGCGCCGAACGTGGCTGGCTATCGGCCGATGCCGCGCTGTGGGTGATGCCGCGACTGGCTGTGGTGGCCGCGGCTGGCAATTTCCTCGCCGATCCGACGACGAGCGCGATCGGTGGCGGCTACGCGAGCGTTGGCCTGCGTTGGGCGCTGCGACGACCGGCCCGCGACGAACTGCCCCGGGTGCTCCTTCCCAGGAATCTCGGGCGTACGGAAGGATGGCAGGATGCGACCGTTCCCGCCCCCGGGGGCGCGCCGACCCCATCGTCCAACGCCGAGTCGCTGCTCGTGGAGGAGGGTGGCGAGGGTCGCGTCACGCTCCGGTTCACCCTTCCCGGCGCGAACTCGGCGCAGGTCATGGGTGACTTCACGGACTGGTTGCCGGTGTCGCTGGAGCGCGATGCGGCCGGCCGGTGGGCGGTGACGCTGGCGCTCCCCGCCGGCGTGCATCGTGTGAACCTGCGCACCGACGACGGCCCGTGGCGCTCACCCCCTGGCCTGACGGCGGTGGACGACGGGTTCGGTGGGAAGGTAGGATTGTTGGTGGTACGGAGGTGACCACATCGCGGCCCGCTCGCTGAGCGAAGCCTGTCTCACGTACTATTCGCCATCCTCATCCCGCACGACGATGTGTCACGCTCATCGTTCCTCAATTGCTCTGTGGTTGCTCGTTGCCGCAATGCTTCCGGCGACAGCCGCCCGGCCAGCGATCGCACAGCCCGCCACCACGTCTGCTCCCGATCGCATCACCGTCGAGAGGATGTTCCGGACGCCTGACTTCACCAGTGCGCCGATGCCGGCTGTCGTCTGGATGAAGGACGGTCGCTCGTACCTGGACATGCGTCCCGCTTCCGCTGGCGGCGTGGACATCGTGCGGGTGGATCTGGTGACTGGCGCGGAGACAGTACTCGCCGACGCCGCCACACTCGTTGATGCGGCCGGCACTCGCATCCCGGTCGAGGAGATCACTCTCTCGCCCGATGAGCAGAAAGCGCTGCTATTTGCCAACTCGGTGCCTGTCTGGCGCACCAACAGTCGTGGCGTCTACTACCTCCTGGATCTCGCCGCCAGGCGCGTCACGCCGATCGTCAGCGGACCGCCTCCGGCGCCCCGTCCGGATACGGTGACCCAGCCGTCACTGGCGCGGTCGGCAGATCGCCCGGGTGAGCTGCCGGGCTACGTCATCGAGCGCGTGAAGGACCCCGACCTGCAGATGTTCGCCAAGTTCTCCCCCGACAGCCGTCAGGTGGCGTTCGTGAAGGGGAACAACCTCTGGGTTACCGACATCGCCAGCGGCCGCAGCACGAAACTCACCAGCGATGGCAGCCCGAACATCATCAATGGTACCACCGACTGGGTGTACGAGGAGGAACTGGGTATCCGGGACGCGTTTCGCTGGAGCCCGGATTCCAGGCGACTCGCCTACTGGCGTTTCGATCAGTCGGAGATCGCCGCCTTCCCGATGATCGACGAGCTACCGCTGTACCCTACCGTGGAGACGCTTCGCTATCCCAAGGTTGGCACTCCCAATTCCCGCGTGAAGATAGGCGTGATCGCGGCGACCGGGGGCAGCACGCAGTGGATGGAAGTGGGAGGTGACACCGGCCAGTACCTGGCGCGTATGGACTGGCTGTCGGCGGATAGCCTCTGGCTGCAGCGGCTGCCGCGACGCCAGGACCGGATGGACCTGATGGTACTCAGCGCGGCCAGCGGCCGTGGTCGGATAGTCATGACCGACCGCGATTCGGCGTACGTGGACGTGAACGACGTGATATGGCTGGAAGGCGGGAAGCGTTTTCTCTACCTCAGCGACCGGAGTGGCTGGCGTCAACTCTACCTGCACGACCGTAGCGGAGCGCTGGTACGCCAGCTCACGCGCGATGGGATGGACGTACTGGGAGTGGCCGGAGTGGACGAACAACGGGGCCAGGTGTATGTGAACGCCGCCGCTCCGGATCCTACCCAGCGACAGCTATACCGCGCTTCGCTGGACGGCAAACGGTGGGAGCGGGTGACGCGGGAGCATGGCACGCACGACGCGCGCATCGGTCCGGGAGCGCGCTGGCTGGTTGATTTCCACACCACGGCTGCGACCCCCACCACCGCGGTGCTCTATGAGTTGCCGGCGATGCGGCGGACACGGGTGCTGCAGGACAATGCTCGCCTGGCCGCCACGATCGCCGCGCTGTCCATCAGGCCGCCCGAGTTCTTCAAGCTGCCCATGCCCGATGGCACACTGCTCGATGCCTACCGCATAGTGCCGGCGGACTTCGACAGCACGCGTCGCTATCCGGTCCTGATGTACACTTACGGCGGTCCAGCATCCCCGACGGTGAACGATTCCTGGGGTGGGACACGCTATCTCTGGCACCAGTCGCTCGCCCAGGATGGCTATGTGGTGGTGAGCGTGGACAACCGCGGTGCCGCCTGGCGTGGCCGCGACTTCCGGAAGACCACGCAGTACCAACTCGGGGTCAAGGAATCCCAGGACCAGATAGATGCCGCGAGGTGGCTGGGGACACGTACGTGGGTGGATCGAACGCGAATCGGTATATGGGGCTGGAGTTTTGGCGGCTACATGACGCTCATGACCACCGGCCGCGGGGGCAGCGTATTCCGTGCGGGACTGAGCGTTGCCCCGGTTACCGATTGGCGGCTGTACGACACGATATACACCGAACGGTTCATGTGGCTGCCGCAGTACAACGAGGAGGGGTATCGCCTGGCCTCGCCCCAGAACAACATGGAAGGCCTGACCGCTCAACTCCTCCTCGTCCACGGTACGGGCGACGACAATGTGCACGTCCAGAACACGTTCCAGATGATCGACCGACTCGAGGCGTTGGGTAAGCCGTTCTACATGCTCCTCTACCCCAATCGCACCCACTCCATATCCGGTGGAAACACGTCGTTCCACCTCTATGGCATGTTCACGAAGTTCATCAAGGAGAATCTGTGAGCGCTCGTCGTATCACGCGAACCGGCGCCCTGGTGGTGCTAGCCGCAGCCGCGCTCGCCGGGTGCAGGACGGTGCCAGGGAGCATATCCGAGATCGTCGCCCCACCGGGTGGACACTCGCGCCCGATTCCGCAGGGCGTGCCGCTCACTCGCGCCGAGCGCACGAATTACCAGGAGACGTCCAGCTATGCCGACGTCATGGCATTCCTGGATTCGCTCCAGGCGCGCGGGGCGGTCATGACGCGTGGCTCCATCGGCCGCACCAGCGAGGGGCGTGAGATCCCCTACGTGATAGCGTCCCGGCCACTCGTCAGCACGCCCGAGCAGGCGCGGGCGCTGAACCGGCCGATCGTCTACGTGCAGGGCAACATCCACGGCGGTGAGGTGGAGGGCAAGGAGGCGCTGCAGATGTTCCTGCGTGACCTCCTCCTGAACCCGGCGCCCAATCTGCTGGACTCGCTGGTGATCATTGCCGTGCCGATATACAACGCCGACGGCAACGAGAAGTGGGGTCCGCAGGAGAGGCAACGGGGAGCGCAGAATGGCCCGGAGCAGGTGGGGCAGCGGCCCAACGGTCAGGGTTACGACCTGAACCGTGATTACATCAAGGCCGAGGCACCGGAGACACGCGCTTCGCTGGCCATGTTCAACCTGTGGGATCCTCACCTGTTCATGGATCTGCACACCACCAACGGCAGCTACCACGGCTACGCGCTCACCTACTCGCCATCCCTCCACCCGGCTTCGCCATTGGGAGCGTACACCAGTCAGGTATTGCTGAAGCAGGTGCGGGCGCGGATGCTCGAGCGCACCGGCTTCCCCAGCTTCGACTACGGGAACTTTGGCCGTGGTGCGCTCACCGACACCGTCAAGAGTTCATGGACCACCTACGACCATCGTCCGCGGTACGGCAGCAATTACTATGGGCTGCGGAACCGCGTCTCGGTTCTGAGCGAGGCATACTCGCACGATCCACTGGACCGACGGGTGGCGGCCACGTACGCCTTCGTGCACGAGGTCCTGTCCTGGACAGCGGAGAACGCCGTGCCATTCCTCACCGTCGTGCGCTCCCAGGATGTCACGGGTGGCACTATGGCCAGTGGCGAGGGTCAGATACTGGGCGTCGCGCTGCGCGCCGCGCTGCCCGACAGTGCGCCCAGTGAGCGGATAGTGTTCGAGGATCTGGTGAGTACGGGTGATACCACGACACGCACCGAAGCCGGCGTGCCCAAGGGAATCATGCGCACGGGTCGCTTTCGCGCGCAGTTCATGCCTGCCTTCACGAGCTTCGAGGCCACCTATTCCTGGGATGTGCCGACAGCGTTCGCCGTACCCGCCGCTGATACGGCGGTGGTGCGCATGCTACGGATGCATGGGGTGCGGGTGAACCAGCTCACAAGATCGTGGACAGGCGAGGTGTATGCCTTCGTCATCGACAGCGTGTTGCCGGCGGCGCGAGAGTTCCAGGGCCATCGCGAGATGCGCCTGGAGGGTGAGCGCTGGACCAACCGTCGTCGCGAGCTTCCGGCTGGCACCTTCATCGTTCCGGGTACCCAACCGCTGGGTCGGCTGGCGCTCATCCTGCTGGATCCGATGAGCGATGACGGTCTCGTCACATGGAATTTCTTCGACCCCCTCACCGCTGGATCGGAGTTCCCGGTGTTCCAGATCAGGAGCGAGCTACCCGCCGCCGCCCTCACCGCGGTACCCTGACCTGAGCGTCCTTCCCGACGGACGGTGAGCACGGCCTCGCTCGCCGTCCGAGTCTCTCTCCCCTGGGGCCATCCGGCCAGTACGGCGATCCTCACCCACACCACAAGCCAATGCTTCGGAAGACGCTCCTCTACCTCTCCGGCCAACCGCAGGTCTTCCGCTTCGTACGCAGGAATCGTCTGGCAAAGGGGTTCGCCAGTCGTTTCGTGGCCGGAGAGACGGTGGATGCCGCAGTGCCCGCCGTGAGGGCACTGAACGAGCACGGGATCACCGTATCGCTCGACCTGCTCGGCGAGAGCGTTCACACCGCAGACGAGGCACGGGCTGGTGCCGCCGAGTATGTGGCGTTGCTGGATCGTATCGCCGACGAAGGGTTGGATGCGAACGTTTCGTTGAAGCTGACGGCGATGGGCCTGGACGTGGATGAGTCGCTCTGCCTCGAGAACATGCATCGGATCCTGTCGAAGGCTGCTGAGTACGGCAGCTTCGTACGGCTGGACATGGAGAGCAGCGATTACACCGATCGTACCCTGGACCTGTTCGAGCAGCACCTCTACCCGGCATACCGTGCGAACGTCGGGATCGTGTTGCAGAGCATGTTGCGCCGGACCCAGAATGACGTGGTTCGGGCCAACCGTCTCCAGGCGCGTGTGCGTATCTGCAAGGGGGCCTATCGTGAACCCGCGACCGTGGCCTATCCCGACAAGTCAGACGTGGATGCAAGCTATGTGAAGGCGATGCAGACTCTGATGAAGGAGGGAAATTATCCGGCCATCGCCACACACGATCCGAAGATGATCGACGAAGCGAAACGCTTCGCGGCGGAGCAGGGTATCGAGACGGACCGGTACGAATTCCAGATGCTCTACGGCATTCGCCGTGACCTTCAGGAACAGTTGGTGCAGGAAGGCTACAGATTACGCGTCTACGTCCCCTTCGGAACGCAATGGTATCCCTACCTGATGCGGCGGCTGGCCGAACGACCGGCAAACCTCTGGTTCATTACGGGAAGCGTATTGAAGGAGACGGTATCTCGTCGTCGCTGAGGCGTGACTGCTCGACCCTCGCGCATGCTGCCTCCCCGGCGTCATTCAGGCCACGATCCACTCCATCTCCGAGCTCCAGGCGCCACATGCCCGGCCGACACATCCCGCCTGATCCGTCCCTCGGCGACGAGCGCACGCTCGGCGGGTACATGGCCGTACATGCGCGGCCGGCTGCCTTCGAAGGGAGTGACGGCATGTCGTACAGTGTCGAGGTACTGGCCAGCGAGACCGGTGAGCGCGATCGACCGTGGGGTGGTTACCTGCTCTTCCTGCGCTGGAGCAGGGTTGGGCAGTCGGCGGTCGAAGGACACCTGGAGAGCGACTATCTGGTCTTTGCCGACACGGAAGATGAGGCTCGCGCTGCCGCCGGTCGCCTCTCGTTGTGGCAGACGAAGGATGTCCTCGAGGCCCTCGTGCGACGGGACTATGGCGGAGCGCCGGCACGGCGCTGGTGGGACGCCATGCGGGCAGAGGACGGCACGTGACCGTGAATGAAGACGCCCTGATGGATGGAGCCGGACTCGACGAATCGGGAAGAACCGGCAAGCGCGAAGTAGTTGGTTCGCGGACGGGGGCCGATCAGTTAGGGGACGACAGCCAGGTCGGTGAAGGCGGCAGCGACGAAGACGTGGGCGAGCGGGGAGTGGTTCTGGAGGGTACCGGCGGGGTCTACAGGGTGCTGACGTCCAACGATGTCGTCCGCGAAGCCTCCCTGGCGGGTCGGTTGAAGAAGGTGGACGGTGGCAAGCGGAGCGACGGCAGCAGGCGACGGAACACGGTCCGGGCCGGCATGACACGGATGAAGCTGGCTGTCGGCGACGACGTGCTCGTGCAACCCGTCGAGGGAGGCGATGGCGCCTGGATGATCAGCAGGATCCTGCCGCGGCGTTCGCAGTTGGCCCGTCGGAATCCTGGTGGCGGCTACGGTGAGCGCGTCGTCATCGCCAACCTGGATCAGGTGGTGGTCGTTTTTGCCGCCGCCGAGCCGGAACCGCATCCGCGCATGATCGACCGCTTCCTGGTCATTGCCGAGGGAAATGCGCTGGCGGCTCGGCTGGTGGTGAACAAGGTGGAGCTGGTGGGAGAGGGTGTGGCACGTGCGCGCTTCGGACTCTACGAATCCGCGGGCTACCCGGTCCATTATGTCAGCGCGCGCAGTGGCCTCGGATTGGCCGGGATGCACGACATGCTCAAAGGGCGGGTCTCGGCGCTGACCGGACCGTCCGGAGTCGGCAAGTCCTCGCTCATCAATGCCCTCTACCCCGGGCTCAATCTGCGCGTGGGGGAGATCAGTGCGTCGGTGAACAAGGGCAGGCATACCACGGTCGGTGCGCTGCTCACCCCACTTCCCGGTGGTGGTTTTGTCGGCGATACGCCCGGGCTCCGTGAGGTGGGCCTGTGGGGACTGCCTGCCGATGAACTGGATCAGCTCTTTCCGGAGTTCCGCCCGATGCTCGGCTTCTGCCGCTTTGCCGACTGCACGCATCGCGTTGAGCCGGGCTGCGCGGTCCGTGCGGCGGTGGCAGAGGACAACGTGCCCACGCCCGACCATCCGGTCACCGCGGAGCGTTACGAGAGTTTCCTCAAACTTCGCGACGAACTGGAGACGGTAGCTCGAACGTGGTACTGAAAGCCGCCGGCCGCGCGCGCGTGGCGAGGAGCACGGCACGCCGATTGTGGGGACGGTTGATCGACCGGATTGCCTTCCACGAGTGGGACGAAGGCGCGGTGCTGATGGTGTTCGGCGGCGTCATCGGCGTTGCGGTGGGGCTCGGCGTGGTGGGTTTCTACCGGCTGGTGGATCTCGCGTACCAGGGTTTCGCGGTCATCCCGATGCGCCGGCTGGGCACATTCGAGAACGCGTTCTACAGGCCGCTGCTCACGGCCGCCGGACTCTGGGTGGCGTGGGCACTGGTGCGTCACTCGCACATCCCGGACGGCCAGAACGTGCCCGACGTGCAACTGGCGGTAGCCAAGCGCGGCGGCGACGTGCCGGTCAGGCCGGTGGCGGTCCGTACCGTCGCCTCTGCTGTGACCCTGGGCTCCGGCGGCTCGGCCGGTAGCGAGGGCCCGGTGGCCGTGCTGGGAGCGGCGCTCGGCTCGGTGCTGGGCAAGCTCTTCCGGTTTCCCACGCGCAACCTGAAGATTCTCGTTGGTTGTGGCGCCGCGGCAGGAATTTCAGGCGCCTTCAACGCTCCCTTTGCCGGAGCCTTCTTCGCGCTCGAGGAGGTGCTGGGCACCTTCTCCGTGGGCGCGTTCAGCCCCGTCGTCATCGCCAGCGTGCTCGGGTCGGTGACCGCGCGCGCCTTCCTGGGCGACGAGTCGGTGGTGCGCGTGCCGGCGTACGACGCGGTGGAGTCCTGGGCGCTGGTGCTGCTCTATCCGTTGCTGGGAATCGCGTGCGGCGCGGTGGGCGCTTTCTACTCGCGGGTCTACTTCCAGTCGGCGCGCTGGTTCAGCCAGTTGCCGGGGCCAACCTGGTTGAGGCCGGTTGTGGGTGGCGCGCTGGTGGGCGCACTCGCCCTGACGGCCAGCGGACTCCTCGCCGGGGACGGTCACCTCCACATCCCGATGGACCAGTTGGCCCGGTTGAGCTGGTACTTTCTGCTTTTCGTGACCCTGGTGAAGATCATCATGACGGCGGTCACGCTGGGGGCGGGGGGCTCGGGCGGTGTCTTCACGCCGACGCTGCTCGTTGGCGCCACGCTGGGTACCGGGTTGGGGCTGCTGTTGCAACTGGCGCTACCCAACGTTGCGGTGAACCCGGTGGCATTCGGTCTCGTGGGCATGGCCGGCCTGGTGTCCGGAGCCAACCGGGCGCCCATAACGGCCATCTTCATGGTCTTCGAGATCACCGACGATTACGGCCTCGTGCTGCCGCTGATGATCGTCTCGGTGCTGGCATATGCGGTTTCCCGCAAGCTCACTCCGCACGGTCTCTATGACGGTTGGCTGGCGGCGCGCAACGAGACACTGGCACATGGTGCCGACAGGGCATTGATGGAGCGTATCCTCGTGGCCCAGGCGCTCGACCGGGAGGCGGTGACGGTGCTGCCGGAAGCCACGCTGGCCGAGGTGGTGGCGGCCACCGGGCGGGCGCGCCAGATGGACCTGCCAGTGGTGGACGAGGGCAGGGTGCTACTGGGCGTGATCCACTATCCTGATCTGCGGGCCGCGCTCATGGACCGCGGCGAGTTGGCCGGCGTCCTGGTCGCCGCAGACCTCGCCGAGCCTATCGAGGCGGCGCAGCCCGAGCAGACCCTGCGGGATGCATTGCGAACGATGAACGCACGAGCGTATGACGCCATTCCGGTGGTCACGACCGCTGGCGGGGACTCCTACGTCGGCATGATCAGTCGCGCCGACCTGTTGGCGGCCTACGAGCGGGAGCTGCTGGAGGAGGTCTGACGCGATTCCGGCCGCTGTCCGCGAGTTCCGCCCACGCCCAACGCGCTTCCTGCGCTATCGCGCGTCCCACCGCCCTGGCCACCAGCACGAGCGGCGACCCGCCACTGAACGCAGAAGCGATCGCGTAGAGCGTTCGCGGCGAGAATCGATCCTCGTCGCTGATGGCATAGATCGGCTCCCAGCACTCCGGGAGCAACTTCGCCTTGAAGGCATCCAGTCCGTCGAAGTTGTAGAACCGGCGGCCGTGGGCACGCACCAACTCGAGCGTTGCGCGCAGCCAGGCCGGAGTCGTGCTCGGCTGCACACCAGAGCGGCGCGACAGGGGGGCGAGCCCGAGGGTGGCATAGGGAGCGCCGCTGGCCGCCATGGCAGCCATGGCCTGGGTCACGAGAAGCTCGCTGGTGCCATTGGGGGCATCACGGCCGCGGATGATCTGCTCAACCAGCCAGCCGTCCCTCGCCGGCACCGGTGAGGCCATGAGAAAACCCACGGGCGCGCCACCGCGGTCCAGGTCGCGACCGGCGACGAATACCCGTCTGTCAAAGAGTCGGCCCAGGGTGTCCGGTTCCACGAGGAAGCTCAGTGGTGGCAGTCCTCGGGTCGCCAGCCATTCGGCAAGCACCCGGGCCAGCCCAGGCTCGGCACGGACGCGCTCGGCCGGCCACTCGGCCACTTCGATGTCCTTGTTGCGCGCCCTGTGTAGTTGCGCGCGGAGCGAGGCGTGCGAGTGCATGGTGGCGGCGAAAGTCGCCGGATTCCAGACTGGCTGGGCGCCCAGGAGAACGACCGAGCGGCGCCGTAGAGCCTGCATTTCCTCCTCCAGGCGGTGTCCAGCGCCGAAATAGCAGACGCGCGCCCCCACCGCCCGGCTGGCGGCCACGAACTCTTCATGCACCGCCACGAGGCGCTCGACAGTGCAGATCGGCGCGCCCGCCACGACGTGCACTCCCGCCCGACGCACGTAACCCACCACGGCGTCCCCGGCAGGGCTGAACCAGAGATCGAAACCCGGATTGAGAATCTGGTAGGCGGTGGCGTTCCAGCCATTCCGGAGGATGAGGGTCCGCGCCCGCATGACGTCTGCCGGAGCGCCGGACGACCTGCCCGCCGGGGAATCACCTTCGGCGTCACTGCCGTCGAGCGACGCGGAAAGGGACCGCGCGTTCCGTGAGAGATCTGACGAACTCATTGCCCGTCAGCATCCGCCCCGGATGCGTCCGGGCCGGGCGCCCGTGATGTGGATGGCGTTCCCGTCACTGGTTCGCTCGTTGAGTCAGCGGACTGCCAGGTGGCGAGAATGGCCGGGACAACCAGCTCCACGGAGTCGCGGAGGACAACCGAGGCGATGGCCGAAAGCGGCGTCGACTGGGGGTTGACCTCGATGACCTGTCCGCCCGACGCATGTGTGGCACTGGCCAGACTGGCCGCCGGTTGGACGACCGCGCTCGTTCCCAGCACGAGACAGATGTCCGCCGACTCGGCCGCTGTCCAGGCCCGCTCGAGGATACCGGTTGGGAGAGCCTCACCGAACCATACGATGTCCGGGCGCAGGAGCATGTTGCAGTCGGGGCAGGTGGGGAGCGTGGCGAGTGACGTGGCGTCCACCAGCTCGGGATAGTCAGCACCGTAGGAACAACTGGTACAGCGGACCCGATTCAACGATCCGTGGAGTGCCAGCGGCCGGGCGCGCTGTGCCGCCGTGATACCCAGCGACAGAGCGAGCTCCGCTGCTGCTCTCTCGTGCAGCCCATCCACATTCTGGGTGACGAGGGTGACCCCCGGATGCAATGCGGTGAACCGGGCCAGGGCATGATGAGCCGGGTTCGGATCGCATTCGGCGACCAGGGACCGTCGCCAGGCGTACCATTCCCACACCAGAACCGGATCGCGGGCGAAGGCGGCAGGCGTCGCCAGTTCTTCGGGCTTGTGGTCTCGCCAGAGGCCACCAGGGCCTCGGAATGTGGGTACACCGGATGGCTGGCTGATCCCGGCGCCGGTGAGCACGAGTACGCTGCGGGCATCGTCCACGAGACGACGCGCGTGGCTGGTGGCAGCGATGGGTTGGTCAAGCCGCGACATGGGCGTGGGGAAAGTAATCTGATGGTCCCGCTCTTGCGCATCGAGCATGCTTCCGTGCCGTGTTCGCGGCAACCAGGAGCTTCTCCAGCGAGTGATGATGTCGTGCAAGTTGTGCGCGAGGCCCGAATGTCGGCTGGCGGCACGGCGAAGCTGATCACATCGCGAGACGATGCAGGTGGCGGTGGCAGATAGAGCGGAACTTCCGTCGACGTGGAAAGCAGACAGTATTCCGCGTGCCGATGGTCTGGGATCATATGACGATGCTGGCAGACTGGGGAGCCAGGCAGCAGAGCCAGGCTGGCGCCAGGCTGTCGCGGACGCGCTCGCGCGCGCCTCGACGGTGCCAGGAGTGGTGGATGCCCTGATCGCGCAGGCCACGCTCGTCACGCGGAGCAACGGCGCCCTGCTGGCGCTTTGCGATCAGCGCACGGCGGTGTTGCGACTGGCAGCGTCACGAGGAGCCGCTGTAGCCCTCATGGATGGGCGCGAGTCCATTCCGCTCTGCGCCATCCATCCCATCGCGGAGGCAGCTCGCACCGGCCGGACCATCGTCGAGTCCGATTCCGAACTGCAGCATCGCTGGCCGGGGTTGGGAGATGCGAATCGGTATTCAGGTATCGGCACTCTGGCGCTGGCTCCGGTAGTGGTCGAGGGAGATGTGGCAGCGGTGCTCGCCCTGTCCTTTCCGCCTGCGCACGTGCCCTCAGAGACCCTCCACGAGCGCCTCAGCGTGCTCACGCAGCTTGGCGCCGTGGCGCTGGAACGGGCCCAGTTGGGCGAGGCCGCCCGCGCGGCCGCGGAGGCGAAGTCGGCATTCCTCGCGATGATGAGCCATGAGCTACGCACGCCGCTGAATGCCATCGTGGGTTATACGAGTCTCCTCGCGGACGAGGTGGTGGGCCCGCTCAATCAGACCCAGCGCGAGCAGTTGCATCGGGTCCAGGATCAGGCGCGCCACCTGCTCAGTCTCATAGAAGAGCTGCTCTCGCTCACTCGCGCCGAAGGTGGGCCGGGCGAACTGCAGTTCGAGCGGGTGACACCCGCTGCCCTCGTGGAGGAGGCACTTGTCCTGCTCGTCCCGATGGCCCGCCGGAAGGGGTTGACCATGGAGTGGCATGCCCCGCCGGCCACCATTCCGCTGGTCACCGACGCGGACAAGGTGCGCCAGGTGCTCGCCCATCTGCTCAGCAACGCCGTCAAGTTCACGGCGGCCGGGCTGGTCCAGATCGAGACGCGCGAGGTGGGCGAGGGAGCGCACCGCGCGGTGGAGTTCATCGTCCGTGACACCGGTCCGGGTATTCCGATGGTGGACATCGAGCGCATCTTCGAGCCCTTCTGGCAAGGCGCCCGAACGCACGCCCAGCGGGCGTCCGGAACCGGGCTGGGCCTGCATGTCGCTCGTCGCATCGCGCGGTTGCTCGGGGGCGATATCCTCGTCGACAGCCATCCTGGTGAGGGCAGTACCTTCACCCTCCGCCTGCCCGCCCGCGACGAATGAGCTCGGCGCTGCCGTCGTGAGCGGCTGAGATCGGAGCTGCCGTCGTGAGGGCGTGCAGATCGTGCACCGTGCTGGACGCGTCGACTGTCGGCCATCAGACTTATCGGCTCCGACTTGTTGACGGGTGACCGGGAGCATGGAGCCGGCCCTGTCCAAGAGGACCGACCTTACCGGCACAATTGTCTCCCCATGTCACCCGTACTTCGCACCACGCTGCTCCTTGTCGGCTCCAATCTCTTCATGACCTACGCATGGTACGGTCATCTCAGGACGTTGCATGGACGTCCCTGGTACATCGCAGCGCTGGTCAGCTGGGGAATCGCCCTCTTCGAGTATGCGCTTCAGGTACCGGCCAACCGGATCGGCTTCCAGGTACTATCACTCCCCCAGTTGAAGATGTTGCAGGAGGTGATAACGCTGGCCGTCTTCGTTCCTTTCGCCGTCGTTTATATGCGACAGCCGGTCCGCCTCGACTTCCTCTGGGCTGCGCTGTGCCTGGTGGGCGCCGTCTATTTCACATTCCGCGGTGGCTGACGACGCCCTTGCATGATCGCATCGCTCGGGGATGAATGCCCGGACGAGGATATGGATTGCTGGATGGGGCCGCCGCGGCTACCGTCAAGGGATGCGGTGGCCGCATCCGTCGTCTGCTCCATCCTCACCCTCTCCGAGGTGCCCATGCTCGTTCGCGTGAATCGTCCGCTCCGTGCATTCACCGCAATCGTGGTGCTGGCGAGCGCCGTTGCGGCCAAGCCGGCTATTGCCCAACAGCCCGCCGTAACGGCTGCCGACTACGACCGTGCGGTGGCCTTCCTGGCACCCAGCGTGAACCCGCTCGTGATCGGAGGCAGCGTGAGCGCCAACTGGCTTCCGGACGGCCGCTTCACCTATCGGAACCAGTTGTCCGGCGGCCACGAGTTCATCCTCGTGAATCCTGCACGAAGGTCGCGCGCACGTGCGTTCGATCACGCCAGGCTGGCTGCCGCGCTCTCCACGGTGATGGACACCACGGTCGGCGAACTGACCCTGCCATTCGACCGCTTCGACATCTCTGACGATGGTCGCACCATCTCCTTTGACGCCGGCACGCGCCACTGGAGCTGTGAGGCCAGTGGTGCCAGTTGCAGGGACGATGGCGCCCGGCGCGCGGCAGCGCGCGCCTTCGGTGGACGGGGCGGTGGGGCGGATATCAGTGTGCCGTCGCCTGACGGCAGGAAGCGAGCGTTCATCCGCGACTGGAACCTCTGGGTGCGCGACGTGGCGAGCGGCCAGGAGAAGCAGCTCACCACCGATGGCGTGGAAAATTTCGGTTACGCGACTGACAACGCCGGCTGGAAACACAGCGATCGGGCGATCCTGCTCTGGTCCCCGGATTCCAGGAAGATCGCGACCTCGCAGCAGGACGAGCGCAGGGTCGGCGACATGTACCTCGTGAAGACCACCGTCGGGCACCCTGAACTCAGCGCATGGAAGTATCCACTTCCCGGCGACAGCGTCGTGGCCATGCTCGAGCGCGTAGTCATAGACGTGGAGAGCGGGCGCGTCACTCGCCTCAAGATGGAGCGTGACTATCACCGCGCAACGCTCGGCGACGACATCTCCATGGCCGACTACAACTTCAGCCCTGACGGCTCGAAGCTGGCCCTCGTCTCCACCTCGCGTGACCACAAGAGTGCGGTGCTGCGCCTGGCCGATACCAACACCGGCGAGGTGAGGACCGTGTTCGAGGAGACGGTGCCCACGCACTTCGAATCGCGCACAGGATGGCGGGTTCTCTGGGACACGAACGAGGTGCTCTGGTATTCCCAGCGCGACGACTGGGGACAGCTCTACCTGTACGACCTGAACACGGGCAAGCTGAAGAACCAGGTCACCAGTGGCGAGGGACCGGTGTCCCAGATCGTGCGGCTGGACGAGAAGGCGCGCACCCTCTGGTACGTCGCGATGGGTCGCGAGAAGGGTCAGGACCCGTACTTCCGTCACTACTACCGCATCGGCCTGGACGGCCGGAACGTGGTCTCCCTGACGCCGGAGGACGGCGACCACAGCGCCCAGCTTTCGCCCGATGGCCGCTACATCGTCGACACGTATTCGAAGGTGGACGTGCCACCGGTGGTGGTATTGCGCGACGCCAACGGCAAGGTGGTCATGCCCCTGGAGAAGGCGGACATCTCCCGCCTGCTGGCTGCCGGCTGGAAGCCGCCACTTTCCGTGCGCATGACGGGGCCGGACGGGAAGACTGACATTTACGGGCAGCTATTCACACCCACCAACCTGGACAGCACGCGAAAGTACCCGATCATCAACAACCCCTATCCCGGGCCTCAGAGTGGGAGCGTGGGTTCGCGCTCCTTCTCCGCCGCGCGCAGCGATCGGCAGGCGCTCGCCGAACTGGGGTTCATCGTCGTGACCATTGACGGGATGGGCACTCCGGGTCGCTCCAAGTCGTTCCACGACGCCTACTATGGCGCCATGGGTACCGACAACACCCTCCCCAGCCAGATAGCGGGCATGAAGGAGCTGGCCCAGCGCTATAGCTGGATCGACCTCGATCGGGTGGGCATCTATGGCCACTCGGGCGGAGGCTTCATCACCGCCGACGCCATGTTCCGTTATCCGGACTTCTTCAAGGTGGGCATCGCCGAGTCCGGCAATCACGACCAGCGGAACTACGAGGACGACTGGGGGGAGCGCTATCAGGGCCTGCTGGTTCGTAACCCCGACGGCACCGACAACTATGACGTCGAGGCCAACCAGAACTTTGCGAAGAACCTGAAGGGTCACCTGCTCATCACGCATGGTGGCATGGACGACAACGTACCGCCCTACAACAGCTATCTCGTGGTGGACGCGCTGATCAAGGCCAACAAGGACTTCGATCTGCTCATCTTTCCCAACGCCGCCCACGGCTACGGCGCGGACGCGAACTACATGATGCGTCGTCGCTGGGATTATTTCGTGAAGTGGCTGCTGGACACGGAACCGCCGCGCGAATACGAGATCCGCGCGCCCCGGTAGCCAGTGGTCTGATCGTGCGCGTCGTCCGGAGGCATGCCGCCGCCGGACGACGCCTGCGAGGGCTCACAGGCCAGCGCGGGCCAGCGCAGCCAGCAGGCCGGCATCGTGCGCCGGCAGTTCACCGACGTGACGCCAGAGGAGTGTACCGTCGGCGGCTATGAGGTAGCTCTCGGGCACTCCGATGCTCTGGAAGCGTTCCTGCACGGTGCCGGTGACGTCCCGGCCGATTGCGAATGTGGCGCCATGTTCGCGCACGAATGACGCTACCGGCGCATCGTCGCCGAGGTCGATGCTGACCGCGACGATGCGGAGGCCGGCGGCAGAGTGGGCGCGATGGATGCGCTCGAGCTCGGGGAACTCCCGTTTGCACGGGCCGCACCAGGTCGCCCAGATGTTGAGTAGCGTCGGGACACCGTCGCTCCCCGCCCCAGGCCCGCCGCCCACGCGAATCGTGTCCCCGTCCAGCGTGCGCACCGCGTAAGCCGGCGCCGGTGCGCCCACGGCCAGTGGCTGGAATCGCTCACCTCTGCCACCAGCATCGCCTCTGTTCCCGTCTCCACCGCACGCGCTCGCGGACGCGATGATGAGCAGCACCACGACAGCCACGAACGGTCGGCTGGTCGACGTTCGCACGTCACGCTGGCGCCACAGCCTGTCCACCATGCTCCGGCCACTCATCTGATCGTCCCCGTGCGCAGGAACACCTGGCTCGTGCCTACGGCAGGAAGAGGCATCACGGAGTTGGGGTCGTTCATGTCCGGGCGCGAGTGTTCGGCGTGCGACGCGGCCTCCTGGCTCTGCTCGGCCCAGACGACCGTGACATTGCGGTCGGCCAGGGCGAGGACGGGGAATGTGGCGGCCGCACCGCTGTCGCTCACCGCGATGGCGTCCGCGAAATGCGCTCCGCCGTCGTGGGAGACACGCATGACTACTCGCGGCGTCTTCAGGGTGCCGTCGTCCCACGCTGCGACGACCAGGTCATCGTTGCCGAGCACCATCTGCACGTGTGCCGGTCGGGAGAACCGGGCGGTGCCCAGCGCGGTCGGCGAATTGAACGTTCGGGCGCCGTCGTCGGATCGGGAATACCAGACGCCTGCTCGACCTTCCTTGCCCGTCCACCAGGCGACGTGTAACCGCCCCCGGTCGTCCACCTGAAGCGATGGTCCGGCGTGTGGACAGGCATCGAACTCCCAGTCATCGGCGTGGACACGCACCGGCTCGGTCCACGTATCACCGCGATCGGTGGAGCGAGCGATCACGATGTCGCGCACGTTGCCCGGCAGGACAGTGCGCCATGACAGGTAGAGCGTACCATCGCCGGCGGTCGCCATGGCTGTCCTGCAGCATGGGCAACTCTCGCCGGTGGCTACGCGCACGTTCGCGACCCAGCTATGGCCGCCGTCGGTGGAGCGTGTCATGTAAGTGGCCGACTTGCCGTCCCGGCCGTCCAGCCAGGAGACGTAGATGGTACCGTCCGCACCGACGTGCAGCGCGTGGAAGTTGTAGGAGCCGACGACACTGGTGTCGGTCACGCTTGCCGGCGTCGTCCAGGATGCACCATGGTCGGTGGAACGCACGTAGCGGAGCGCGCTCATCGGGAATCGCCGGCCGGGCACCTCCTTCCCGACCACGTAGACGGCGTGCAACACGCCGTCCGCGCCGTAGGCAATCTTCGGGGGCGCCTCGCCGTGCGGCTCGATCGGACCCAGGGTGTCGCGCACCTCGACGGGGGCGCGGTCATCGGTGCTCACATACATCCGACCATCGATCCCGCCGTCAGCCGCCGACACCCAGGCCACCGTGCGCGCGCCATCTGGAGCAAGGGCGATTATGGGTGCCGCGCCGACCACCGTCGGGGCGCTGACGGTGACGGCTCCGGCGAGGGAAACGGTCGACCCGTCATCGCAGCCGGCGATGGTCGCGAGTGCGAGGATGCTGACGAGGAGCGGGAAGCGAGTTGATATGGAGGACATGGTACGAGGGTTCTGTCGTGTGGAGGGGGACCGGGCGAGCGGGAGCGGACGATCCGCTCCCGCCACTTCTGCTATCGGCCGACCTCCACTTTCACGCCGGCGAAGATGGAGCGCGGCGTGCCGGGAGTGATCTGTTCCTTCTGGAAGGCGTCATAGCTTGCCAGTTCGGCGTAGCGAGTGTCGAGCAGGTTGACTGCGCGGGCAAAGAGGGTGACGCCGCCATGAATGCGTGCGCTCACCTGCGCGCTCAGCAGGTCGTAGCCTCCGTACTCCTGGCCGGCGGTGTTGGCGGCGTCCTCGGCGTAGCGGCCCGTCCTTCTCCATTCCAGTACGACGCGGCCGTCGTCCAGTACGGATGGAGTCCAGGTGATCATGACGCTCGCCAGGTCGCGTGGCGCCTGCTCGATCCGGTTGCCGCTGTAGTCCACTGCGTCCCGTGCCGGCCGACTGCCGGTTGCTGCCTGCGCTTCCTGGGGACGCCAGTGCACATAGCGCTGGCTGCTGATCGAGTAGGAGCCATCCAGGCGCAGCCGCGGCGTCAGCGCCAATCCGGCCGAACCTTCCAGCCCCTTGTGTCGCGTTCGGCCAGCGTTCCTGGCCTCGCGAGTATTCAGCGACGTGACGAAGGTGAGGATGTCGTCGCGGATCGTCATGTCGTAGGCAGAGAGTTGATAGACCAGCCGCGGACCCACCTGGCCGCGCACACCGGCTTCGTAGCTGTCTACCTTCACCGGCGCCAGGTCCACCGTGTTGGCGGCCGAATTCTGCTGGAAGAGCTGTCCCTGTGACGGCGCGCGGAACCCGTGGCGATACGAGGCGAAGAGGCTGGCCGACTCTGCCAGTTCGTATGTGGCGCCGACCTTGGGGCTCAGGTGATGGTAGCGCACGTCGGTGCTGGCCGGCCGGCGGTGCGCGCCCGTCTCCAGCACCGACAGGTTGTTGGTGTAGTCGTAGCCCGAACGATCGTAGCGCAGGCCTCCGTCAAGGCGCAGCCGCGACGTCGGTGAGAACTCGGCGTGAGCGTAAGGCGAGATGGAGTGGTAGGTGACGTCGTAGTCATACTGCAACTCGCCGAGCGTGTAACCGGCAAGGATCCGGTCGTTGCCGCTGGCGCTCGTCACCGCCTGCTCGGCCGTGAAACTCCCGGGACTGAAGTCCACGTCGGTACCGACGATCACGCGCGTGCGGAGGGGCGCGAAGTCGCGCCGGTACTTGGCGAGGAAGCCCAGCGAACGGTTGCGGGTATCCCACACCTGTGGGTCGTACGTGACCTGCCAACCGGGCAGCAGCTTGAGGACGTCATAGCGAGCGTATGGTGTCAGGCTCCACAGTTCCGATCCGCGCTCCATCTCCACGGCGCTGGACAGGCGTACCGCCTGCACGTCGCGAAAGGCGATCGGGGCGCGGTTGAGCTCCGGCCTGCTGTCGAACTGCGAGACGGAGATGGTCGGGACGTCATTCTGGTCGATGCTGGAAGCCGTCAGGACCGTGCGGGCGATGAGGCCATTCGCCTGGAAGTGGTCCCAGCGGGCGGTCGCGCTCTGGCGATCGTACGCCGAGCCGTCTCGCCACCCCTTGTTGCGGGTGAGATTGAGATCAGTCCTGATCCCGTTCCTGCCTCTGGTGAAGCCCCCGCTGGCGAGGATGCGGCCGTACCCATAGGCTCCTCCCTCCACGCTCAACTCGGCACTGGGAGTGACCAGGGCAGGACGGGTGAGGACATTGACGACGCCGGCGATCGCGTCGCTGCCGTAGAGCGCGGTGCCCGGTCCCTTGAGTACCTCCACCCCGGCCGACTGCGGGACGTTGATCTCGTAGAGCGCGTTGTGATTGAAGAAACCAGTCGCCCGGGTGGGGATGCCATCCTCGAGATAGAGGTACATCGGCTTGGTCGTTATCGGCTGGCGGATGGCCATGCTGTGCCCCTCACCGGAGAGTACGGAGACATGGACGCCGGCGAGGCGGTTCAGCACGTCAGCCGGGTGCGACGGTCTGGCATGCCGGATATCGGCTCCGTCCAGGACGTCGATCGTGGCGGAGGCTTCGGTACGTCGCTGTATCTCACGGGTCGCACTGACCACCGTGGGCGCGAGCACGTTCGCCTGCTCGGTCATCGTGATGTCCAGCGTCAGGATTCCCCCGGCGGTGACCGTCAGGGAGTCCTGGCGGGTGGCGAAACCCATCCTCTGGACGACCAGGAGTTGCCGTCCCGACGGGACGGCGGAAATGCGGTAGCGGCCCTCGGCGTCGGTGATCGCGCCGCGGGTGGAGCCGGCGACACGAAGCATGACGTCGCTGAGCGTGGCACCGTTGGAGGCGGATCGGACACGGCCGGTGATCTCGCCGGTCCGGACGTCGGTGGCCTGGGCCGGAAGGGGCGGGGATGACAGGAGGGAGGACGCAGCGAAGATGCTCAGGATGAGCCCGACCTTTCTGGTCGCGCCCGAAAGAGGCAGGTACATTTGATGATTGCGGCGATCGGCATGGATGGTCCTCCGGCCGGGCTTCCGGCAGAGGGCGTGGACTGATTCGCCAGCACGCCGGGTCAATCGCGTCGCGAGCGACTCGATTGCCGGACACACCGGCCACGAAGGTGCGGTCGTGAACCGATGAGGCGACGGTGGCGGGCGCCGCGCGGGGGCGACGGCTACGCGTGGCGGATCAGGAGGTCCGCGACGCGTGTCAGGCCTGGTCTGGTGGGCCGATCGCGAACGGAAGGACGACGTCGCTATTGCCGGCTTCAGCGACGGGGACGGCCGGAGCCACGACGGCTGTCGCGACGAGGGTGGTTGTCACCGAGAGTGCAACGGCCGATATTGGAGTGATCACCGGTACAGCCGCGCAGCACATTCCCACGCACTGGCAACTGTGAGGTGATGGAGCCGGATCATCCGATGCACCGGAAGGGCTGCCGGATGCGTGTCCGGCTGGATGTCCCGCCGGCACCGCGTCAGACGTCGGGATGTCGTGGCCGCCGTGGCCGGCTCCTCCGTGAGCACCGGCGCCGGCAACAAGTAGCGCCAGCACTGGCCCGTCGTGTATCGGGCAGACGTGACCACGCAGCGGCTCGCCCACGATCAGGGCGAGCAGAGCCACCATCAACCAGGCGGCCATCCGTCGGATCACCGGGCACTGCCTCATACCCGAAATCTATACGAATGACAGGCGGCGACGTAGCAGAGCCGATGTTCGCCGCTCAGGAAGGCCGTTCGAGATGCGGTGATGTCCGGAATGAAGGGCATCGTACAGACGGACCGGGACACGCCACCGCCATTATTCCGTCTTGCGCCCGACGTGCAGCGAGCGCATAATCGCCGTTTACGCAGGTTCCGGGATCCTGCACGTCGGTGTACGGATGAGTATGGTGCTAGGGCATTAGCCCTGGGCGCGCTCCAGTGGCTGAACCGAATTCGACCGCGCCGCTCGCTAACTAACCCATTTCCAAGGTCAGGAGAGCATGGATCAGCAGAATCGCTGGACGGAGACCGCAACCGATGCCCCACGTGCGAATGGTCAGACAGATCCGGGTGGAGCTGACTTTCGACCGAACGACGTCGGCAAGGCCGACCTCAGCAAACGTTTCATCGCCGCCGTCATCGATGCCGCCATCGCCTTCGTGATCGGCTTCATCCCGTTCATTGGAGGCCTCATAGGCGCCGCCTACTGGCTCGTACGCGACGGGCTCGAGCTCGACTTCATGGATGGTCGCTCGGTCGGCAAGAAGATCATGAAGCTGCGCCCGGTGCGTCTGGATGGCCTGCCCATGGACATCCCGACGTCGGTGAAGCGCAACTGGATGTTCTCCCTCGGAGGCGTCATCCAGGTACTCCTCTTCATCCCCATCCTGGGTTGGCTGCTCATGATCCCCGTGGCGTTCGTCGCCCTCGGGCTCGGGCTCTTCGAGATCTACAAGGTCGTCACCGACGCGCAGGGCCGACGACTCGGCGACAGCATGGGTGGGACCAAGGTCATCGAGGTTGCCTCATGAGCACAGTCGCTGCGAGGCTCCGGCTGGTGGGCGCGCTCGCCATCGCCCTCGTTGTCGCGACGGCGTGCGGTGGCAGCTCCGACAAGCCGGGCCCGATGGATCAACTGGCGGCTGCCAAGGAGGCGCTGGGCAACGCCAAGAACAGCGTCAGCGCCTACAAGGAGATGGGTGACGCGCTCGCCCAGATCGCGGCCGACTCCAACGTGAGCGTGGAGCCGGTGGACTTCCGCTCGTTGCGCGATCTCCTGCCGTCCACCCTTGCCGGGTTACCACGTGCCGAGGCGACGGGTGAGAAGACAGGCGCGATGGGGATGACGATCTCGAAGGCGGAGGCGGAGTACCACGGTGATGGTGGACCGTCGCTCGACGTCACCATCACCGACATGGGAGCCCTGCGCGGCATGGGCATGATCAGCATGGCCGCGTGGACGATGGCCCAGGTGGACAAGGAGACGTCCGACGGCTTCGAGCGGACCACGAAGTACAATGGACACCCCGCCTACGAGAAGTTCAGTGGCTCCGAGAGCAGCAGGAATGGCAACATCCAGGTGGTGGTTGCCAGCCGATTCCTGGTCGAGGTGGAAGGGAACGACATGGACTTCAAGGACATCAAGAGCGCCCTGGAGTCGCTGCCGATCAGGAAGCTGGCGGGAATGAAGGACGAGGGAGTGACCCGCGGCGGGTGAACGGGGTGGGGCGCGGACGGGCTCGTGGTTACAGTTTGTACGAGCCTTCCGTGCTCCCATCTGCTGCCCCGTTTTCATGAATCTCCTGAGGTCGAGCCTGCGCGTCCTGACCCGTCGCAGGCCGGGAATGGCTCTTCTGGCGCTGGGTGCGGCGACACTTTTCTGCGCGCCGCACAGCGCCCTCGCCCAGCAGTGGGATGGGAAGGCGGTGCGTGCACTGGCGGAACGCGCCACCGCGCGCCGCGGCGAGCAGATCGCCGATACCCTGCTGCATGACTACACGGCGACGGCACGCGGCTTTCTGACCTTTCTCGCCCAGGTAGGCGAGGGGTTCCCCGATCCGCCCAGGATTGTCAAGGCAGATCAACTCGCGGTGAGCCTCTACTGGCGGGCGCCCGACCTCAGCAAGCAGGTCCTCGTCGGGCGCCGCGACACGCTGTTGCTGCCCGCCGACGTTGGCTACTATCGCGATCGGTACGGCATCATCCAGAACAATTTTCCCGATCGGATCCGCATGGGTGACGGGAATGACGTTCGCGACGTGCCGCATCCGCTAAGCGCCGCCGGATTGCGAGAGTACCAGTTCGCTTTCGGGGACTCCCTGCGCATCAGGCTGCCCGACCGGGTGATCGAGGTGGACGAGGTCAGGTTCCGTCCGCGCGACGCCACCCAGCCACGAGCCGTGGGGTCTCTCTATCTGGACCGGGAGACGGCGGCGGTGGTGCGCATGGCGCTCACCTTCACCCGTGCCGCCATCCTCGACCGGCGTATCGAGACGCTGGCCGTCACGCTGGAGAACGGCCTCGTGGAGGGCCGATTCTGGTTGCCTCGTCGACAGGAGCTGGAGGTTGCCCGTACCTCCACCTGGCTGGATTTTCCGGCTCGCGGGATCATCCGTGGACGCTGGGAGGTTGGCGACTACAAGGTGAACCAGAGCCTGCCGGTGAGCATCTTCGCCGGCTCGGAGATTGTCAGCGAACCCCCGCAGGCGCTTGCCAGCTATCCCTTTGAAGGCGCACTGCTGGACCAGGTGCCGTCGGATGTGGTAGCGGTGACGGACGCCGACGTGGCGCGGGTGAGGGCCCAGGCCGAGTCGCTGGTGCGTCAGCAACTGCTCAACCGGGCCACAGGGGCATCGCTCTCCGCGCGCCGGTTCTCCGATTTCCTGCGCGTGAACCGGGTGGAGGGGTTGGCCTTCGGTGCCGGCACGCGCTGGAGCGCCACCCCGACAGTGAGCGCCAAGCTGAACCTCCGTTACGGAGTGGACGACGCCCGTCTCAAGGGTCGGCTGTCGGTGACCCGGTCGCGCGGGCTGCCCAGCTCGCCCGGTTCGCTGACGCTGTTCGTCGCGCGTGAGTATCGCGACGCGGGGGACGAGATGGAAACGTCGCTGGTGCGAAACAGTCTTGCCGCCCAGGAGTTCGGCAGCGATTACACCGAGCCATACGAAGCAAGGGCAGCGGGAGTCGGAGCTGGCCTCGGCGAGTGGGCTGGCGTGAGACTGCGCACCGAGGTCGCCTGGGAGGACCAGCGCGCTGTCGCCGTACACGCCACGCCTTCCAGCGGGCGCTTCGAGCCGACCATACCCGCGTCGTCGCTCACCGGGGCACGAATGGCGCTGATGGCCGAGCGGCCGCTGGATGATGGGCCCCTGGGCACGCGGCTGCGCTGGCAGGCGGAGCTGCGTGGCGGGTTGTGGGAGGGGGGCACGCGTACCCTCCGCGCATCCGCGACGGCCGATGCTGATCGAGCCCTCGGCGGCGGGCGCCTGGTCCTGAGGAGCAGCGCCGCTTTCCTCGCCGGCCCCGCGGTGCCGCAGCAACTCGCCTACCTTGGCGGACCTTCGAGTGGTCCGGGTTACGGATATCACGCGCTGGCCGGCCGCGTCGCCGTGAGCCAGCGAGTGGAATGGCAGATGGCCGCACCGTTCTTCGGCATCCCGGTCGGACGTTTTGGCAGGACGCCGGCAACGATGACGCTCGCCCCATACATGCATGTGAGCGCCATCGGCGCTCCGGAGCCCGTAGCTGGCCGGGTCGATCGGCCCGGCGGTCTCTATCCCGCGGCAGGCCTTGGCGGGCTCTTCTTCTTCGACCTGCTCAGGGTGGACGTCGCGCGCGGCCTGCGTGACGGGCGGTGGATGTTGGGAGTGGACGTATCGCGCACGCTCTGGGGAATTTTCTAGGGCCGCGGGCAGTCTGCTTCTTGACGCGTCGCCCGGGGCGGCGTATTACGGCATTGTTACACACCGCTTACGCGACCGAAACCTCTCGCGGCCCGTGATGCCTAATGGCGCGGGCCAGCCCAGGGCCGGAGGCGTCCTGGCGTGAGTTGACCCGTCAACCCCGCCGTACCAGCCTGAACGGGGCCGAAACCTCTCCATTCCGACCGCGACGGCTGCTTCCCTGAACCAGCGTCGTGATCGTCGCTGGCGCTCTACATGAGCGTCCGCCTGGCAGAGTCGCGAGGCCCCTGGCTGGAACAGACCTCAACAGTCAGGGAGGAGCGAAATGATGCCTATCCAGGTCCGGCGTCCTGGCCCGCGCACTCTTGCCACCACCGCCATCTGCTTCGTGCTGGTGCTCGGCGGCTCGCAGAGTGTCCTTGCCCAGGCAACCGGGACTATCCGGGGGCGAGTCACAGCCCAGGCTGGCGGCCGTCCGCTGCCCAATGTGACAGTTTCCGTGCAGGGAACCCAGCGCGGCGCCATGACGGCCCAGAACGGTGAGTACGTGATCACGGCGGTGCCGGTGGGCACGGCGACAGTGCGCGCCCAGCTGCTGGGGTACGGCGCCGGCACGCGCACGGTGACGGTCGCGGTAGGACAGGAGGTGACAGCCGATTTCGCCCTCGATCAGGTGGCTGCCGCGCTGGATGCGCTTGTCATCACCGGTCAGCCCGGGGCCACACGGCGACGCGAGATCGGCACCAGCATAGCTGCCATCGACGTGTCGGAGACCGTACAGCAGGCACCGATCACCACCATGGCCGAACTGCTTCAGGGTCGTGATGCGGGCATCACCAGCCTGGGCGCCAGCGGCACGGCTGGCGGTGGAGGCACGATCGTGCTCAGGGGCATGACGAGCATGACGCGGGACAACTCGCCGCTCATCTATGTGGACGGCATCCGCCTGGACGCGGGAAACAGCACCCTGGTCACCACGGGAGGCCAATCCACCAGCCGCCTGAATGACATCAACCCGGCGGACATCGCGCGGCTCGAGATCATCAAGGGCGCCGCGGCCACGGCACTGTACGGCACGGAAGCATCCAATGGTGTCATCCAGATCTTCACGAAGAAGGGCGAACCGGGCCAGACGGATTATCGACTCGGAGTGAAGGTGGGGGGCACGAGAATACCCTCCGTCTTCCCCTACATGCATCCCGATCACGACAGGTACCCGTCGGCGAACGATCTCCTGAGTACGGGACTGTACCAGGACTACACCGGCTCCGTGCGGGGTGGCCTGGACAAGGTGGGCTACTACCTGGGTGGTGGTTACACGGGCGATGAAGGCTCCTTCATCAACAACGATTTCCGCCGCGCCAATGGACGCCTGAACCTGACGCTCAGGCCGTCCGACAACGTGACGGCCGACGTGTCCAGCAACTTCACGTGGAGCAAGGCGAAGCTCCCGATGAACGACAACTACATCTACGGCATCCTGACCACGCTGCTCCTGGGAAATCCGGTCATCAAGGGGAGCGAGGCGGACCCCTACGGTGGTGCCTTCATCTCGGTGCCCTACGTCACGACTGTCCAGAACACCGAGGAGACGTACCGCTTCACCGGCGGCTTCACGCTGCAGCACAAGCTCGGCGATCGGTTCAGCCAGCGAGCCACGATCGGCCTGGAAAACGTCCAGGGCCAGGGAATCGGGCTCTGGCCATACGCACCCAACGATGTGAGGCCGCAGGGCTCCCGCTCGGTGAATCGGCGCGACAACCTGCAGGTGAACATGGACTATTCCGGTTCGCTGAACGCCCGGGTACTGGGCATCGCCACCTCCACCTCACTGGGCGGCCAGCTCTTCAGCACGAACGTCCACCGCGTGAGCGCCAGCGGCCAGAAGTTCGCCGTGCCGGGTGTGACGCTCGTGGGCGCGACGAGCGAACAGATCAACGTCGGCGAATCGGAGATCAAGTACACCACCGCCGGCGCCTTCATCCAGGAGCAACTCAGCTTTGGCGACCGACTGTTCGTGCTGGGTGGCGTTCGGGTGGATGGCTCGAGTGCCTTTGGCAAGTCCTTCGGACTGCAGGTCTTTCCCAAGGCCAGCGTCTCGTACGTGATAAGCGACGAATCCTGGTTCTCGGTGCCCGGCGTGACGTCGTTGAGGCTGCGTGCGGGCTACGGTCGTGCCGGTCAGCAGCCAGGCGCGTTCGACGCGACGCGAACATACTCCACCTTCACGGCGAACAATGGTCAGCCAGCGATCCATACCAGCAATCTCGGCAACCCTGATCTCGCGCCGGAGGTGAGCACGGAATACGAGGGAGGGCTGGAGGCAGGACTGTTCAACGACCGCATGCACCTGTCCGCCACGGCCTATCACCAGAAGACCTCGGACGCGCTCCTGAATCGCACCTACGCCCCCTCGCTCGGCTTCCTCAGCACGCAGCTCACAAACCTGGGTTCGATGCGGAACATCGGCGTCGAGTTGTCACTTGGCGGCACGGTCTACCAGGGCACGAAGCTGACCGTCGACGCCAACGCGGCCTATGCCTACAACGACAACAAGGTCCTGGACATGGGCGGCACGCCGTTCATCGAGATCGACCGCTTCGGCACCCGGGTGACGGAAGGCTACCCGGTAGGCGGCAAGTGGGAGTACGTGACGGTGGGGCGCGATGCCAGGGGCTACCCGATCAGGTCCGATGAGCCCGTCTACCTGGGGGTGAGCATGCCGCCCCACACCGGTTCCTTCGGCACCGACCTCACCTACGGCAACGTCAAGCTGTTCGCCAACGCGCAGTGGGCCGCCGGCCACATCGTGAACAACATGCTCAAGGCGTACATGCCGCGCGGCAAGACCGGCGAACGCTACTTTGCCGCCGTGATCGCCAACAACGACGACCCCGTGAAACCGACGTCCGATGCCGTCAACATCCTGCTCGCCGAGTCGCGCATTTTCGGCGACTTCATGGAGAAGGCTGACTGGCTGAAGTTGCGCGAGGTGGGTCTGGTCTACACGCTGCCGGCCGGTCTATCCAGACTGGTGGGCGGACAGTCGGCGCGCCTGAGCCTGAGCGCCCGCAACCTGCTCACCATCACCGGCTACAGCGGCACGGACCCGGAGATCTCGTCGACATTCAACAACGGCAGCCTGTCCATAGGCGCCGACTACTTCACGGTGCCGCAGGCGCGTCAGTTCCTGGTCGGCTTCGACATCGGGTGGTGAGCGACATGACATCATGCATCCAGACTACCCGCCGCGGGTCGGCGTGCCGCGGCGTCCTCGTCGCGATCGCGTTCCTGGCCGCCAGCGGCTGCTCCTTCGACGCCGTGAATCCGGGCGCGATCGAGGAGCGCGCACTGGGAACGGAGCCGGCCCTGGTCGGACTCGTGAACGGCTTCATCGGCGACTACGACGATGCGTTCCAGCGCAAGGTGCTCTACGCCGGACTGCTGAGCGACGAGATACGCGCCTCAGGGTCGTGGAGTTGGTGGCACGACGCCGACAAGCTTGGCTTCATAGACGCCGAGGCGCCCACCGGAGACCTGTTCAACATCCCACACTTTCTCTGGCGGCCGGAGCAGCGTGCTCGCTTCCTGGCGGAGGAGACGTACGGCCGTATCCAGGAGCACGTGGAGTCGCCGGAGTCCAGTCCGCTCGCCGCCATGTCACGCCTCTACTCGGGCATGGCCCGGCTGGATATCGCCCAGATGTTCTGCTACTCGACCGTTGATGGCGGACCGCGTATCGAGCGACCGGAAGCGCTCGATATGGCTGGCAAGCACTTCACCGAGGCCATCACGATTGCTACCGAAGCCGGCGTCGACTCCATTGCCCAGATGGCGCATCTGATGCGCGCCCGGGTCAGACTGGCGAAGGAGGACTATGCTGGTGCAGCCGAGGATGCCAGCGCGGTTCCGACCGGTTTCCTCTGGATCGCTCACTTCCGGAACGCTCCGGGCGAGACGAACGACATGTGGTTCCAGATCAATCGTCGCGTCGAGGGGACTATTCAGGAGCCGTTCCAGAACACCGGCGACCCGCGGGTACCGGTGGTCAACACGGGAAAGAAGGGTGCGGATAACGTCACCCCCCGGTTTGACCAGATGAAGTATCCAGACCAGTTCACGCCCATGCCCATGGGCACCTGGCAGGAGGCCCGCCTCATCCAGGCAGAGGCGGCCATACGCGCGACCCAGACCGCTGCCGGGGTCGGATTCCTGAACCAGGTGCGGGCCGCCGCCGAGCTTCCAGCACTCAACACATCCATGTCCAACGCCGACGCCATGACGGCGTTGCGCACGGAGCGCCGGATGCAACTCTTCCTGGAGGGGCATCGCTACACCGACATGCGGCGCTTCAACGAGTTCCCCGCCAACTGGCAGATGACCTGTGTGCCGCTGCCGCTGGCCGAGACGCAGAACAACCCCAACCTGCAGGGCGGGGGCTGATCTCCGGGAGCCAGGGAGGCTGCATGCTCCCTGGCTCCGCCGGCCCTGGCCGCTAGTTTAGAGGTCAGTGGAGCAGGGACTTCACCGTTCACCGCGTCTGCGGTCGATCAGTGTGAATGCACGCCGATACGAGTGCCGCGGCCTACTCTTCGGGGCGAGGTTGGTGAACGACCCCTGCCGTCACCGTCCGGTCGGATGGATGCCGCTGTCCCTCGTAGCCACCTTCCGCTTCCCGTCAATCGAAACTGTCGGACCTGTCCCGAACGAGACCCTCATATGCGCCAGTACCGCGTCGTCCTCACCACGCTCGTCCTCTCCCTGGCCGGAGCCGCGCTGCTTGCCGCACCCGCGTCGGCTCAGTCCAGACGCACAGTGCTGCCAGGCCCTGACCGTCCAGCCGGTGAGGGGGATGGCCCGTTCAGCCGTCTGGTGCTGCGCGGCGCCACCATCATAGATGGCACCGGTGCGCCACCGCAGGGCCCGATTGACATCGTGATCGAGAATGACCGGATCACCGAGATCCGCGGCGCCGGAGCGCCAGGGATGCCTCAGCGGACGGAGGGACGGCCCGACGGTGATAGGGTGATCGACCTGACGGGGATGTACGTCCTGCCCGGCTTCGTGGATGTGCACGGTCACATTGGAGGCGCCTCGCAGGGAACACCCGCCGAGTACGTCTACAAGCTCTGGCTGGCCCACGGCATCACCACCGTTCGCGATCCGGGTTCCGGCAACGGCGTCGAGTGGACTGTGAAGGAGAAGGGTCGTAGTGATCGGAACGAGATCACCGCGCCGCGCATCTGGGCCTACGCACGACCTGGCTCGGGATGGACCGAGGGCCCGATTCGCACGCCGGACGCCGCCCGGCGGTGGGTTCGCTGGGCAAAGACGCAGGGTGTGGACGGCCTGAAGCTGGCGTCAATGGAGCCCGCCCTGATGGCCGCCGTGATCGACGAGGCGACGAAGAACGGCATGGGTACCCAGGCCCACCTGGATCAGATGGGCGTCGCCCGCATGAACGCACTGGACGCGGCTCGACTTGGGCTGGGAGCGCTGGAACACTGGTACGGCCTGCCCGAATCACTCTTCGATTCGCGCACCATCCAGGATTACCCGGCCGACTACAACTACGCCAATGAGATGGACCGGTTCGGACAGGCCGGCCGGCTCTGGAAACAGGCCGCCGAGCCGGGCAGCAGGAAGTGGAACTCGGTCATGGACGAGCTGCTCGAGCTCGACTTCACCCTCGACCCCACCTTCACCATCTACGAAGCCACGCGCGACGTGATGGCCCAACGCACCGCCGAGTGGCACGACAGGTACACGCTGCCGTCGCTGGCGGCGTTCTACGAGCCCAGCCGGCAGGCTCATGGCTCCTTCTGGTTCGACTGGACCACCGGCGACGAGATAGCCTGGCGCGAGAATTACCGTCGCTGGATGGCGTTCGTGAACGAGTACAAGAACCGCGGCGGGCGCGTCTGCACGGGCTCCGACGCGGGCTTCATCTACAAGCTCTACGGCTTTGGCCTCATCCGCGAGATGGAGCTGTTCCAGGAGGCCGGGTTCCATCCGCTGGAAGTTGTCCGTTCCGCTACCTCGTGCGGCGCCGAACTGTTGGCCAGGCCCACCGGCAAGCCAGCCGAGTTCGGGATGGTGAAGACCGGAATGCTCGCCGACCTGGTGATCGTGGACGAGAACCCGCTCCACAACTTCAAGGTGCTCTACGGCACCGGCCACCTGAAGCTGGACGATAGCACGGGCAAGCCGGTACGCGTGGGTGGCGTGAAGTACACGATCAAGGACGGCATCGTCTACGACGCGAAGAAGCTGCTCGCCGACGTGGCGCGGATGGTGGAGGAGGCCAGGAGGGCACCGGCGATCTCGGCGGACTCCCCGCGCTACACCGACGCCGACGGCCACCCGCACCCGTGACATCGACGATGAGGCGCCTCCTGCCGGGAGGAGCGTCGGGCGCTCGGCGAGTCGGCGCACTGACGCTGGCGATCATCATGGCCGGGTGCGCTACCCGCCCCGCCGCTGCGCCGTCGAGCGAGCCCGGCGTCGACCGTCTCTCGGCAACCACCGCCGCGGTGGCGGCGGCCAGCATCCAGGCGGTCGAGGAAGCGCCAGACTCGCCGGCGCCGCGCGGAGCTGGAGACGGCCCGCAGGTTCGCGAGGGCTCCACGGTCTCCGGGCCGGCCACGGCGCCCATGGTCGACGACAGCCGGGCCGCGCTGGCCTACCTGGCCACACGCCGGGCAGCGGCGCTCGCCGACACGCAGAGCCATGCACCGGAACTGCGCGTACGCGAGCTCACGCATCTGGGTCTGTGGGACGACGCCGGGCGGCTGGTGGCGGCCGAGCGGGCAGCCGGGCGGGGCACGCCCGCACTTGCCGCCGCCGAGGGAGCGCTGCTCCGGAAGCGACACCGCTATGGTGACGCGCAGCGGGTGATCGCCAACGCCCTTCGCTCGGCTCCTGACGATCCAGCCCTCGCCGTGGCCAGTGGCTGGATCGAGGTGGATCGTTGGCGGCTGGACTCCGCATCTGCCGCTGCAGCACGTGTACTGCGCCAGCAGCCGGGCAACGTTCCGGCGCTCGAGCTGCTGGGACGTGTGCAGCTACTCGAGAAGCGTTATGACGAGGCGCTCGGCACCGCGCTCAGGCTGCAACAGTCGGGCGGTGCGGCCGGCTACCTGCTCGAGGCCGATGTCCACTTCTGGCGCGAGGAGCCGGCCAAGGCCGAGGCTCCGCTTCGCAAGGCGCTCGAGCGCGACCCGTTCGACCCGGATGCACGCTTTGCCTATGGCTACGCTATCTGGCGCCGCGTCGACGCGCGGCAGTTGGGCGCGATGGCCGCACAGTGGAACCTCGCCCTGGCCGTGGATCCGCTGCACTACATCACCCACTGGCACTACGGCAACGGGCACACCGACCGTACCTACGCCGACTATGCCATTCCCTCCGACAGTCTCGTGCGCGAACGGCTGAAGAGGGCCGATTCGCTCATCGCTGACGACCGCACGCAGGACGCGATTGCTCTCAGCCGTTCGATCGAGCGGGAGTTTCCGGAGTCGGTGCTGCCGGCGATGCTGCGCGGGTCGGCGTTCTACATGGCCTACACCATGGACAGGGAGGCGCGGCTGGATTCGGCGCAGGCCACCTTTGCCGGCATTCTCGCCCGTCTCCGCAATTACGGACCGGCGCATAACGGACTGGCCGCGGTCATCAAGCAACGACAGGTGGGCGTGCTGGCCGCCTTCGATTCGCTGGAGCAGGTGATTGCCAACACTCCGCTGCCGCCAGATCCAGCCTTCGACAGCGTCTTCGCCGACCTTCGACAGTATCCCGGCGATCGCGTGCTGCGCATGGCCCGTGCCCAGATGGGGCCCAGCGTGGCCTACCTGCCCATGCTCGCCCGGCAGGGCAAGACGTTCCACGTACCCCCTCTGCATCACGATCTGGCCGACGCCATGGACCGCAAGTACTTCCGCGGCGCCACGACGTTCGACAACCGGCAGTGGATGGATATCCGGGGTGTAGGTAGCGGCGCGGCCGGGCTGGAGTATGTGGAGCGCGGGGCGCACTGGGAGCGCAACGTACTGGCACATGAATATGTGCATCTCTTCCATGGACGTGCCCTCACGGACGCCCAGAGCCGACGGGTGCGCCAACTCTACTGGAACGCGATGCGCGACAATGCCACGCTGGACTACTACGCCTCCAACAACGAGAGCGAGTTCCTGGCCCAGGCTTACGAAGCGTACCTGTCGCCGGTCAAGGCGCACCCGCTCAACCACAAGTCGATGAACGTCCGGGCCGACCTGGCCCGGAAGGATCCAGCCACCTACGAGTTCGTGGAGGAACTGGTACGGCGCGAGAACGCGTCCCTGGCCGGGGATACGACGATCCTGGCCAGCAACTGGGCGCAGGCCTACGCCAACGTCGCTGATTCCCTTCGCGGTCTCTGGCTCTCCGACAGCGCCCGGTCGTCGCGCGCCGCGGACAGCGCTCGCCTGGTGCGTCGGACCGATGATGACAGTGCCCGTCGTGCTCTCGCCGATACCGTTGCCCGCCGCGCCGACACGCTGCGCGTGAAGCTCGCCGAAGCCGCCGCCCTGCTGGATACGGCGTTGATCTGGGATCCGCGCTACATACCGGCCATGCTCTCCTACGCGCAGTTGCGGCGCGAGGAACTCCGGTTTGATGACGCTGAACGGTTGCTCGCCCGGGCACAGGCCACGGACTCCAGCTATGCGCCCACCTACGCCGCCCGCGCAGTGTTGCTGGCCAGGCGGACCGCCGCGGAGCGAGCGTCAGGTAGCTCGTCTCCGCCCCTGGAGCGTGCCTCGGCGGCCGAGCAGGCGGCGCTCTACGAACGCGCGCTCGCTCTGGAGACGGATCTGGCACTGCGGGCCAGCCTGAGCGGTGCGCTACGCGGCCTCTACCGTCAACTCGCTCGCGTTCCGGAGGCGCTCCAGACCGCCGACAGCTACGTGGCGTCAGCGCCCATGGTGAGCACATATCTGCGCGACACGCGCGACGGTGCCGCCGCCTTTGCCGCGTCGTTGCGCGCGGAAGCCGGTTACAGTGCTGGCGCGCTCGTCTTCTTTGACAGCCTGGCGCCGCTCAAGCCACAGAACTGGGGGCTGCGCGAGCAGCAGATCGTCGCTCTCTGGCGCGCCGGTCGCGCCGATGATGCACTTGCCCAGATTGCGTCTGCCCAGCGCATCCTGAGCGCCGGCGCGGGAGCCAGCGGTGGCCTCGCCTCGCTGGAGGCGGAGATCCGGCTGAGTATGGGCGACAGCGCGGGTGCCCGCACCGCGCTCTCGCCGCTGCTCGACCTGCGCGTGAAACCCCGCCCCAATGACCGGCGCATCGTCAGGGCGCTCGCCATGCTCGGCCACCCGGACAGTGCGGCGCGCCGTCATGCCAGCTACCGCGACGACATGGACGGCCCACTGGACCGCGCGGTCGCGGCCTACACGCGCGGCGTGATCGCCGAGGCACGAGGTGATGGACTCGCCGCCGAGTCGGAGTACCGCGCGGCCCTCGCCGACGATCCCTATCAGCGCGACGCCCGCGTACGTCTCGTGCGCATGCTGCGCCGTGCCGACCGCGCCACCGCCGCCGACGCGGTCGCCGCGGAAGCCGACCGTCTGCCCCTTCCGGCAGGTCCCGACCTGCAACGCGATCTGAACCCGGATGGGCGCACCCGCGCCATCTCGCGGGGTCTGGAGCGCGAACTGACCGGTGACACCGGCAGCGCGTCATCTGGCGAGGTCTGCAACGCGAACTGACCCCGGGATTGGCGGTACTCGCGCCATCTCCCGGGGCCAGAAGCAGCAACTCCATCCTCGGCTCGCGGACCCGAGCCAGAGTTCAGCTCAGACCTCTTCTCACGCCTCGCCGTTCAGCTTGAGCGTCCAGGTCACCGATGTCGCCGGGTTCAGCGATTCCTTCACCGAGCAGTACTTGGTGACCGCCAGGTCGATGGCGCGCTCGGCGCGTGCGCGCTGAACGTCGGGGCCGGAAATATGGAAGGTCAACTCTGCCGCGACGACGGGCGCTGGAACAGTGTCCGGTCGCTCACCCACCACGTCCACCGAGAGCGAATCGATCTGGGTGCGCGACTTGGCCAGGATGTCCACCACGTCCACCGAGACGCAGGAGGCGAGAGCGCCCAGGAGCATCCGCACCGGACCGGGTCCGGTGGCGCCCGACGCATCGATGCGTGATTCCGGCTTGCCGGCGCCGTCGGAGACATCGAAACGGTGTTCGCCCGCCCAACCCACCCGCACCCGCGATGGCTTCTTGAAACCCGGCCTGGTGGCCGTCGCTGTGCTTCCGTCCGTCCCGATGTCGGTGGGGCTGTCGGGCACGGGCCCGGGCGCACCATCACCCTGCGGTGCAGGGGTTGGCGGCTTGGTAGCAGCTTCGTCTGGTGCCACGCTCTTCTCCCGGTTGGTCAAGGTTGGTCTCCCACGCGAATGGGTGCGCGAACCGAATTGCCCCACTCGGTCCATGAACCGTCGTAATTGCGCACGTTGTTGTATCCCAGAAGATAAGTGAGGGCGAACCAGCTGTGGCTGCTGCGCTCCCCTATGCGGCAGTAGGTGACGACGTCGCGGTCCGGGTTCAGGCCAGCCTCGCCCTCGTATATGGCCCGCAGTTCGTCGGCCGTCTTGTAGGTTCCGTCGCTGTTGGCGGCACGGGACCAGGGTACGCTACGCGCGCCGGCAATGTGCCCGCCGCGCAGCGTGCCCTCCTGCGGGTAGTCGGGCATGTGGAGCCTGGCCCCGGTGTATTCCTCGGTGCTCCGCACGTCGATCATCGCGCCCCCGGCCTTGCTGTGCGCCAGGACCTCGTCGCGGAAGGCGCGGATGCGGCTGTCGTCGCGTTCCGGAGCCTCGTACCCGCTGGCCGGAAAGGTGGGAACATCGGTCACCATCCTCCGGCCCTCGTCTTCCCACTTCTTGCGGCCGCCGTCCAGCAGCCGCAGCTTGGGCTCCGGGAAGTCGAAGAGGCGGAAGATCCAGAAGGCGTAGGTTGCCCACCAGTTGCTCTTGTCGCCGTACAGGATGACGGTATGACTCGTGTCCACGCCCAGACGACGGAGCAACGCCTGGAATGCGTCGCGATCCACGTAGTCACGATTCACCGGGTCGTTCAGGTCCTGGTGCCAGTCCAGCTTCTGGGCGCCTGGGATGTGACCCATGTCGTACAACAGCACGTCCTCGTTGCATTCCAGCAGGCGTAGCGACGGGTCGTCAAGATTCCCGGCCAACCAACTGGTGCTCACCAGCACGTCCGGCCGGGCGTAACCGCGGGCGCCAATATCCACGCTGCCGCTCGCGGACGGAGAGGCTGCTTCCTTGCTGCTCATGAGGGTCCTCGACTGTCAGAGATGGCCGCGCATCAAGATGGACGCGGCACTACTAGCTTGACCGTGGGCGGGTCGCGAAGTCAAGCGCGCCGGGGGCGTGAACGCCTCGGACCGCGGCGATGAGGGTGCTCCCGATCCCGCATGCTGGCGCTGCTGCTGGCCAGCCGGCCTGCGGAGTCACAGTTTGACGAAGTAGCTTCACTGGCATGCCTGCCCGGACGGCGCGCCGATGCTGCCGTAGGCGGCGGCGCGGTTCACCATGGCGCCCTGTCGAGCCGGTACCACGCAGACGAGAACCGAATGGAATCCCCCGCTCCAGCCGAACTCCCGCGCGTATCCGGTGCGGCCATACTCTACCGACTGCACGACGTCGGCTACGGCATCGACATCGAGCGTGCCCTGGATCTGCTGGCGGCCCAGTCGCCCGAGCGCGTGCGACCGGTGCGTGGCGAGGGACAGGCAATCCAGATACCCAACCCACCCATCTCGGTCATCCTGGGCACGGAGAGCGTCGTGGTCGGCAGTCACCGGCGTGACGCCGAGATCTCGGCCCGGATCTTTGATTTCGGGGTGGTCTCGCTGCGCGTCCGCATCGACACGCCGGGCATCATGTCATGGGCGGAATTCTCCGAGTTCGGCAACCAGGTTGATTCCGGTGGGCAGCAGGAACTGTTCGTCCACCATCTGCGACTGCTCAGCGAGCGCATCCACCAGGCTGTCGTGCGCCCGAAGCTGGCCCGGGTCACCGAGGACTACGTGGTCTACAGGGTCAATCGGCTGCTCGGCGCCGATGGTGAGCCGCTGCAGAGCGAGGCGCTGCGGGATGTGGATGTCGTACCGCTGCTGCTGAACGAGCGCCGACCGCTGTCCGCGGACGCCAGGCGCGAACTTCTGCCGCACCGATTCTCCTATTATGCCGACGACCTTGCGATCCTGACCTGGGACAACGCCCTGGTGGTCGAGCCCACGTCCACCGACACCGACGTGCAGTACATCCTGGAATTCGCGAACGCCCAGTTGCTGGAACTGCGCTACTACGACGCCATGCTGGACGCCGAACTGCCCCGGATGTACGACCGGATAGCTGCCCTTCGTGGTCGCGCGGGCACATTCCTCGGCCGCCGCTTCGCGCCGCTCCTGGCGGACTTGCAGAGCATGGTGGCCGACTCGACAGAGCTGGTGGAGCGGGTGGAGAACTCGCTCAAGGTCACCGACGACGTGTACCTGGCGCGCATCTACACGGCGGCGCTGGAGATCTTTCGCGGCCGGGCATGGCGAGCGGGTATCGATCGCAAGCTGGCGATCATTCGGGACACCTACGCGATGCTCAATGGTGAAGCCCAGTCGCGGCGTGCCGAGGCGCTGGAACTGGCCATCGTCCTTCTCATCGTAGCCGAGATCGTCATGGCGTTGCTGGCGTGACCAACGACGACGGCCGGCGTCGCCCACTCCGGTCCATCGGACAACCACCCTCTCACCTCTCACGCCCGGCATGTGGCTGGATCAGCCCGGGGCCGGCCGACGTTTCGACCGGTCTCCGTCCGTCGATCGCGCGTCCGTCGGGTCTGATCGATCTTCGCTGGCGTGGTCTGCACAACAGTTCGACCTGATCCAGCGCGCGATGTCGGCGGCGACGACCTCGCCACCGGGTTCCCGGACAATGAAGTGGGCATGTCCCTCGTAGATCCTGTGCTCGGCACCGTAGCGCGCGGCCACCCGGGTGCCGACGCGTGGCGAGAAGAAGCGGTCTTCGGTGGCAGAGATGACGAGGACGGGGACCTGCACGTGCGCGGGGTCGATGGCCAGCCCGCCGAGTGAGAGCTCTCGCGCGACCCGGCCACTGTCCGGCACGAACCGCGCGGCCAACGCCTGCTGCTCGGCCCCAGGTATCCGATTGAGCGTGGTGGCGATGATGTCGCCTGGCGTGCCGCGGAGAGGTCGATCGAGGAACATCGCACCCAGGTGGCGGAGTTGCCGGAACACCAGCCCGGGAGACGCGAAGCGGATTCCCCTGGGTGGCATGGAGGTGAGAAGGACAGCGGCGCTGACGCCGCCGGCGGCAGCGACCGCCTGGGCCAGCAGGCCACCCAGGGAATGTCCCACAACCACCGGGCGGCCGAGGCAGGCGGCAGCCTCGCTGACGTCGGCGACGTAGTCGGTCAACGATACCCGTCCCAGGTCGGCCACCCCACGGCTGTCATGATGGCCACGGAGATTCAGCGCATGCGACGTGAAGCCGTGTTCGGCGAGCACGCGCTGGTAGCGATCCCAGTACCATGCGCCGCCGGCCAGCCCGTGGACGAGCAGAACAGGCGATGTGGCGGGGACCACCGAGCCCGTGGGCGACGCGACGCGCATGGTCAGCCCGCCCGGAGTGAGGCTGTCGCGAAAGAGCACGTCGGCGGGCGGCGGGATGGTGGATCCGGTCAAGTCAGCGGGGAATGGGTGAATCCGGTTCCGGCCGGGCCAATCGTGGGGCGGAGCGGCCCGTCGGTGCCGGCTGAGGCGCCGACCGGCGGCCGTCGGGCCAGTGGGGCGCCGGTTGGTCGGATGGATGCTGGAGAGTCGTCAGAGCTTGCTGAGTCGGGCCAGATCCTCCTCCCGGCCGGAGACCACCAACGTGTCCGAGTCGGTGAGCATTCTATCCGGGTCGGGCACGGGGATCATCTCGTCCCGGAGCATGTCGTGGACCGCCAGCACCTGGACGTGATACTTGAGGCGGAGGTCCAGTTCACGCAGTGTCCTGCCCTCCCAGCGATCCGGCACCCCCATCTCCTGGATGGAGAAGCCTGGTCCCAGCCGAACGTAGTTCAGGAGTCCCGACGTGGACAGCCGCCTGCCCAGGGCAATCGCGCTGTCACGCTCGGGGAAGATGGTCTCCGTGACACCCTGCCGTTCCATGACCCGTGCATGGTTGATACTTATGACCTTGCAGTAGATGTGCGGGATCCCGATATCCTTGAGTGCGAGGACGGCCAGGATGCTCGCCGTGATGTCGTCGCCCACGCTCACCACCGCCACATCGGCGCCCGCTGCACCGGCACGCTCCAGAACCTCCCGCCTCGTACCGTCTCCCACGATGGCGCGCTCCACGAGCGTGCCTATGTGGTCGACGCGCAGCGGGTCGCCGTCCACGGCGACTACCTCATGGCCCTCATTCGCGAGGCTCTCGGCCAGGCCAGTGCCGAAGTTGCCGAGGCCGACGACGACAAATCGTCTCATCTCTACTCAGGATGCGGGAATGGCAGGAAGCTCAGCCCACGGCCACGTCTTCGCGGGCGTAGCGGAACGGGAGATTGCGTGGCTCGAGCGTGAGCGCGGCGGCGAGCGACATGAGTCCCACCCGACCGACGAACATCAGGACCGTTATCACGAGCCGTGCCCCGGTCGACAGGGACGGGGTGAGATCCATGCTCAGCCCGACGGTGCCGAAGGCACTCACAGCCTCGAACATATAGCGCAGGAACTCATCCGGCGACGACGCCCGCGGGTCCACCGCCAGCAGTACGAAGATCGCGGTTATGAGCACCGTGGCGGCGATCACCGTGAGGCCTGTCGCGCGGCCCAGGGTCTCTTCCGGGATGGCGCGGTGGAAGGCGCTCACCGAGCGCGCCCCGCGCAACCTGGTCAGGGCAAGCATGAGGAGTACGGCGATGGTGGTGACCTTGATGCCGCCGGCCGTTGAGCCCGGGGCGCCGCCGATGAACATGAGGATTATCGTCGCGAACGCCGTCGGACCGGTGATGCTGTTGTAGTCGACCGCGGCAAAGCCCGCCGTGCGAGCGGTCACCGATCCGAACATCGCACTCACGATTCGCTCGTGGAGTGGCAGCCCCTCCAGCGTGTTGTGCCACTCGAAGAAGCTGAAGGCGACCATCCCGAGAATCAGCGCGACGGCCGTGGAGACGAGGACGATCCGCGCGTGCAGCGACAGCCGCCGCTGGTGGCGCGAGGTGCCGTGCAGCCAGCGGCCAATCTCGGTGAGCGTGAGGAATCCGAGTCCGCCGGAGACAATGAGCATCATCAGCGTCGACATGCCCAGCATGTTTCCCCGATGACTCATCATGCTGTCGGAGAAGACTGAGAAGCCGGCGTTGCAGAAGGCGCTGATGGAATGAAAGACGGCGGGCCAGACCGCGCCGCCGAACCCCATCTCGCCGAACCATGCGACGTAGAGAGCGGCCGCTCCAACCGACTCGATCAACAGGGTGTAGCGCAGCACGCGGCGCACCAGCAGTCGGTAGTCGATCTGCGGGTTCGTCTCGCTGGACGAGCGCATCAACTCCTCGTGTCGGAGCGAGAGACGACGCCCTACGGTGAGCAGGACGCCGCTCGTCAGCGTGAGCAATCCGAGGCCACCCAGCTGAATGAGGCAGATGGTCCAGAGCTGGCCGTAGAAGGTGAAATAGGTTGCCGGGTCCACAACCACGAGGCCGGTCACGCAGACGGCGCTGGTGGCCATGAAGAGACTGTCGATCCAGCCCAGCCTGTCTCCCACGTAGAGCGATGGGAGCAGGCGAAACCCCAGGGTCCCGATTATTACCAGGGTGAGGAAGGAGAGGACCAGGAAGCGTGCGGGGGAGAGCCAGTGGGCGAACGCGCGGCGACGACGGGGGTTGGGCAGCCACTGCGCGAAGTGACTCGGGAGTACCGGGGTCCTCGGGCGAGCGGGCAACTAGCGCAGCTCCTTCAGCAACCGTGGCCACACGGAGCGTGCGTAGCGTCGGAAGTTCTCGCGTGCGACCGGCTCGGCGGCCAGGAAGTCGGCAAGCCGTCGGTGTCCCTTGAGCGCATTGCAGCTCTGGCAAGCTGTCACTAGGTTGCCCCCGGAGTGGTCGCCACCGCGTACCCGCGGCTGCACATGGTCTACCGTGAGTGATTCTACCTCGAAGACCTGACCGCAATAGACGCAGCGATGTCCGTCGCGCGCGAAGACGTCATCTCGTTTCACCGATGCCTCCTCTCAATCCGCGCCGCCACGCTTTCGATGCCGCCAGGCGTCTCCTGTTCAATGAGAATGAGGAGATGCTGGAGACGTCCACCGACAGTCCGCCGCGGCTTACACCCGACGCAATCAACCGTTCCCGCATGTCCCGCTCCCGCGATCGTATCCTTGCCAACCTCGACGACATGTATCGCGAGGCCTTCGAGCGTGCCAAGGCAGCCGAAGACAAAGGGCAGATGACGGCCCTCGATTTTGCCTACCGCCGCGAACAGCTCTACCTGGAAATCCTCCTCGACATCCGCGACGGGATGGATCGACGTTAGCGCCACCGCTGCAGGACGTTAGATTACGGTATGATGCACCCGGTTGCTGCGTCGGGCGAGATGTCCGGCGCAAGACCAACCCTTTCCCTGGTCGTCGTGAACGCTCGCATCTGGACCGGGCGGGCTGCCCGGCCCTGGGCGGATGGGCTGGCCGTGAGCGGCACGTTGCTCGCCGCGGTCGGCTCCAGCGCCGAGATCCGCAAGTTGGCCGGCGACGCGACGCGAGTGGTGGATGCCGGGCGCGGCCTGCTGGTGCCGGGCGCTGACGCCGGGTCCCTCTCCCGCGCGCTGGAGGCGATGGCGGCCGGCTCGACCGTAGCTGGTCCTGGTCAGGCGCCCGCGCCCGCGCTCGTCAGCGGCAATCCGGCTGACTTCACCCTGTTCGGTTGTGACCTGACCGGTTCGCCGGCAGTCCGTAGTGGAGCCCCGGAGCCGATCCTCGTCGTGGCCGGAGGCGCGATACTCGGAGACGACTCGACCATCCACAACTGAGTTAACCGTCTCGAACCGACTCGTTCGAGCTCTCTTCAACGGTCGTTCTGTATTGCCCTGTAGCGGCAGGATGGTAGGTTGGGGGACGCGCTGGTCCGGCTCTGACGAATCATTACGGTTGTTCCCGGCGATCCAGCTGCGTTGTCCAGCACAGGACGCGTTCCAGTCCCAGGAGGATGATCATGTCAACAATTCAGCACCGTCGCCGCTCCAAGCTCCGTCATGCGTGGCCGCTGGCGGCCATCATGCTCCCGGTGGCACTCTTTGCCACTCCGCTCTTCGAGGCGGGCATCACCTACGACTTCCGCGTCAGTACCTCCTCTGTCCAGGGCGACAACTCCAAGGAGTTGAGCGTCATGGCCGGCCGTGGGCAGGTGACGGCCACCAATGCCAGGATAGAGCTGTCGGAGGCCAGGAATGGTGGACCGATGTTCACCGGCGAGGACGGCTACGTGGTAGTGAAGGACGGCGGCGCCACCATGTACATGGTGGATCCGGGCGAGAAGCAGTACTACGCCTTCAACATGGAACAGATGTTTGCCGGGCTTGGCTCTGCCCTCAAGATGATGGGCGGCATGGTCAAGATGACCATGTCCGACGTCAAGTTCGATGTCCAGGACCTGGGTGCAGGCGAGCGCATTCAGGGCTACGCCACCCGGCATATTCGCCAGACGCAGTCGCATACGCTGACCATGTCTGTCCTGGGTCGGAAGAACTCGACCACCTCCCATGACACCACCGAGATGTGGATCGCGCCGGAGCTGAAGCTTGCCGGCAACCCGTTCCTCCAGTTGGGCGCGGCTGCATCCGGTATCGACTTCGGCAGCCCCGAGTACAAGAAGCAATTCCAGGCTGCCCAGGCCAGGATTCCCGCCGGATTCCCGCTCAAGTCGGTCACCCGCAACCATTCCACGGATGACAAGGGGAGACCCAGCCTGACCATCTCGACAATGGAAGTCACCAACTTCCAGAAGGGTGACATCGCGGCCAGCACCTTCGCCATTCCCGGGGATTACAAGGAAGTCCAGATGCCGTTCGCCGAGTTGGCAGCGATGGGGGATTCGCTGGACGCCGCGAAGGCCCGGTCCGGCAATGTCTCGGCCGACGAGAAGGAGAGCACGGGCGAGGAGCTGAAGGAAGCCGTCAAGGAAGCCGGCAAGGAGGGCGTGAAGGAAGAGGCGAAGAAGAAGATCAGAGGGATCTTCCGCAAGCCGTGACCCCCGTCCTCGTGCAAGGCACTGGCAACCACTGAGACGGGGCCGGGGCGCACCACGCCCCGGCCCCTCTTGGGTTGAAGTGCCGCTCCACGCCACCCACCACATCCCGTCGTCATCCTGCCGATGTCTTCCGCGCCGGACGCATATTCGACAGCTCTGGACGCCGCAGTCGCCAGCTTTGGCGCCATGGTGCGCAGGGTGGGGTGGCGTCACAGGCTGTCCGAGGCAGACGTTGATGAACTGCTCCAGGACGTGCGAGTCCGGCTCTGGCGTGCGCGACCAGACAGTGAGCAGATCGGGATGGTGGGTGCGTCGTATGTCTACAGGACTGCGGTGTCGGCAGCGCTCGACCTTCTCCGACGCCGGCGTGCGGGCAACACCGAGCCGTTCGATCTGCACGAGCACGACCGACTGGTCACGGAGACCAGGCGGGCGGTGAGCGCCGAGGAGGAGCTTGCCGAATCGGAACTCGCCGAGCAGATCGTGCAGGTGGTGAGCGCGATCACGCCGTCACGCAGGCCCGTGGTACGCATGCACCTGGCAGGCTACGGTCGCAAGGAGATCGCAGAGTTGTTGGGATGGACCGAAGCCAGAACGCGTAACCTGCTCTATCGAGGCCTTGCCGACCTGCGCGAGGGGCTGCTGGAGCGCGGCATAGGGTGGGAGAGCGCCTCAGTCGGGACATCAGTTCAGGACCGGACGGGAACCAGATGAACGACGAGCGACTGCGACAGCTATATGGTCGGGGCATGGCCGGGCGGGATGCCCGGTCGGAGTTGCTGGGAGCGTGCGAGGTGGCGCCGGAGC
>CALCHX010000103.1 GCA_937906875.1 uncultured Gemmatimonadota bacterium | reverse complement strand
CGTGGGCCCAGCCGACCGCGAACCCGGAGGCGCCGATCACGATCGCGGCGACCAGTGACCAGAGCACTGTGGTCTTGCCCGACGCGGCGCGGTGCGGGTTGTTCGTGAACCCGCCCATCGCCCAGATAATCGCGCCGATTATCACCGCGAGCACGCACGCCACCAGGGCGAACGGCACCATCGCCGACACGATCCCCTTGAACCGCGCCAACCCGGGGATCGTCACCGTGTCCCCGCCCGAGAGCGGATCGTCCATCAGAAATGCGCCCGCCCGGGCCCACGCCCTGTCGAGATACCTCATCGGAAGCCTCCTTGACTCCAAGCCCGGCGCGGACCGGGTACTTACTGTCCTAAGGTGGTGCGCGGCGCGCGCGGTAGTGGGTGAGGGCTGGTTATCGGCGTAGATCCGGAAGCGCGGAAGAGGCGCGGGCCGCCGGCCGCTGCGGGTAGAGGTGGGTCGCGGACATGTCGCGTCGGTAGTCGTGCAGGACGCGGGTGACGGCCTGTTGGCGTTCGGCGTGGGTCGATCCGGGCGGCGGGTTTTCGAGGATCCGGTGCACGGTCTGCATCGTGGCCTCGGCGACCTCATGGCGGCGGACGGCGGCGATCTCGCCCGCAGCCTGCCCGACGTCACCGGTGGTGATATGCGTCAGGACGTCGTAGATGCGGCCCGAGACGAGCGGCCGGGAAGCGAACCGCAGCGGCCAGCGGTCTGGGTCGAGGATGTCCTCGATCGGAGTGTCGATTCTCGGCTGGCCGAACCTGCCGGAGTCGACACGGTCCTTCCAGCGCTGCCGCCATGCACGCAGATTCTCGACCGTGAGCCATGGATCGTCCCAGCCGATGCCACGTTGGCGCAGATCGAACATGGCTGCCGTGATCGTGTCGTCGACGGGGTGGAAGTCGCGCGGCCGGACGATCGCGAACAGCCGGTCGGCGTCGGCCGATGACCACAGTGCCGCCGACAATGCGTCGACTGCCGCGGCCTCGTAGCGTTGCGCCGGGCTGATCATGACGCCACCGCCAACGTCGTGGCGCTCTCACGGGCGTGGGCTCGGGCACGCTCATCTCTTCGCTGGGAAGGGCACGCTGCTATGACGGGATCTGTCACCGCGATCGCGTTGACGGGCCGGGCGCGCTTGCCCTGCACGAGGGACGCGACTACCGACTGGGTTCCGGTGTCTGCGATCGCGGACGCCCAACCATCGTGCGACTCGAGCCACACGATCCCCGGCCAACCGAGTCCGTCACGTTGCCGCGACCCGGCGAGAAGGAGCACTATGCCGCTGACCACCACGGCCGGCAGCATCGGGTAGCGGGCGGCCAGGCTGGCGCCGGCTCGGTCGCGGCCGAAAATGCACACGTCATCGATTGCGTCGGAGGCGACGAGCGCCGGTCTTGCTCGCCAACGCCAACCTGCGGATCGCAGCAGCGTTCCGATGCGCGGGGCAAGACGAGATCCGGGGGCAGCGCGGCGCTCTGCGCCGGAAAACGTCTCCTCGAGGGCGGGCAGGAGCGCGATGGGATGACGCTCGACGCGCAGGTCCGACTCCCAGCGGTGCTCACGGTACGAGACGGGTGGCACCAACCGAACCCTTGCTTGCCGTTCCCAATAGACCGCTCGGCGCGCGCCGCCAATACCGGCGACGACCCTGTCGGTGACGCGACTTGCCGTGGCCGCTTCGAACGCGCCAACCGCTGCTTCGTGAAATACCGTCGAATCCGTCCACCTGTCCCGGGCGGTGACGACCGCGGCGATCGAACATGACGCCGCCCACTGCTGCGCCGGATCACCGGATGCGAGCGCAGCTTCCCAATCACACCTGTGCGCCGACCCTGTGGCGGGCGGCCGCTTCTGCCATTGCGTGTCCATGCCGGGCAGCGTCGCCAGCGACCGTTTCCTGAACGCTTCCCAGACGCATCCTGAGCGCATCCTGGCTCAGGATGCGGAGCGCATCCTGAGAAGCGCCGCGCGCATCCTGACGTTGTACAGGGCCGTGACCTGCGCATCCTGTTGCATCGGCGCCAGGATGCGTTCAGGATGCGCTCCGCGAAGGAATTTCCGCCGTCTTTGTATCCGGCGCGAAGATTGCTGCGCGCCGAGCGTGAGGATCACTGGTGCCAAGATTCAAACAAGAGCAAAGACTAAGATCTACGATTGTAACAATAGGCCTGATACTATTGCAGTATGAAGGCGATGGAGGCACTACGGAAACTGGCTGGGGTGACGGCCGGCCAGTGGGGCATGGTCACCACGGCGCAGGCCGCGCAGGTCGGTGTTTCGCGACTTCACCTCGCGCGGCTCGCCGATGCGGGGCATCTGCGCCGGCTGAGCCACGGCATCTACCTGGACGCCGGCGTGCCTGAGACGCCGCTGGATGACCTGCGAGCAGCATGGCTTTCCGCGGAACCCACACGGTTCGCCGAGGTACGTCTTGGCGACGGGCCGGACGGCATCGTCATCGCCGGCGCATCCGCGGCATCACTCCATCGCGTCGGTGACCTCCGAGCGGATCGTCACGATTTCGTCAGCCCCAGGCGCCGGCAGAGTCGCCGCCCAGAAGTCCGCTTCCGCCAGCGCACACTTGACCCCGCGGACGTCACGATTGTCGCCGGGCTCCCGGTGATGACGACCGAGCGCACGATCGCCGACCTCATCGACGATATCGGCGATCTCAGCCTGGCCGCCGACGCACTGCGTGACGCGTCCCGACATGGCCTACTCGACGAGGAGGCGTTCACCCGACTGCTCGGCCCGTTCGCTGCGCGATACGGGCTTGCTTCCGGTGACGGCTCGGCACTGCTGGCACGCCTGAAGTCGGTGGCCGGCATCGATGCCGCGGCCGTCGCCGGACGGATCGCCGCCGACGCGGAGGTCGGGCCGCTTGTCGCGGCAGGTGTCCTCGGCCGCCTGGACTCAGCGAGCTTCGACTATCTCGCCCGCCTGCCAGCTGTGCAGAGCGTCATGCGCGCGATTTCGGAGCAGGCATCGCAAACGGCAACTGCTGCCGTGCAGCCGCTCGTCGACGCGGCCGATGCTGTTGGACGCGACGCCGTCGATGCTTGGGTTCGGGCATCCGGAGTCGACCGGATCACGGAACTGCTCTCACAGCAGATATCCGAGCAGCTGCTCGCACCGGATGTCCTCAAGACCCTCACCACCGCAATCGGCGACGCGGTCCACACCGACACCAACCACCCCGTACAGCACGCCACGCCAGTGTATGCCGGCCGTACCCGGAGTCGCGGATGACCAGCGCCGAGGGCTACCCGACAGCCGCCGGCGTGGAGGCCGCGATCAAGGCCGCGGCCCAATCCGCTGCCGCCAAGGAGCCCGCGCTGTCCATCGCCGAGCGCATCCGACTCGAATCGTTCCGCCGGTTCCTCAGCCGCGTATTTTCCGACGGCGCCGAATCCGAATGGGTACTCAAGGGCGGCACCGGGATATTGGCCCGAATACCGACAGCCCGCGCCACCCGCGACGTCGACTTGTTCCGCTCGGGATATCCGTTGGACACGGCATTGGCCGATCTCAGGCGGCTTGCCGCCATCGACCTCCACGACCATTTCCGATTCGAATATGTCGGCCACCAGCAATCGATCGGTGGTGACGCACAGCCGTACACGGACGGCTACCGGGTGTCCTTCGCCGTGTTCATTGGGGCCAACGCGCGCGGCACACTGAACGTCGATCTCGCGTCCGGCGCCGGGCTCACCACAGAAGTGACCAGCACCGAACCAGCCTCGGCACTACGCCTGCCACGGCTCACTAGCTACCCGTTTCGGCTGTATCCCGTGGTCGACCAGATCGCCGACAAGGTCTGCGCAACGCTCGCCGATTACGTCGGCCGCCCGTCGACGCGGGAAAAGGATCTCGTAGATCTTGTTGCGTTCGCCGCCACGCACGACATCGACGGTGACGCACTATCTGTCGCGCTGGCCAGCGAGATTCGACGGCGCCGCCTGCCCCATCCAGACCGGTTCACGGTTCCTGTCGACTGGGGCCGCGGCTACTCAAGGCTGGCCGCCCGCGTACCGGCATGCACCCGGTACCGCTCTATAGCCGACGCGTCCGAACTCGCCGCGAGGCTGATCGACCCCGCACTGTCCGGCGCCAGCCGAGGCCGCACCTGGCTGCACCAGACTTCCGGCTGGGCAGACACAGCCACGCCGTGAGCAGGCCCCGCGCAACGCATCCCAGACGCATCCTGAGCCAAGAAGCAGGACGCATCCTGAGGCTGCCGGTGCGCATCACGGCGACCTGTAGGGCTGTGACCTGCGCATCCCGTCAAATCGAAGCAGGATGCGCTCGGGATGCGTTCGGCGGTCAAATGTATCGCGAGCATATCCGGATTGGTACCTGTAACGAGCCCCACGTAGCGTGGGCCGATGATGCAATCGCAGACGCTGCCGGATCTGCTCACCGACAACCTCGACGTCGTGTTCGTCGGCTCGGCGGTGTCTGTGCTATCGGCTCGCAACGGCCACTACTACTCCAACCCGCGAAACGCGTTCTGGAAGCTGCTCAACGACGCTGGGTTCACCCCACACCGGCTCCGACCCGACCAGGACGCCGAGGTGCTCGGCTACGGCATCGGCATCTCCGATCTCGTCAAGCACGTGGCCCAAAGCAACGACGACGGCCTCGACTTCTCGAACACGGGTGAAGTCCTCGCCCATGTCGCGAACCACTCGCCCCGGTGGATAGCGTTCAACGGAATGGGAGTCGGGAAGCAGGCAGCCAAACGCTACGACGTCGCGGTACCCTCCTACGGGCGACAACGCTGGACCATCGGCGGCAGTAACGCCTTCGTGCTTCCCAGTAGCAGCTCCGCCAACGCCAAGCCCGTCATCGACGGCAAGACGAAGCTCGAGTGGTGGTGCGAACTGCAGCAGCTCACCAGCGCACCGTAACGCGATCGCACGAGGCCGACACACAGTGATCCATGGGTGGGAGCCTTCCCCAGACTTCGGCCGGCGGTGGTGAGGGTGTAGCGGCCCGCCCCCGGGTCTCGCGAGGATCTAAGGCAATCGGAGGGGGAAAGAGTCGACAACTGCCGCATCCTCGACGGCTACGCTCGGCATCTTCGCAGCACTGCAGTGCAACCGCCGGAGGCAGGCCCACGGCCACCGTGCACCTCACGTGGGTCCCCGCACGTTCGGCCGGCGCGCCGGCCCTGGCAAGCCGGGGATGCGCCCTCCGCCGGGCGCCCCAAAATCAGTCACACACGATTGGCACCGCCAGTGCACCAGTAACCAGTATATTACCCCTGGCCAGTCCCCGACGCCACCATCGCCATACTTGTAATCAGCGATGATTGGCGTCGTGCTGCACCTGACGTCATGCACAGTGCCCGACGGCGTGTCAGCCGATCAGGCGCAACCCGTCATAGGTGGCGAAGTCTTCGAAGTCCTTGCGGTTGAGCGTCGCTAACGGCAGGTCGTCAACGAGGCAGCAGGCGGCGATCCAGGTGTCATTTTGAGGTCGAGGCCGCCCCCGCAACTGCGCCGCGGCTAGCAGCGCGCCCCACTTACGCGCGACAGCCAGATCGTAAGGAAGGACACCAACTCGGAGCATGAACGTGGTCAGCGTGCTCAGCCGACTCGGACCCCACTTCCGCACGAGTGTCCACTTCGTGAGTTCGCCGACCGTCACGAAACTCATCGCGAGCGTGTGCCCATCCAGCTCCGATTCCAACTCGGCCGGCAGACGGCGCTTGAGGATTCGGGAGGCAACGTCGGTGTCGACGACAATGACGCTCACCCGACGCTGGCTCGCCTCGACGCGTAGAGGTCAGCGAGGAACTCCTCGAGTTCTTCGTCCGATTCGAATGCGTTGTCGTCGGCAAGATCAGCAACTGACGCGATCGGGCCAATGCCCTGCCTCTCCATGAGCTCTTCGATCGGTATATGACGGTCGAAATCGTCCGCTCCGAGATCAGCTGATGCTGTCACGTCAACCACCCCGCTTCCGAGCGATGCGCCCTTCTATCCGCCATGGTAGCGGGACGAAGGCGCAACCAGCGCCTACCGACAATCTGCGACTACCGCGCGGGGCGCGCACCTTATTGAGGTGTGGTGATGTCGATGTCGCGCATGAGCGCCGGGGCAGGGTTCGAGTACCTGATGCGGCACACGGCACGCGGAGACGCACCGGACCGCTCGACGGCGATGACGCGCTACTACGTGAACGCCGGCTACCCGGCCGGAGTGTGGCTCGGAGCGGGCCTGGCAGGCGTGAATAACGGTGCCGGCCTTGCCGTGGGGTCGGCAGTGTCCGAGGAACAGATGGCCCGGCTGTTCGGCGCCGGCCACGACCCCATCACCGGCGCCCCACTGGGCCGCGAATACCCGCACACACCGCCGCCAGCTGATCGGATCACCGCGAAAGTCGCCCAACTGCCGACAGACCTGCCGCCGGTCGTGCGCGACGCGAAGGTCGCCGCGATCACCGCGGCCGAGAAGGCGCGGGATACCCGTGGCGCGGTGGCAGGGTTCGACTTGACGTTCTCGGTGCCGAAGTCCGTGTCGGTGCTGTGGGCGCTGGCCGACGCCGATATGCAGCGGAAGATCGTCGAGGCACACCATCGGGCGGTCGCGTCGACGATCCGGCTGATCGAACGGGATGTTGCGCGCACTCGCATCGGGCACGGCGGCGCCGCCCGCGTGCCGGTGCGCGGTCTGATCGCCGCCGGGTTCGACCATCACGACTCACGCGCCGGGGATCCCCAATTGCACACGCACGTGACGATCGTCAACCGCGTCCAAGCCGTCGCGGACGGCCAGTGGCGCACGTTGGATTCGAAGTCGCTCTATGCCGCGTCGGTCGCGCACTCGGATACCTACGATCTGTTGCTCGCCGACAACCTCACGCGCACACTGGGTGTCGCCTGGGAGACGAGGTTGCGCGGACGGGCCCGGAACCCGCGCCGGGAACTCGCCGGAATCCCGGACAGTCTGATCGCCGAGTTCTCGCAGCGCACCGCCGCGATCACCGCCGCCAAGGATGCCGCGATCGACGCCTTCGTCGAAAAGCATCACCGGCAGCCGACCGGCCCGGAGGCGGTGCGGATCCGGCAGCAGGCCACCTTGGATACCCGGCAGCCGAAACACGTCTCGACGCTCGCCGAATACACCGATCAGTGGACCCGGCGCGCCAATCTGATCCTGGGCAGCGACGCTCGCGCCTGGGCCCGCGCCATCACCGCAAGCACGCCGGACGCCACCCGCTCGACCGACGCCGAGCCTGCCACCGCTGCCCGGACTCGGCTGGCGACATCGACCAGCGTTGATGAGCAAGCGATCGAAATCCTCGCCGCTGCCGCGCTGGATCAGGTCGAGGCGAAGCGCGCCACCTGGTCCCGGTGGAATCTGGTTGCCGCGACCTGCCGAGCCATCGGATGCGCCGGGCTGCAGTTCGACACCGAAACCGATCTGCTTGACGTTCGGCGCCGGGTCGTGGCCGCCGCAATCCTGCGCAGCGTCCTGCTCAACGCTGCAAGCGCACCCGCCGTCGGCGCGGAGATTGACGCGACGACGGGCAGATCGATCTATAACGCACCCGAAGTATTCACCTCACTGGAGGTGCTGGCCGCTGAAGAAGCCCTCCTGGAAGCGACCGAAACTACCACCGCACCAACGGTTTCCGCCTATATCGTTGACGACGTCATCGCCGCTTCCCTACCGGGGCGCGATCACCGGCTTGCACCCGACCAGGCTGATGCGGTGCGCAATATCTGCGCATCCGGCCGGGTGTGTGATGTTCTGATCGGCCCGGCCGGCACAGGTAAGACGACCGCCATGGCCGGGCTGCGCGCGGCCTGGGAACGTGCACACGGGACCGGTTCCGTACTAGGGCTGGCAACATCGGCGGTCGCAGCCGAGGTACTCGGAACCGAAATCAACATCGCCGCCGAGAACACCGCCCAATGGCTCGCCCAACAACGCTTCCAACCCGGCCGAGCACAGCGCCTCGCAGACCTTGAGCGCCGTCGCGGCCAGGCGGCCGCCGATGGGCCACCCACCGGCGGGATGGACGCCGCGATCGCCCGCGCGCGGGCCCGCTACGACCGGTGGGCGCTACACGCCGGGCAGCTACTCGTCGTCGACGAGGCCGGCATGGCCGACCTGCCCACACTCAATGCCCTCGCCGCCCAGGCTCGTGCGTCCGACGCGAAGCTACTACTCGTCGGCGACCAAGCCCAGCTCCCGGCGATCGGCGCCGGCGGCACATTTCAGCTCCTGGCCGAACAGCGAACCGACACCCCGCAACTCACCGGCATCCGCCGCTTCACCAACCCCGACGGCACCGTCCGCACCTGGGAGGCGGACGCGTCGCTGCGGCTTCGCCACGGCGACCCGAAAGCGCTCGACACCTACGCCGCACACGGCCGATTTACCGACGGAGATGCCGACGCCATGATCCACGCCGCCCACCAAGCCTGGAAACGAGACACCGACCAAGGGCTTGCCAGTCTGCTGGTCGCCGCCGACAACGAAACCGTCCAGGCACTGAACCTCACCGTCCGAGCCGACCTGATCGAAGCCGGACGGGTCAGAGCCGAAGGCGTGCCACTGCACGACAACACCGTCGCCGGCATCGGCGACCGCATCATCACCCGCAGAGTCGACCGACGCCTGCCCGATGGCACGGCACCGCGCGCCCAGATCGACGAGCGCGGCAGGCTCGCCCAAGGCTTCGTGAAGAACGGCACCGTCTTCACCGTTACCGCCGTGCGCCGCGACGGATCGATCCGCGCCGAAATGGACGGCGGTCAGCCCGTCACGCTCCCCGCCGACTACGTCGCCGACCACATCGAACTCGGCTACGCCGTCACCGCGCACCGCTGCCAGGGCGTCACCGCAGACACGACGCACACGATCGCAACGGTGCGAATGACACGCGAAGCCTTCTACGTCGCCATGACCCGCGGCCGCCTGTCCAACCATGCATACATCGACACCGACACCTGCCACGGCGGGCTCGACAATCTCGGCTCCCAGCGCGAGACCCGGCCCGCCCGAACCGTTCTCGAACAAATCCTCGCCAACCAGGGCGCCGAAGCCTCCGCCCACACGATGCAAGACCGCCTGACTGCCCGTGGGGCGACGCACCAGCGCCCCGACCGCTACAGGTCACGTGCCTCCCAACCCAGTGACCAATCCGGGATGTCCCGACGATGACACGCCCGTCCGTCGCACCGTCCGAAGGAGCAAACCCCATGGCCATCGACGCCGCCACACGATCCGTTCCGGCTGACCTACGGGTCACTGGCTTGACCACAGCACGAGCACCCCATGCTCCTACTCCGGCGCAGGCTGTCACCGACTTCACCTCGCGGTATCGCGGCAATTTCTGACGCAGGGCATGCCGCCGATCTCATATGCATCACGCCGCACCGGGATCGCGGTGTTGCGAGCCGCGAACCTCGATCCCGTCTACTACCGAGCCGCTTCTGGCGCGGCGATCCATCCTCGACCGCTGGCAACCCAATTCGAAAATCACCGACACATCACTCGCAGGGGCTTGACCGAAAAGCCAGGCCTTCGGTATCTCACCTCTACGACGCAGGGTGGCGGGCCTTGGACTGTATCGCCGACTGCGCGAGGTCCACGAAGGTGTCGAACGCGTCCGGGTCGGCTAGTGCGTCACGTGAGATGACGTCGGCGACGGTTGCGCCGGTGAGGATTCGTTTGACGGGTACTTCACATTTCTTGCCGTTCAGTGTGCGGGGAATCATCGGGACCGGTATGACTACCCCCGGTATGTGTCGTGGCGAAAGCGCTACTCGCACGGTGCTTTTCACCGAGGTGATGACGGTCCGGGCATCGGCGCCGTGGGCGAGTACCACGAACAGCACCAGGTCGCCGGGACCACGGGAAGAAGACGTGTCGACGACGAGCGAGTCGACGATCCCGTCGATGTGCTCCACCACGCGGTAGAACTCGGCGGTGCCCATGCGGATGCCGCCGCGGTTGAGGGTGGCATCCGACCTGCCCTCGATCAGGATGGACCCGCGGTCGCTGATCCGTACCCAGTCCCCGTGCCTCCATACGCCCGGGAACTGCTCGAAATATGCGGCGCGCAAACGACTTCCGTCCTCGTCCCCCCAGAAGCGCACTGGCATGGAAGGCATCGGTTTGGTGATCACCAGCTCGCCGACCTCCCCCACCAAGGGCTTGCCGGACGGATCGAATGCCTCGACCGCCGCGCCCAGCATCCGCGTCGAGATCTCCCCGCGCCACACCGGGACAGTCGGGGCACCGCCGACAACCGCCGTGCACACATCGGTCCCTCCGGACAGGGACACCACCTGGACCTCGCGCCCGATGCGCTCGGCCACCCAGTCGAACCCGTCCGGGGATAGCGGCGAGCCCGTCGACCCGACGGCCCGCACACAAGAAAGGTCCACCTCTGCGGCGGGATTCAACTCGGCGGCGCGGCAGGCCTGAATGAACGCGGCCGAGACGCCGAACCATTCCACTCGGTACTTCGCCGCCATCCGCCATAGCGACATCAGATCCGGCCTGCCGGGACTACCGTCATAAAGGACGACGGCCGCGCCGGCGAGTAGTCCCCCGACGAGGTAGTTCCACATCATCCAACCCGTGGTGGTGAACCAGAAGAATCGGCTTCCGGGACGCAAGTCCTGGTGCAGGGCCAACATCTTGAGGTGCTCCAGCACGATTCCGCCGACGGAGTGCACGATCGCCTTGGGCAGTCCCGTGGTACCCGACGAGTACAGCACCCACAATGGATCATTGAACTCGACCGGAGTGAAGGTCGGCTCCTCCGGGATGGCGATCAACTCGGCCCAGGTGATCGCACCCTCCGGAGCGGGGGTGCCTCGGAACGGTATATGCACGAATCCGGCCAGGTCCGGCAGCGCGGCGCGGATCTGCTCGGCGGTGCCTGTCGTGTCGAAACGCTTTCCGCCATACGTGTATCCGTCAACGGCAATCAGCACCGTCGGTTCGATCTGTTCGAACCGGTCGATCACGGAGGCCGCGCCGAAGTCTGGCGAGCAGGAGGACCACACCGCGCCGAGAGCGGCCGTTGCAAGGAACGACACGAGTGCCTCCAAGCGGTTCGGAACGAGCGCTGCCACCCGCATCCCCGCCCCGACACCGAGCCGCGCCAGCCCGGCCTGCGCAGCCCCCACCAGGGCGCGCAGCTCCGACAGTGTCACCATGCGTTCGTGGCCGGACTCATCGGTCTCGATGACAGCGACGTCGTCCGGCCCGCGGCCACGGTCCGGCGCAAGCGCGTGCTCCGCATAATTGAGCGTGCCCCCTGCGAACCAGCGCGCCCCCGGCATCACGGGTGTATCGATCGCGGATCCCGGGTCGCTGTGCCAGCGAAGATCGAAGTAGTCGGCGGCCGCCTGCCAGAATTGACCCGTTTCGTCAGTCGAGTATCGCCAAAGCGCGTCGTAGTCGGGAATGTCCCGGCCGGTCCGTGTCGCGATGACCTCGGCGAACTGCTTCATCAACGCCGGCCGCCGCTCGTCTTCACTCGGACGCCAGCAGATCTCCGGCACACCGCTGTCACACGCCACAGTCGGTCCTCCCCACAGCACCTATCCAGCCGCGGCCGCAGACGGTCACCGCAATCAACGACATGACTTGCATGCGATAACACGCAATTGGAGCGCTGCAATCACGCGACAAACGCGTGCGCAAGTGCGGCGTCACGATCGGTATTGAAACGGCGCGTGATGCGGGCGGTCGGTGCGTGCCGATCGAAGGCGTGGTGTGCCGCGCGATAAACGTGCAACTCAGTCGAAACGCCGGCTTGCATCAGTCGCTGCGCGTAACTGACATCCTCGTCGAGGAGCGGATCTAATTCGCCCACCAGCACGGTCGCGTCGGCAAGGCCGCTCAGGTCCTCCGCGCGTGCCGCGGCAGCGTATGCCGGTATCTCGTCCCCGCCGTAGGCCTCTCCGAGGTAGTTCGCCCAGCCAATTCTATTGCTTGTACAGTTCCACACGCGCTCATCCGTAATCCGTTGATTCGAGGCTGTGTCACCGCTCGCGTCGACCATTGGGTAGATCAGCAGTTGATGGCAGACCTGGTACTCATTCCGATCACGCGCCATCAGTGCCAACGCCGCCGTCACACCGCCGCCGGAGCTGTGTCCGCCGATCGCGATGCGACCCTTGTCGATGCCAAGGTCGCTGGACTGGTCGCTTGCCCAGGCCAACGCGGCATAGGCATCGTTGAGCGCGCCGGGGAAAGGATGCTCAGGTGCACGCCGCCAATCGATCGACGCGACGGCACAGTGGTGAAGATCTACCAGCGCGCTGCAAAACTGGTCATCGAAATCCGGGGCGGTCAGCACGTAGCCACCACCTTGCGTCCAGATCAGACAGGGTATCTGCCCCGACGCGTCGCGGGGACGGAAGAGCCGAACAATGACACTCGGCTCACCGTCAAGCCCGGGAACTTTGTAATCTTCGCTGACAACAGACTCCCGCGTCGACGCTGTATTGGTCTGGGCATAGATGCTGCGCAGAGTGTCGCGTGCTGCCCCGATATCTCGGAGGTCCAAGACCGGCAAACTTGTCACGATGGATCGTAATTCTGGATCCAGCTGGGGAATGATATCCATAACGCTCCTCAATTCAGTACCGTGTAACCGGCCTAAAAGCGCGTCAGATGTCGATCTTGTCGGCTCCCTTGAGGTGGAGCAATACACGCGCTTCCGCAGGAGTAGCTGGTCTCCGGTCGAAATAATCCGCCATGGCCGCTGCCTTCGTCACTAACTCGGCGTTCGAGAACGCCTCCTTGTCCTTCCGAACACGCAGATTGTCTTCCAGGCCGACACGAATATTGCCGCCGAGGGCGAGAGCCATTGCCGCGACGCCAAACTCACCACGATAGCCAACGCCTGCTGCCGACCAGCTAAAATCGATATCTCGCAGGGTCCTCTCGGATGTGCGAAGCATATGAATGAGCTGATCCGGTTCGGCCTGGTTGCCCCCGAGGACACCAAGGACGAACTGAAGGTTGAATGGCGGCACGATGGCGCCTTCGTCAATCAACCGTCGAATATTGAAAATCTGCCCCACGTCATAGATTTCAATCTCGGGAATAGTACCATTCCTTTTCATCAGTTCCGCCAGATACGTGATATCTGAGAAGGTATTCTTGAAGATATAGTCCTTGGTACCCTCGAGATACTCGCGCTCCCACTCTTCAAACGGAAGATCGCGAGCAGCAACTGGATAGATGCCGAAATTCATGCTTCCGGCATTGAGGGTCGCCATCTCGGGAGAGAATTGGAGCACGGATCCCCGTTCCGCAACCGTCATACCTCGCCCGCCCCCGGTCGTCGGCTGTAAAACCGCGTCCGTCTCGGCAGACAAGGCAATGAACACCTTGTGGAACAACTCCTGGTCCGCGACCGGCCGTCCGGTCGCCTCGTCGCGGACGTGCACATGGAGGACCGAAGCGCCTGCAGCCACTGCTTCCACGCCCTGGCGCACGATGTCACTTACGGTGAGTGGTATGGCCTTGCTCTGCGTGGGCACCGTCATACCTCCGGTGAGCGCGCAAGTGATGACAACCGGGTCGCTGGTCTTCATGAAAATCCTTCCCCCACGTGGCGCAACGCAACCCAACGTCTCGGTACGCGGATGGTGTGAGATGTGAGGCGCTTCGCGTTGTTTGGGCCTTCAGATCGTCTATGGCAACGCTTCCGGTAACGTTATAGGCTGCGATGAGTTGGTGTCAAGCGGTGCTGCAACCGCAGCGGCACTGCGATACTGGGCGACGACGAGGGAGTGTCATGGACGTTGACTACGCAGATAGGACCCGAAACTCGCGGGCGATCTACGAGAGACTGCTGCGGGTATTTCCCAACGGCGAGACGCGGGCGGTCGCCTGGTTCGCGCCGTACCCCGTTGTTATCGACAGGGGCAAGGCAGCGCATGTCTGGGATATCGATGGCAACGAGTACATCGACCTGCTGAACAACTACACCGCCCTGGTTCACGGGCACGCCAACCCGTACATCACACAGGCACTAACTGATGCGGCCTGGACTGGAACAGTCCACCCGGCACCGCACCGTAGTCAGCTCGCTCTCGCCGAGCACATCGCGAACCGATACCCTGGCGTCGAGCAGGTTCGTTTCACCAATTCCGGTAGCGAGGCGGCGATACTCGCCGCCCGCCTCGCGTTCCGTGCGACCGGGCGCTCGAAATTGGTTCTCATTGACGGTGGTTACCACGGCACAGGTTATCTGTTCGCTGACCCGAACCCGCACGTGATGCGCGTCCCGTACAATGATATCGAGGCGATGCGTGAGGCTATCGATGACACGACTGCGGCCGTGTTCATTGAACCATTCCTCGGAAGTGCGGGCGTGATCCCCGCATCAGAAACCTATTTAAAGCAGGTCGCAGGCGCTGCCCGACGGGCTGGCGCTCTGTTCGTGCTGGACGAGATCCAGGCCTTACGTTGGGCATTCCACGGCGCGAACGACCTGCTTGGGCTAGACGCCGATCTCGTACTGATGGGCAAGATCATCGGGGGAGGCCTTCCGGTCGGAGCAGTGGGCGGGCGCGCCAGCATTCTGCACTGCATATCGGCAGAAACGGGTCCGTCTCTCAAGCATTCGGGAACCTTCAACGGCAACGTCGCTACGATGGCGGCAGGCTTCGCAAGCATGCAATTGCTCACGAATGACGCCATCGCACAGCTAAATAACAGGGCATCCAGGCTGATCGACTCCGTCCACAGTGCCGCACGTGCCAGCGGACTGACGGTGAGTCTCACATCCGCGGGATCAATTTTTCACGTTCATTTCCTCGCTGACGCCCCTCGGGATGCCGCGCAGGCACGCGAAGGTCGGCACGAACTCAATGAACGATTGCACCGTCGCCTGCTGGTCCACGGTGTCTATACTGCCCCGCGCGGCATGGCGAATCTCTCGACCGCCCTGACCGACGCCGACCTGGCAAAAATCGCATCGGCCTATGAAGAAGCGTTCGCCGACGTTGCCGACTATTCGAACGGGGCCGGCTAATGGACGATATCGTATTCGTCACGGGCGCGGCCTCGGGTATCGGTAAGGCGATCTCGTATCGTTTCGCCCGGGATGGGGCCTCGCTGGCGATGACGGACATAGACTCGGCGGGTCTCGAAAACGCCGCCGCATCAATCCGCGCTCAGACCGGCGCCGCGATCTACGCCGCATGCTGCGATGTCAGCGACGCCGAGCAGGTGACGACATTCGTCTCCGCCGCTCATGACATCCTGGGTGCACCCACAACACTTGTCAACAGCGCCGGCATCGCACGAATGGGCACGGTGTTGGATACCACTCCGGAGGAGTGGGATCTGGTCTTCGCGACCAATGTGCGCTCCGTTTTTCTCTTGTGTCGCACCGTCATTCCCCTGATGAGGAAGGTCGAGAACAGTTCGATAGTCAATGTGGCGAGCGAGGCAGGGCTAGTGGGGTTCCGCGAGTACGCCGCCTACGCCGCTTCCAAAGCCGCCATTATCAATCTCACGCGATGTCTGGCCCTGGACCATGCGTCGGCCGGGATTCGAGTGAATGCGGTGTGCCCAGGATCAATCGACACGCCGCTCTTGCAACAGTTCTTCGACGCTGCGCCAGACCCGGAAGCGGCTCGCGCTCAGGACGCAGCCAACCATCCGATGGGAATCGGCACCGCGGACGATATCGCGGCGGCTGTCAGGTATCTTGCATCAGCATCAGCACGGTACGTGACCGGTACGGCACTCGTCGTCGACGGCGGGTACACAGCAGCGTGATTGGGGGTGCCTCATGAGCACATGGGAAGTATGGGCGCTGCGAACCGGCTGCAGCGCGGTTGACCAATCGATGCTGACTTATCTGAACGGCATGGGTCACGAGGTCACCATCCCGCATACAGCGCTACTGCTACGGGGCGACGCTACCGTACTGATTGATACCGGGTTTGCCGATCCTGACGTCATCAATTCCGCCTATCCGCAACGCATATGGCGCACACCCGAGCAACACCTGCAATCGCTGCTGGGCTCGATAGGGAGCAGTCCCAGTGACGTCGACATCATCCTGCACACTCACCTGCACTACGATCACGTCGGAAATGACAGGTTATTCTCAAATGCTACGATCTACGCCCACCAGCAAGAGTTGTCTTACTACCGCGATCCGACGGCTCCGTTGATGCGACAGGAATACTTCGCGCCAAAGTACCACTATCCGCCGCAGTTCGATGCTGAGCGAATCGAATCCATATCAGCAGACACGACCATTGCACCTGGGCTAGACTTCATTCACCTTCCGGGACACACGCCGGGTTCCTCCGGAGTCCTCATCGAAACCGCCGATGGACTGACATGTTTCGCCGGGGATCTCGTAATGGTCCGCGAGAACTTGGATCCAAAGCAACCTGTCGGTCTCCATGTCGACGTAGACATGTGCGAACGATCGAGGCGAAAGTTGAACTCCTACGGCGCGCAGATAATCCCCAGTCACGATATGCGAATCTTTGACGTAGCAGACGTTCGAAAGCTCGCATGATTGAGCCACTTAACCACGACGGAGGACAATAGCATGCATGAACCGAGCGACCGGAGGAGCGGACGCGCACCGACCATCGTCGATGTAGCGACCGCAGCGGGCTTCTCGGTTTCGACCGTGTCACGAGTTCTCCGTGGCGGGCAGGACGTGAACAGCATGACCCGTGCACGAATTCAAGAAGTAATGCTCGAGCTGGGGTTTCGACCGTCGCCGATTGCCCGCGCCCTCGTGACTGGCGAGTGGCGCCTCATCGCATTGCTGGTCAGCGACCTGACCAACCCGTTCTACCCGCAACTAGCACGCTCCGTCGAGCTCAGCGCCCGCGCCCTCGGATATACCGTCATCATCTGTAACACCGATGACGACATAGATATCACCGTTTCCAGTATCGAGCGGCTAAGCCGCCAAGGACTCGATGGAATCATCAACGCCTCTGGCCGCGGCCAGGAAGACGAATTATTGAAGGTCTTGCTAGATCCTCGCCGCATTGTATTCGCCAATCGACGTCCATCCTCTGACCGTTTCAGCAGCGTGGTCTCGGATAATGAGTCGGGTGCCAAAGAGCTTGCCCGACACCTAATTTCTCTCGGGCACCGCCATATCGGTTTCATCGGTGGCCCCTCGTATGCGACGAATGCCATGGACCGCGAGCGTGGCTTCCAAGAAGTCATCGCGGAGCATCCAGGCGCCACGGCCTTCGTCTCGCGCGGACCGTTCGGGCGACAGAATGGCTATCGGACCGTGAGTAGCTGGCTTGATCAAGGTTTCCCGATTTCAGCGGTGGTGGGCGTCAACGATACAGTCGCGATCGGTGCTTTAGAGGCCGTGCTGGAGCACGGATTGAGAGTCCCCGAAGATATATCGGTGGCGGGCTTCGATAATGTTGACCTCGCAACTTCCGCCATTTTCCACCTCACGACAGTATCCCTAGACATTGAACGTATGGGGAAACTGGCTGTCGAGCTGTTAATATCCCAACTGAAGGCCGAGGGCAAATTCAAGCCGACGTCGATGGTGCTGACTCCCAGGCTGGTCACTCGCAAGACGTCCGGTACGCCTTCCAATGATCCGGCGTAATTCCTGTGGCGGGCTTCACCGCAATGACGATGTCGAGCCGGGGAACAACGGCCGTGCAGGGTCATGCGCGCCGACTCGGGGAGGTTCCGCGTGACGCCCCATGTTTCGAATCGTCACCCGCGGGTCCTCGTGGCGCCCGATAAGTTCCGCGGTACCTTATCCGCCATCCAGGCGGCGGTGGCCATTTCCCACGGAATCGCGCAGGTTTGGCCCGACGCGCAAATTCGCACCATACCTGTCGCGGACGGTGGCGAGGGCACAGTGGCTTGCTTCATCGCCGCAGGCGCGCAGCGTCGATCCAACACGGTTTCGGGTCCGCTTCGCGGACGCGTCCGTGCCAATTGGGCCGTTCGCGAAGATACTGCGATTATCGAGATGGCGGCAGCCAGCGGGCTAGCGTTGATCACGCCCTCAGTCACGAGCGCACTCGCTGCCGATTCGTTCGGTACCGGTGAATTGATCATCAAAGCGCTCGGAGAGGATGTCAGCACCATTGTTGTCGCGGTAGGAGGGTCCGCCACAACGGACGGCGGGACGGGCGCGCTTAGAGCTCTGGGGGCGAGATTCTTAGATTCCGCTGGGAACGAATTGCCTCCGGGAGGCTATTTCCTGCAATATTTGGAAGGCATCGACCTCGAGAGGTTGGACCCTCGGCTGTCCGAGGCGCGCATACACGTCTACTGCGATGTCGCCAGCCCGCTAATCGGCGGCCATGGCGCCGCTACGGTCTTCGGCCCGCAGAAGGGCGCAGATCCCGCAGCTGCGGAAGCTCTGGAGGCTGGTATGACGCAGTTCGCCGCGGTGGTCGCGGATCTGACCGGGACGGATCTCCGTCGCGTGGCGGGCGCCGGTGCCGCCGGTGGATTCGCTGGCGGATTTCACGCTTTGCTACATGCACAGCTGATGGGGGGTTTTTCCGCCATCGCCCACGATCTCGAGCTTGCCACTCAGGTAAGCTGGGCAGACTTGGTCATCGTCGGTGAAGGTTCACTCGATTTGCAGTCCTTACAGGGAAAGGCGCCCGTCGCGCTCGCACAACTGGCCGCGCAGCTAAACACTCCGGTGGCTGCAATCGCCGGAACCGTGAGTTTGTCTGAGCACCAGCTGAACGCGGCGGGGCTCGTGGCCGCTGGATCCGCCAGCGAAAGCGCGGGCTCGAGTGCTGCTGCCTTGGAACATCCGGCCATGTTTGTGACCGCGGCAGCCGCTGACCTCGCCCGATCACTCGACCGCCGTTGACAGCGCCGCTACGGTGTTTCCGCGTGGCGCGTGTTCACGCCGTAGGGGCGTCAGGAGCGAATGTATGGGCCGAATTCCGGCAGGACGCCCTTGGTGAGAATGAAGCAGCCGTATGGCCGACTCTCGCCCGTGGCGACAACCGCGAAACAAGTCTCAGTACGGCGGTAGAACTCGTCTCGTTCCATGGCGTGGTATTCCAGCGGGCGGCTGGACGCTTTGCGGCATATGTCTAGCACTTCTCCCTGCACCGAGCTTTGTGCCCACTCTTCGGCAGGCACAGCCATACTGATGACCGGTCTCGCCGTGAACCCGTCCAGGGGGAACAAGGTAAGTACTGACTTAATGACTTGGCCGCATCCCAAACTGCGCAGATAATGCACGCGGCCGTTCTTAGAACGCGCAGGGAAATGACGATCCACTACAGCAATTTCATCACCATGTCCCATTTCGGCTAGCGTATGCAACAATTCCGGGTCAATGATCGAATCGATATTCTTCAGCATCGAACTGCCTTCTATCTAAAAGTCTAGTAACTTGCAAAGAAACTGAAGACGCCTCTGTCACGTGAACGATCGTGCGTTACGGGAGCGCATCGTCGTTAGAAAATCTCTCCACAACATTCGTCATGATCTTTGACGGGTAGTTGTCGTAATTGTTATACGACAGGCTCCCACACCAGGCGATAGAGCCTGTAGAGAACACCGCGCCTCCTCCAGGCACCCGAAAATACACCACATCCGACCGAACTTTCGGGTTCATGTCACCACCCATGAACGCCGACGCCTGCCCATGATTCTCACGCACTTCGATCATCAGCCTGGACAGGCCCTCGCTGGAAGCCACCACCGACGCCCAGCCTGGTGAACCTAGCTGCGGGTCGTACCAATCCACCTCGATACCAGCGGCGCCGCCCTGCTCCAGACCATATTCGCCGATGCGCGCATCGTCGGGAATACCGGCCATGATCCAAGAACCGGAGTCGGTGAAGCTGTCCTCGTTACGCACGTAGTATGTCGACAGATCGAGCCCCTGCGCCACGAAGCCAACGCCCGTCAATTTTTGCGGAGCGCGCCCCTTGTTCCGCCAGAGGCCACCCAGCTCACCGGTCGTACTCAAGTAGTACTCTCCGGGCATCGCAGTCCATGCTTCGATGCCACCCCATCGCCGCACTTCGATGACTCGCGGATCTTCCGGCCAAAATGCCGTTGTCCAGTAAAATCCGTTACCGCCCAAATACATCAGGCGACCGCCATGAGCGACATAGGAATGGAATACGTCCAGCATCCGCCCACTCGTATATTCTGAATGTGACGGCGTCACGACCACGCGGTAGTTGTCCAATAGCTCCGAACCGAATTCATGGACGTCATGGTCGGTGGCGACGTCGATGTCGTAGCCTTTGGCGTCGAACCAGTCGAGCAGGTGCAAGTCCGCGTTGAATTGCCAGACCCTGCTCATGGAGTGCCGATACTTAGGACGCACAGTCAGCAAGGGACGCATCCAACTCGAGTAGCAGACGCCGGATCCGTCAGAGTGGTGATCGTAGAGCGACACGCCGTATTCGCGGTGACGATTCCTCGCCAACTCCTGCTCTTGTAGGTGGGGCACCGAGCCGGTGCGTACCTCCACGTTCGCCGAGTCTGTGGCCATCAAGTCGTTGCCGTACGCCAGGTAACTTGCGGTGGGCATGACCAGCAAGATCTTAGCTGGGGTAGCGGCCAGCCCGGGCCGAACGAAGAAAACGACGTAGTCCTCTTCCAGCACACCGTCAATGTCGGCCCGTAGCTTCGCCGCATACACACCACTGGGCCAGGAGCCCGGGATCGTGACGGTGAATGATTCCGTCCAATCGCAATCGATCAGATCATCGTCATGAAAGTGAATGGCGCCGTACTGATCCGAGGCGTGACGGTAGTCGAACTCGGAACCATTCCAGTTGTATCCGGTCATCGCTCGAGCTGGCATATTGATCAGTTCACCGTGATGGCCGGAACCACTCACGTCGACGACACGTCGGTGTTCCGACACGCCGGCCGTCGTGATGCCGGCGTGGAAGTCCCACGCCAGGACGGTGCCGCCCGGCAACCGCCGCGAGAAGAGGGGCTCCAGGTCACCCTCGACCGGTATCACGCCGCTGGTAATACGCGGGCGGTCGATTTTACCGTTGAACACGTCGCCGAAGCGGACTCTCCCGCGGTCATCGATGTGAGAGAAGGCCGCGCCGACCAGCACACGCCCCCGATCCGAGGGAAGGCCCGTCATGGGAGCGACTCCCCGGGCGCCCATATCGATGTCGGGATGGCGGAAGGCGAGCCGACCATTAAATGGCTCGATCACCGGCTGCTGGACCACACTCACGGTTCCCGAGACCGGGTCGAGGACCGCAGCCAGGGCATACCAGATTCTGGTGAGCATGGGGGTGGCCAGTCGTACCCGCTGTGTCCCGGCCGCTGCCTCGAAGACGACATGGCCGCCGTCATCGAGAAACAGGCGCCATTGGCAGCCGCCCTCAGCGGCCTCCTGCGACATGATGGTTTGATCGTGCCCAGCCTTCGGCTTCGTTGGGCAGGCCAGCAGCCACAGCGACAATCCCTTTGTCCAGTCGACCGACAGCGGCTCGCAACTGGCGGAACACGATCCGATCTGCGTCTCTTGCGCGAAACCGGGGAGGCCGAAGAATGCACCTTCGGCCATCTTCTGCTCTTTGAAGCCCGGACCGGCGGAGTGCAGATCCCCATGGATCAGTCGCACCATCGAGACATCGTAACTGTCAGCCCCGTCACAGCTGACGTAAAAGGTAAGGTCGTCACCGGCCTCGACGCTGACCTGATCCGCGTAACCCACGATCGGTTTCGGTTCGTAATCTCGCGCATCCAACACCACTCTGCCCATGACGACCGCCTCCCTAAGATTCTTCGTGCATCAGCAGTGCGCGTACGCTCGTCGCACCAACTCGAGCCGCTCCAGAAAAATCGCGTGTTCGATTTGTTCGACGGAGAAGAACAATGTCGGGCGACAGTAGACGACGGTGCCAGGTTCCCGCGAAAACTCTCCGATGCACCAACTGGTCTCCGGCTCGACAATGACAATGACCAGTCGAGGCTCAGAAGGCACTGGGTCATCCCGCAGGAAGGTTAGCACCATATCCAGATGGACCGAATGGAGGCCCAAAGGGTCCCGCCGATGCTCGGCGACGAGGTCATCGCTGATGAGCGGCTCAATTGTTTCACGCCATACGTAGCGTTTGAGGCGCTGGGTGATTTCCTCCTGTTTCTGAAGGTCTTCATCGATGTCAGTGAGCATCAGCGTGTCCCATCACGATTGCGGCTCCGGGTCCTCGACAGCTTCCACTGATGGGCCGGCCGCGTAGATGAGTCCCATGATCTGTTTACTCATGGTCGCGTATTCCTTAGTGTTGTCCAGCGAACTGATCACACGATTTTCATGCATCAGATATATACGATCAGCCAGGCCGATCATCTCGGGCAGATCCGAGGAGATCAGAATAATCGTTGTGCCCTGATCCGCCAGGTCAGTGATCAGTTGGTGGAAATCGGCTTTTGTTCGAACGTCGATGCCCGCAGTCGGCTCATCAATGACGAGCACGTCCGCCTGCGCTGCCAGCCACTTGGCGAGACTCACTTTCTGCTGGTTTCCGCCCGAAAGCTGCCCCACTGTCTGCCGCACAGAGGAGACGCGAATGTCCAGCGATTCGCGATAACGATCGGCGATTCGCATTTCGGCGCGACTGGACACGCCCCGCCACCGGCCTGCGAGTCGCTGCCATACCGTCACTGCGACGTTTCTGGCGACGTCGAGATTGAGAAAGAGCCCTTCGCCGCGACGGTCTTCCGAGACGTAGCCGATGCGGTGCTTATGCAATGCCTGACTGAAGGAAGCCGTCGTAATCGGCGTGCCCGCAAGTCGTATGGTTCCGCCGGTCTTGCGATCCAGCCCAACCGCGGCCCGCATGAGCTCGCTACGGCCGGCTCCGACCAGGCCGTAAAGACCGACGATCTCGCGACGATACGCGATCAGCGAGCATTGCTCTGTCGTCGCCGGCGTCTCCAGGTCGACAATCTCAAGCATCGGTGTGGTGCAACGGTCGATCGCGCGCAGCTGATATTCGCGTTGCGCCAGCGTCCTACCGGCCATCGCATTGACAATCTCATCGCGTGAGGTGCTAGTGAGGGGTTGAGACCGCACGACGGTCGCGCCGTCGCGCAGAATGGTCGCCACGTCGCAAGCGGCGAAGACCTCCTCCAGCTTGTGGCTGACGAGGACAATCGAGCAACCGTCATCGCGGAGGCGCCGAATAGTCCCTAGAAGGGTTTCGACCTCGCGCTGTGTTAACGATGCCGTAGGCTCATCAAGGAATATTACCCGGTTTTCAAACGCCAAGGTCCGCGCGATCTCAACCATTCGTAATTGTGCGACACTCAGGTTATCGACCAACGCGTGTGGGTCGATAGAAACACCGAGACGGGTCAATGCGCGCTCTGCCGTTTGGATTTCTTCGACGCTATTGATGAATCCGTACCGTGTTGGTGGGCTGGCCATGCAAATATTTTGCGCAACGGTGAAGCCCGGGATCAAGTTGTGTTCCTGGTGCACGACGCCAATTCCGGCGTGGGACGCCTCCAGCGCAGAACCGAAAATGATTGGCACGCCACGCAACCGAACCGTGCCGGCATCCTGCAGGAGAACACCCGTCAGAATATTGATAAGGGTTGATTTGCCAGCGCCATTCTCACCGAGCAGTGCGTGCACTTCTCCCGGCATCAATCGCAAGTCGACGCCCGCCAGCGCTTTGACACCGGGGAACTCTTTGACGATGCCTTCGGCAGCGAGCGACGGCTGATTGGCGTTCATCCGATCCGAACCCTCCTGTCGGCTGTGCGTCGACGTAGTTCGCTCAGCGCGACGGTGACGAGCACCACGCCACCGATGACGAAGTTCACCCAGCTCGGATCCAGCGCATAGGTGGACCGCGCGACGTCGATCAACCGAAGAAGGGTGGCCGCCAGCAGTGTGCCTAGCACCGGTGCTCTCCCGCCGGACAGTGCGATGCCGCCGATGATCGGCGCCGCAAAGCTCAAGAGCAGCCAGTCACCTCCTACCGACCGGTTAATGCCCGATGCTGACGTCATGACCAGGAGCGCAGCGACGCCGACACACAGTCCAGACAGGGTGTGAGCAACGAGGACGGAACGCTTGTTCACGATGCCGAGGAGAAACGCGCCCTGGCTGTTCGCTCCCGTGGCAAGCGAGCGACGTCCCAACCGGGTCTTCCGATAGAAGACCGACAGCGCGCCAGCGAAGAGCAGCACACCAAGAAAGACGAGGGGTACGCCTCCGATGTTCGTACTACCGAACCCTTTCAGCGCGGCTGAATAACTGCTCACCGTCGACGTCCCTACGAGGCCGTATTGAACTCCGACGAATACGGTCATCGTCGCCAGTGTGATGATGAAGCTGTTCAGCTCTGTCAGGTTGACCAACAAGCCGTTGACGGCTCCGAGCGCGACAGCCAAGACGATCAGGATGATCAGCGCGATTGGCACCGGCAGTTGATATTTGGCCATCAATACAGCGGCCACCGCACAGACGGTGCCACCCATTGGCCCCACCGCCAGATTGAGTTGGCCCACGGCGAGGACTGTCAACTGCGAAAAGCCGATGACGATCGACAGCGACAAATAGCCAAGCAGGCCGATAAACGCTGCCTCGCTCAGCAGCGTGCCACTCGATGTACCGTTGAGCACGAGGTAGGCGATGACGATGACCAGGATCAGTGTCGCCTCGTGAATCGGCAGCCTGATGCGACGGGAGTTCATCGTCTGCTCCCTGCCGCCGATGCCCTCACCCTGACCATTCTCGCTTTCGCCATCCGCATCTGTCCCCTGATGCGGCTAAAGCTCTGGACGGACAGCACCAGCAGGAGCAGCACGCCGAGCGATATGTTGAGTGCTTCCAGGCCGACACCGTGTGTCGTCAGTCCGGACCTCAACACAAATGTCAGAAGCGTTCCGAAGATGGTTCCTATTACCGATACTGCTCCGCCGAGCAGGCTCGTTCCGCCGAGCAAAGGCCCGAGGAAAGACGGAATCATAAATTCGGATCCGATGGCGGCCGTGGCTGCGCCGTTGCTGATGACCACCATGATGCCCGCGGCGCCGGCTAGCGCTGCCGACAATGCGTGGGCTTGAATGACACGCCGTCGCGTCGGAATGGCGGCGGCGGCGCTGGCTCGCATGCTGTTACCGATAGCGATAAGCTCCCGGCCGAATCGAGAACGTCGGTATATCCAGATCATATAACCCACGATGACGAGAGCCGGGATCAGCAACATCGGCATGAATCTGGGCCCGCATACAGGGCCCGCGCAGATATCCGCTAACGATGCACGACCCAAATATTTCATGCCATCCGGTTTGACCGTGAAGGCCGCCGCCGTCGTCAATCGAGTATATACGAGTGCGACGAACCCAACCAACAGGAAATCCATCGCTAACGTGACGATGAACGAATTCACATTCGAAACAACAATGATCACTCCGGTTAACACGCCGAGGAGCGCCGCGGCTGCGATTCCTAATAGCGCGCCCACCAGCAGGCTGGCACCGAAGAACTGGAAAGATATCCCCGCGACCATCGCGGCGACAGCTGCCATTCTTCCCACGGCGAGATTCATGTGCCCGATCGACAACGCCGTCATCTGCGCGAGACCCACGACGGTGAACGTAGCGGCGTCACGTAACAATGGATATGTTACAAACACACTGTTTGCGAAGTTCGGATCCACCAAAGTGAATGCGAACCAAATCAACACGACCAATGACGCGAGCACCCACAGTTGAGCGTTACTTCGATTGATCAGTGTCCTCGCGTTGATCGCCAGCCCTAGTCCTGCCACTTATGGAGTCCTCGTTCTTCCGAAGTCCTTGTTCGTCGCCGCTTGAATTCAGGACCGAGCGCCCCAACGAAATGATCGCCCGGAACCGCCGAACTACTGTGCGCAGTGGGCGCCACGAAGGGAACACCGGGCCCGCGGAGCTCCGGCCAACGACCCTCGGCACCAGGGTCTCGGCAGTCGGATACCGCGCCGCTAACGAGACCCTGCGAGTCATACGCCGGTGCACGAATCACAATCCTCGTATGGGCTAGGAGGTAGCCGTCAGCCCTTGCATGTCAGGTATTTGTTGTTAAAATCGTCGATCAGCGATTTCGACTTCTCGATCCGCTTGGCGTCAAACGTATCGACATTATCCTTGCCTACGAGAAATGACCCGGAGTCGACATAGATGCCATCTTCATTGATCGTGCACTGCCCGCTTTGCAGCTTCGCGACTACGTACGCGCCAACATAGGCCTGGCCCCATGGATTCTGCACCATCGTTCCGGCGACAGACCCGTCACGGATTCCGTCGAGGATAGGCTCGGTATCGTCGATCGCCATAATCTTGATCGGCAGATTGGCCTTCTTGACGGCGGCAATAGCGCCTTCGGCCGATACCGTGGAGGTACCAACGATGCCGTCAACCTCAGATCCACGCGAGACCAGCAGGTCTGTGACGGCCTTCTCAGCAGTTTGGAGGTCATTGTCGATGTCGGAAATGTGCTGAACGAGTTTGATCTTGCCGTTGGACTCGGCGACGGCTTTCTCGACACCCTCAATGCGCCGTTGCGTGTTCGAATCGACCAGCAGACCGGTCACGTGAACGATCGAGCCTTCACCGCCGAGCGTGTCGATCAGCGCTTTCGTCGCCTCGTAGGCCGCCTGTTCTACGTCCGTTGACAAGCAGAAGTAAGCGCTGTCTTTGTCACCGGCGGGGCACGACGTGACGGAACCAACCGCAAATCCCTCGTCACGCAGGTGCTCGAACGTGCTGTTAATGTCCGCGGGCGACACGCCGAACACTGCGAACGCGTTGTAGCCCCTGGCAGCGAGGGAGTCGAGCAGCGCATTCTGCTTGGTCTGGTCCCACTCCGACGTGTCATCGAACGTGACGTCCGCCAGGCCGAAATCCTTCTTTGCCTGCGCTGCGGCATCGGGCCACGATGCGTAGTACGGATGCGGCCCGCCGTTGACCAACGCGACTTTGATCTCGGAGAGAGGCATGACGTCTCCCGCCGACCCGGCCGAGGAATCTGCTGCCGATGTGTCATCGCCACTGGTCCCCTCGGCGGACTCCTCGGCGCTGGCCGGCTCGGGCGACGCCGAGCCGGAGGATGCACTATTGGCACTACAACCGGCGAACAGAAGCGTGCCGGCCGCGATCGCGCCCAGAAGGCGCGTGATACGCCTGGTTCGATGTGTCATGTAAACCGCCTTAGCCGTTGTCCCGCAGGGCGCACCTAGCGGGCTGGGACATTTCAGTGCAGATGCTGGCGCGGGTCGTCCAGCGAAGTGATAACGTAACCGGTACCGTTGCCAAGACCATAATGCGGGGTGCCAGGGGTGTCAATAGTCCGTCTTTCACGATGTCGATGCGATGCCGTCGAATATCCTCGAAAATTTTTCACGTCACGGTGGACAGCCCCCGTCGCCAGTCGACGGACGTGCGCACGATCCGCGCACAACTAATCGCGTGCCGAGAACAATCCGCCGTGGGGTCGTATCCCGCGGCCCTGTCGTTACGTGCAACCGACGAAGGAGCAGCTTCATCGCGATTACTCCCTGTTCGACATCTGGTCGTTCCACGACAGTTAACGGCCGGTGCCAGCAGCTCAAAGAGCCGTAGATCGTCGAACCCAACCAGGGACACATCGGCCGGAATGTCGGCCCCAATGTCTTTGACCGCCCTCAGTGCCCCGATCGTCATGACGTTGTTGGCGACGAAGACGGCCGTCGGCGGACGGGGCAGCGCCAATAGGCGCAGCATGCCCTGGTACCCACCTTCCTCTCGAAAGGCACCGTCCTGGTCGTAGTCGCCTGGCGTCTCCAACTCGTGCTCGAGTAGCACTGAGTGCAGTGCGGCCCATCGCTCGCGCCCGGGAGTCGAGGCCGGGTTCCCGTGTATTTGGCCGATGCGAGTATGCCCCAAGGACAGGAGGTACTCTGCGGCCTGCTTCGTGCCGCCGACGTTATCGACGAGGACTGTATCGTTCAACCGTCCCGGTGTAGGGTCGGCCAGCAGCGCCCTGCCTGGCTTGCGCCGGGTGGGTTTCTGCTGGCCGCCCTCCGAACCGGACGTGCCCATTCCTGAGCATCCGGCTCTCCATGTGATCACGCCGTGGTGCTTGCCCAAGGGGTTGGGATGCGGGTTCCTCGGTAGCGGTAGCGGGTCACTGGAACCTGCCAGGCGCGGAAGAACTCGATCCCCTTGGCGCGGATCCGCCATTGGGGCAGATGCCGTCGCACGAGGGTGCGCATGTTCAGTTTCGGGTGTCGCTTCTTCAGCCAGCCCACGATCCGCCAGAAGGCGAAGTGGTCGATGTAGCTGAAGACGTGTTTCACGACGCCGTGCTGAAAGTATGCGCACCAGCCCCGCAGCGCCGGGTTGAGGCGGCGCAGCAGGTCGGCGAGCGTTCGATGAGATGCCCGGCGAGTCAGCGTCCGCACCTTGTCCCGGATGGAAGCCAACGACTTCCGTGACGGGTAGGTGTAGATCGCGGTTTTCCCGCCGTGACCTCTGATCCGGCGGCGCTGGATGTGCCACCCGAGGAAGTCGAACCCGGTGTCTATGTGCGTGACCGTCGTCTTCTCAACCGACAGGCGCAGGCCCATCGGCGCGAGCACTGCGGCGACCTCGCCGAAGAGCACATCGGCATCAGCGCGGGTGCCGCGAACGAGGACGACGAAGTCGTCCGCGTAGCGGACCAGCTTCATCGTCGCGCCCCCGGCGCGTTGATGTTTCGTGCGTGCCCATTGCGGCCCGAGCGCATCCCACTTGCGTTGGAAGTGCTCGTCCACCACGGACAGGGCGATGTTCGCCAGCAACGGCGACAGAATCCCGCCTTGCGGGGTGCCGGTGAACGTGTCCCTGTTCACGCCGTCCTCACTGAGAACGCCCGCGTTCAGAAACCCACGGATCAGGCGCAACACACGCTTATCGGCGATCCGGTCGCGGACGCGCTGCATGAGCGCGCCGCGATCGATCTCGTCGAAACACGCGGTGATGTCCGCTTCGAACACCTGCACGTAGCCACGTGAGGCGTAGTAGTGGATTTCCGCGATCGCGTCCTGCGCCCGCCTGCGCGGCCGGAACCCATACGAGGACGGCTGAAAGTCGGCCTCGAAGATCGGTTCCAGCACCAGCTTGAGCGAGGCTTGAACGATCCGGTCCGTCATCGTCGGAATCCCCAGCTTACGAATCTTGCCGTTCGCTTTCGGAATCGACTTCTGACGCACCCGCTCCGGGACGAACCCACCGCCCTTCACGCTTTCGCGCAGCTCGGCGAGCATCCCTTGCACCTTCTGCGACGGGACGGATCGTGGAACGATTCCGTCGACTCCCGCGGTGCGGCCTCCCTTGTTGCCCTGCACCCGGTTCCACGCCGCAACGAGGAAAGCCGGGTCATAGACCAGGTTGAACACATCGTCGAAGCGACGACCGGGATCGGACGTCGCCCATTGGTGCAGTTTCGTCTGCATCGTCAGTACCCGCGCCCACGCCTCCGTTGCGTCGGCTGGCCACAGAACACCCGTATTCACGGCTGTGTCTCCCTTACTGCTTCTCGATCCTGCGATCACACTGGACCGCTTCGCCATGCGGCCGGCTCTCCCGACCTCGGACTACTACGGGTCCTCCGCCCCATCCCGACCCGATCAGCAGGCCATGCGCTCAGCCTTCGGCACCGCCGCCGGATGCGACGCACCTCCGGCGGAGCCGGGATGGTTCCCACGTTCACTCTCGAACCCTTCGACGGGATCGGCACCCAGTTATGCCCCAGCATCATCGCCACGGCTACGCCGCAGGCTTTCACCGTGGCCTCCCGACCGGCGACATCACCCGGCCCAGAAGTTCCCCTTGCCGCCGAAGCCGTGAGGGTGCGCGATGCAACCCGACCCGTATCCGCCAGGTTGGAGTCGGTGGTCTCGTATTAAGGGGCTTTCAGCCACTGGTTCCTATCCGTATGCCTCTCCGTCTCGCTAGCCGAGCCCGCACCATCTGGCAGTACCGGATACGACTCGTCGTTGTCGAGGACTGCTCCACCCAACCCGCTCACGCCAACGAGCCAGATCGTCCTCCAGCTATCACACGCTTGCTGCGACAAGCGTCGAGCGGTGTCCTTTCACCACCGCAAGGTTCAAGAACGCCTCGTGGCGCTCGACGTCTCACGGTCAATGAAAACGACGGGAACGCCGCTGTCGGTGAGAGCCGGCGAGAGGTGCCCAGCCTCCGTCGTTGGCGCGAGGATCACGCCATCGACGCGACCGACGAGGCTTGACAGGATCTCTTTCTCCCGAGCCTCGTTCTCGTCGGTGTTATACAACGAGACGCTGTAATCAAGTCCCTGCGACTCGCCTTCCGCACCTTTCACGACTGAGGCGAAAAATGGGGTCGTAATATCTGGAACAACTAGCGCGATAGTTTGTGTGCGACCGTATTTGAGGTTCTGGGCCATCGTGTTCGGTGTGTACCGCAGTTCCTCGATTGCTCGCTGCACGCCGGTCGCTGACTTCACGCGTTGGCCTCTTAGATGCCTGTATACCGTAGCGGGCGAAACGCCAGCGCGTTGCGCCACATCGGCTAGGGTCGCGCTCATCGCCGTGATCCGCATGCGTCAGGAACGGCGTCTGGCGCAGGTAATTGATGCATGGCCAACTCGCACTGCGAGACGTTCAATCCGAGCATGCCACGACTCCTCGTGCTAACCTGTAGCGACCGACAGCGCAATCAGATTGCGTAATCAAAATAACAACGTCGGCGCCGGGCGGCAAGATATCGTCGAGCGAGCGCATCAGAGCCACTGCGTCATCGTTACCCCCGATCCTGCAGATCTCTCAGTGACTGCCCCGCCCCGGCGCTTCCGGGCGCCGTCTCACCAGAAGGAATTGATCGCTATGACATCCGCGGACACCGAACGATCAAGCGACTCGATCGCCGATGCCCCGAATGCGGGGCTAGTCGCCGTCGTCGGGAGCGCGATGATGGACCTCATTACCTACACGGAACGTATCCCAGATGAAGGTCAGACCCTGTCTGGGACCTCTTTTGAGCTCGGCTTTGGAGGGAAAGGTGCAAACCAGGCCGTCATGGCGCGGCTATTGGGTGCGCCCGTAGCATTCGTGGGCCGGGTTGGCGACGACTCCTTTGCAGATATGACCATTACAAACTTTAATCGGTTAGGAATAAATATCTCAGGTGTAAGTCGGTCATCAGGTACCTCAACCGGCGCTGCGGCCATTTGGGTGACACCCGACGGTTCTAATCGAATCATTTGCGTAGGAGGCGCCAATGACAGGCTTACCGATACTGAGGCCTCAGAATCGATATTATCGTTGCCAGAGGTGGCGGTCACTGTGTCGCAATTCGAGATTCAAGACGCGGCGATTCTCGGAGCATTCCGAGCCGCGAAAGTTCGTGGATCGGCGACGATCCTAAATCCCGCCCCCAGCCGACACGTTACAGCGGAAATCCTCCAACTTACCGATTGGCTTGTCGTTAATGAAAACGAATTTGAGGATCTCACTGACACAAGGCAACGACCCCGAGACTGGAAAGCTGACGATCAATTTATCATTCGTGTCTCTCAGGCCCTCGGAATTAAGTTGGTCATTACGCTTGGCTCAGACGGGGCGCTCCTATCCAAGCCCGATGGCACAGTATTCCGCGTCCCTGCGCCGGCCGTGAAAACAATCGATACGACTGGCGCTGGTGATGCATTCGTGGGAGGACTCGCCTTCGGTGTGGCCACGGGCCGATCGGAATTGCAATGCGTCGAACTGGGGTGCTATTGCGGAAGCCGAAGCGTCACGCAGCGCGGCACCCAGCGGTCGTATCCGAGGAGACACGAGATTGCACGATTCCTCCGCGCTTCATCGCCGCCAACGGCGGGATGACCGACCGTCTTAGCGATGGCTTCACTTTCATCGCTGCCCTCAGATGAGCCAGTCGGCGATCGCCCGGCAAGCTTCAGGTTCGCGGTGATCGCTCCCTCGGAAGAGCTAGGCACCCGGGATGGTCTGGACGCACGGCTGGACGATCAGCGCACGCTTGGCGCAACCGTCAGTCGGCATGTGGCGGAAAGCGCCGAGCAGAGCGGCACTGTCGAACAGCGGCGTAGACCTCGACCCGCTCGTGAATCGCGCGCAGGCTCTCGGGAGCAACCCCCTCGCTTTCACGCGACCGGTATGCGACCCGCTGTCGCTGTCAATGCGGAGGTCGCACACTTAAGGGGCGTGAAGAGCGTCGGGAACGCACCGGTGGCGGCTCCCGCCCGCGGCGAGCCTGAACAGAACCATTTAGCGGCCGCGAGGTCCACCAGTATGGACGTCGGCACGCCGCGTCACGGAGCGGTAGACCCGCCCGCTCGCGCGCTCGTCACGCATCGGCACCCCATACGGGCATGGTGACGCCAAAGCTGCGGACGGGTTCCGGGCCAGGTCTCGAATACCCCGGTGCGGCATACCGAGC
>CALCHX010000102.1 GCA_937906875.1 uncultured Gemmatimonadota bacterium | reverse complement strand
TCATCATGGGTCTGCCGGACGCGGTATGTGTGGGAACCGCGGCCGGCATCACTCTCGCCAACCAGCGTGGACTGGAACTTCTGGGTGTTCGCTCGGTGGCCGAACTGCCGATTACGGCCGAGGCGGCCGTAGCGCGTCTCCACCATCGGGATCCATCCACCGGCCGTCCGCTCGACACGAACGAGGTCCCGTTCCTGGGTGCGCTGCGTGGCGAACATGTGGTGCGTGAGTTGGTCGCGCGCCACCTGGGCCGGGGCCAGGACCGGGTGCTCCGGGTGGCGGCGGCGCCGATAATCGTCGACAGCCAGATCACCGGCGCCGTGGCCGTCACAAGCGACATCACCGAGATGGCCCGCCTGCGGGATGCCAAGAGCTCGCTCGCCGAGGCGGGTCGGTTGCTGGCCTCGTCGCTGGACTATGCCACGACGCTGAAGCAGGTCATGTCGCTACTGGTGCCGCGCTTCGCCGATTACGCGATGGTGCACGTGCGCGACGACGCGACCGGGGAGATCAGCCAGGTGGCGGGCGTCCATTCGGATCCCGGGAAGCATCACCTGCTGGACGAGCTGGCGCGCGCGTTCGAGAACGGCTCGCTGGAGCCGGTGAGTGTCACCCGAAGGGTGCTGGATGAGAGACGCGCCCTGCTTGTCAGCGGGATGGACGAGAGGATGCTCTCGGTGCTCATCAGCCAGCCGGCGGTACGGGCGGTCTACGATAGGCTGCGTCCGCACTCCATGATCGTTGCACCACTCGTTGTCCGCGGTCATTCCTTCGGCACCATCACTGCGGCTTCCACCAGCGCCGATCGACCGATGGGTGAGCCGGAGCGGCAGTTGCTTCAGGAGCTGGCGAGCCGCGCCGCGCTGGCCATCGACGCGGCCCGACTGCACAGCGCCGAGCAGAGTGCCCGGGCTGTCGCCGAGGCGGCCAGTCAGGCCAAGTCGGCCTTCCTGGCTACGATGTCTCACGAGATCCGCACACCCATCAATGCCATCATGGGTTACGCGGAGTTGCTCGAACTGGGCCTGTCCGGTCCGTTGAGCGACAAGCAGCGCCACCAACTGTCGCGCATCCAGCTCAGTAGTCGTCACCTCCTGAAGCTGGTCAACGACGTACTGGACCTGGCCAAGGTGGAGTCGGGTCGGCTGGTGGTGGCCCGGGAGGTGGGTGAGGCGCCGTTGTCCGTGAGCAGTGCTCTCACCCTGCTGCACCCGCAGGCTGCCGCTCGCGAGATCCTGCTCGTCAATCAGTGCGTGGAGAGCAACACGGTGCGCTACGTGGCGGATCGGAGCAGGGTGGAGCAGATCCTGGTGAACCTGCTCGCGAATGCGGTCCGTTTTACGGAACCCGGCGGCCGGGTGACGGTCAGTTGCGAGCCGGTCCTGCCGTCAGTGGCCGTGGAGGCCGGCGCCCAGCTCCCGGTCGGGCTCGACATCGCCTGTGCGATCCATGTCGAGGACACCGGCATGGGCATCCAGTCCTCGCACCAGGCGGCCATCTTCGAGCCCTTCGTGCAGGTGGATTCGGGACATACGCGCACCCGGGAAGGGACGGGCCTCGGCCTCGCCATCAGCAGACGCCTGGCGCGGTTGATGAACGGCGACCTGACCACCGAGAGCCAGCCCGGACGGGGGTCCCGTTTCACTCTCTGGCTGCCCGGTGTGCCCATGGTCGCCGCTGACGGGCAGTCAGCGAAAGATGAATTCTCGATCGCCGATCGACGTGACGCGGTACGATTGGCGCACGGTCTGGTGGCTGTTCGCGATCGCATGCTGCGCGAGGTGGAAGCGATCGTGCGACGTTTCGTGACCCGGCTGTGCGAGGACGAGCGGCTGGCGTCCACTGAATCATTGCGGGATGCTGAACTACGCAGTCATGTCGCCACGCTTCTGACCGACCTGTTCCAATCGCTGGCGATCGTGGAGGAGTCGCATGGCGCTGCCAGTCCGCTCATGCGACACGGTTCGGAGATCCAGCGTGTGATTGCCGATCGCCATGGCCGCCTGCGTCGTCAACTGGGTTTCAGCGAGGACGAGTTGCAGCTCGAGTTCGTGCTGCTGCGCGAGGAAGTGACGGAGAGCATGCACAGGTTCGCCGCCGGAATGACGGGGTTGGAGGAGGCAATGGCACTTCTGGATGCGCTGCTGGATCGCGTGGAGGCCACCAGCATGCTCTCCTTCGGTCGTGGATAGCTCGTGCAGGAGTGAGAGCGCCGCCAGCGCGGTCAGTGAACTCTGGAAGCGGGGATCGCCAGGCGTCGTCGGGCTTCGGGCGCCAGCCAGCCGGGCGTCACCTGGAACGGGGTGAAGGAGCGGAGCGCGGGAGCAAACGGCACTATCAACTCCTCCCGGAATCGCTGGAGCATTCCCTCGCCGTCGTAGCGCTCGCGAAAATCACCCGCGGTCATCTGGAGCATCGTGCGCACGTGTCGCCCGAAGCTCTGCGGCGAACTGTACTCCAGGGTATTGGCCACGCCGGCCACGGAGAGCCCGGGGTTCTCGAACAGGCGCGCGGCACGCACCAGTCGGGACATGGCCAGGTAACGCTTCGGCGCTGGCAGGCCGGCGCGGAAGAAGCGACTCATGAGCGTACTGGGCACCACGCCCAACTGGTTGGCGAGTGTCCGCACGGTGGTGGGCGTGGAGCGCTCGCCCAGGATCAGCCGGAAGAAGCGCAGGCAGTCTGGTGTCGCTCCGACAAGGTCCCGCGACACGCCCTCCATCATCGTGCGACTGAACGAATCGTCCCGGTCGCGGCCCAGCACCTCGCGCAGGGCGTGCCAGCCGCCAGGGCCGCGGACGTCCACCAGATGCTCCACGCCGCTGCGCCCCAGGGAGAGCACTGCCTGTGGGGTGTCACGCTCCAGTTGGGTGAGCAATGCCACGGCCGGCACGCGCGGGAACTCCCGCACCATCATCGCCATCCGCTCGGCATCCCGCTCCGTGCATCGTGAGACGGAGACCAGCACTGCCGTCGCGCGGCGTGTCCTCAGGTCACGCAGCACATCCTCCACGCTGTCGCGGTGCAGCGTGTAGTACAATCCGACGCCAGCAGCGTCGACGCGGGTGCGCTCGTCGGGGGTCAGCATGGTGACAACCGGTGTGGTGAGCGGCGCGTTGGATCGTGGCGACATGTGGCACCTCATGTGGCAACTGCACGGGGATGTGGCGCCGCGGCGGGCCGCGGCCGGCGAATTGTCGGACGTGGCCGGAAGCCATGCTCGACGGCGCCACTGTCGCATGCCCTGGTCAGCCGCTGGTCATGCGCACGATGCGGCGGCTTGCTCGCATTCACGATGACCGTCAGTGGGCTGCGTACGAATGCGCCCGTCCGCGTCGCGCTGTGCCGCCGTCTGCCGGACGGTCCGGGGCGGTGATTCCGACGCCCATGCCTTGCGTGGAAGCGGACGCGCCCCCATTCTCCGCGCCAGTGGTGTTCCGCGCCGGCGCCGGCGCTCATTGGCCGCTTCGCCCACTCAATCGTGACTCCGCTCGCTTCGTATCTCTCCGACTTCTTCGCCCGTGACGCCGTCGACCTCGGCGCTCACTGGCAGGCCCGCGCCCGCTCGGCTGTACCGCTTGCGGTGGATCAACCGGATCTGGCCGAAACGGCGCTCGCCGCGCGGCTGGTGGCCGCCGTCGCCGCTGCGCTGCCCGAAGAGGGGAGCTGGCAGGACGACGTGATGCGTGCCGGTTGGGAGCTCGGTGCCGCTGCCCAGGCCACTGGCTACACCCTGGACGCGTTGCTCACCGAACTGGAGTTGTTCACGGCGATCCTGCTCTACGCGGCAGAACGACATGTCGACGCGCTGGACGTACCGCGGGAGGTTGCGACGACCCCGCCGACGGAGACGTTCGCCGTGATCCGACGTCTCCACGAGGCTGTCTCCCTTCTCACCCTCGCAGCCACGCGCGGCCACACCCAGCGTTGGCAGGAGGACGCGCGAACTCATTTCCGCAGTCTGCGTCACGACATGCGCAACCCGATCGGCACCATCCAGAGTGCTGCGGCGTTGATGCAGGACGAATCGCTGCCGGCGGACCAGCGGTCCAGTGCGCGCTACGCCGACATGGTGTCGCGGAACGCCCAGTCGCTGGAGGAGCTGGTTGCTCGCGAGCTAACCGATGGAGCACCTTCGGGCGCCACGCCGGGCATGCCTCGCGTCTCGCTACGCGACCTGGCGCTGGCTGTTCGACGCGCCGTGCGTGCCGAGGCCGAACGTGCCGAGTGCCGCGTCGACCTGGACGCCGGTTTCGAAGAGGTGAGCGCCACGGCCGGTTCGTTGGAGTTGACGCTGCGATCGCTCCTCTCGGCAACCATCTCCGCCCTCCCCATCGGGAGCGCCGCCCAGTTGGCGGGCATGCCGGCGTCTCCCGGCCGGGCGCGCGTGGCGATCATCACGCAGCCGCCACTGAGCAACCCGGAGGAAGTGGCCGCCGCTGCCCGATCGATCGCCGATTGCACCGGCGCGACTGTCGGTGCCGAAGCAGACGGATCGGTGTGGGCCGAGGTGGCCGAAGGCTGATACGGGGCCGCGCAGCGAGTTGGCTCCTGTCGTGGCGCGTGGTGACAGTGACCAGCGCGATACGAGGACGCGCGCGGCGAGCGGGTGATGCTGGTGGTCCGGGCGCATCGGAGCGCCCGGCGGGAGTGGCGTCTACCGTGACCCGACTACTGCATCCGGGCCACAATCTCGGCCGCCGTCGTCAACGCCACCACCGGGACACCGGTTCCCTCGATCGTCTCTCGCCCGCCCTCCTCGCGATCCACCAGGGCGAGGACACCGATCACGACTCCGCCGGCGGCGCGCACCGATTCGATGGCGCGCAACGCCGAGCCGCCAGTCGTGATGACGTCCTCGATGATCACCACCTGGTCGCCTTCACGAAAGGGCCCCTCGACCACCCGACCAGCGCCGTGAGCCTTGGCCTCCTTGCGCACGGTGAAGGCCCGCACCGGTCGACCGGCCAGGGCACTGGCGTAAGCGATGGCATAGCTCACCGGATCGGCGCCGAGGGTCAATCCGCCCACGGCGTCGGGAGCCCAACCAGCAGTATCCAGTGCGGCGAGGGCTGTCGGACCGATCAGCATCAGGCCGTCGGGACTCATGGTCGTCAGGCGCGCATCGATGTATAGCGTGCTCTGTCGGCCCGAGGCGAGAGTGAACTGTCCGCGCCGGGCGGAGCGCTCGGCCAGGATGGCGACCAGTCGGTCGTGCCGATCGGCGGCGGTGACTGCGGATGGGGAGGAGTGGGTCATGGAGGCGCACGATAGACCGTTCAGGCCTGCAAGCGCAAGCGCCGGGCGACCAGCCCGCCCGTTCGACCAGCTTGCGCCGGTCCGGGATCGGCGGTAGTTCCACCCAGGGTTCGCGCGTCTTCCCCTCACGCGTCTGGCAAATTGCGCCTGTCGTTCCGCCCATCCACGCTCGCCCTGCTGGCGGCATCAGCTCTCGTCTTCGTCGGCCTTTTCGTCGCCGAGCGGTCGTTGTCACGCTCGGAGCGGGCGAATATCCAGGCAGACGCGCAGGAGTCGGCGGAGGTGGTGAGCACCTACCTGTCCGTGCGAGCAGAAGGGCTGCAGGCGCTCCATGCCTTCTATGTCGACGAGAGCCTGCCCCCGGACAGCGGGCATTTCGCGAGACTGATGGACGCTCTCTATGGCGTCGGCCAGGAGCTGCGCAGCATCTGGCTCACTGACTCCGCTGGCGTCGTGGTCCGGCAACATTATTACGGCAGTGCCAATACGGACTTCATCATCGGCCTCGATGTCGACACCGTGAACTACCTCTCGGTGGGTGCGGCGGCGGCGCGAGCCCGGGAGACTCACCGGCCGACGATGTCCATGTCCGGTCAACTGTTTGGCTCGGACACCGGGGCCATCATCTTCGATCCGCTGGTGGTGGACGGAGTGTTTCGCGGCCTGGCCGCGGGCATCGTGACGACATCCCAGATCCGGGATCTGTTCTCCGACCGTCCGGTACCGCGGCGTCGGCTGGGTCTGGCCATCCTCACTGATTCGCTGGGTCGCGACACGGTCGCGACGATCCTTGGCCAGGAGGTGGATGGCGGCGCGGTCAGGATTGTCATGGCTCCCATACAGCTTCCCGGCGGCGAACGATGGTGGATTGCTCACAGCTACTTCGCCCGCTCCACAGTACAGCTACAGCTATGGGGCGTGGCCCTGGCGGCGCTCGGCGCGCTGGCGCTGGGTGCGTGGCACGAGCGGCGTCAGATCCGTCGTATTGCCGATCGGTCCAGGGAGCTGGAACTCCTGTCGCAGGAACTTCTGCGCGCCAACCGTGCGAAGAATGAATTCCTGGCCAATGTCTCGCATGAACTGCGCACACCGCTCAACGCCATTGTCGGCTTCACGGAACTGCTTCGTGACGGAGTATATGGCGAGCTGAGTCCACGGCAGGCAGGCCCTGTGGAGAGGATCGAGGCGTCTGCGTCGCATCTCCGCGAACTGGTGGACCAGGTGCTGGATCTGGCGAGGATAGCCGCGGACCGGTGGGAGGTGAACGCCGAGATGGTGGAGTTGCGGCAGTTCGTGCTCGACGTGGCCACCGAGATAGAGCCAGTGTTGACGAGGAAGGGCCTCGGCTTCTCGCTGGACATGGGCGCCGGGACTCCACGGCTGCGCACGGATCCGTCATCGCTCCGTCAGATACTTCTCAACCTGCTGGCAAATGCTGCCAACTTCACCGAGCAGGGCAGCGTGACCGTGAGCACCCATGTCATCGATGCGACCGGCACGGGCGCTGCCGTCGGCTTCATGGCGGCCAGCGAGGCCCTGAGAGCCTTTGTTGCGAAGCCGGCCGCGCGGGGTGGAACGGGACGCTCTCGCGGCCAGGCCAGCGACCCGGCGGTCTCATGGGTGGTAATACAGGTCAGCGATACCGGGCCTGGCATCGCGCCCCTGGATCAGGAGCGCATCTTCGATGAGTTCGAGCAGGTCAATGCTGGCTCACGAGGTGGCGCGGAGAGGCAGGGCACCGGCCTCGGGCTCCCCATCTCGCGCCGACTGGCGCAACTGCTGGGTGGTGACCTGACGGTGGAGAGCGAGTTGGGGCGGGGAAGCATCTTCACCGTCTGGTTGCCCGTGCGGTGAACGTGCGTGGTCGGCCGCGCTAGTTGCCGAACAGCTTCCTGACCCGGGCGAACAGACCTCTATCCGCGGCTTCGGCGCTGTCGGCGGCAAGGGCGGCGCCGAGTTCGCGGGCGAAGGTCTCGACGTCCACGAAGCGCTCCGACGGCTGCCGGGCAAGGCCACGCATGATCGTCTGCTCCACCCGTTCGCCGTACTGCACACCAGGTTTGGCCCGGTTGAGCGGGATGGGCGGCTGGGAGAGGAGTTGCGAGAACATCTCGCGCGGGGACTTGGCGGTGTACGGGAGCGTGCCGGTGAGCAGGAAGTAGGAGATGGTGGCCAGGCTGTACTGATCGGCCGCTTCCGTCACCAACTCACCGGATAGAGCTTCCGGTGCCACGTACATCAACGTTCCCACGAAGAAGCCGGCGCGGGTGAGCCGCTCGTCGGGCGAGGTGTCGGTGGCTGCGGCGATGCCGAAGTCGAGCAACTTGATGTCGTGGGTGAGCGGATCGTACATCAGGTTGTCCGGCTTCAGGTCCCGATGGACGATCCCCGCCTCGTGCACCGCGTGCACGGCGTCGGCCACCTGCTGGACGATCCGCGCGACGTCCTCGCGTGGGAGCGGGGCGTTGCGGCGCATGTAGCGTTCGAGGATCTCGCCACTGGCCCACTCGGTGGCCAGGTAGCGGAGCCCGCTATCCACCTCACCCACCTCGATCGTCCGCACCACGTTCGGATGCTGGACGCGTTCGCCCAACTCGGCTTCACGGAGGAAGCGCGCGACGGCTGTACGATCGTGGCGCAGGCGCTCCTTCAGCACCTTCACCGCGACCACTCCGTGTTGTGGATGCTCGCCCCGGAAGACGATCGATGTCCCACCCTCGCCGATCTGCTCGCGAAGGGTGTAACCGGCCAGCGTGGAACCGACGAGGGATGCGTAAGGAGACACGCGGCGAACCTAACGCGCGATGAGGGGGGCTGGCAAGCAGCGTGGCGCCGGCGCCACTATAACAGATGGGCCTCTGACTACCCGTCGCACGTCGATCGCCACGCCCGCTGCACCTCGAGTTTCTCCCTCGGATTCCCGGCCTGCCTACCATGATCCTGTCGCGGTTGACTGTCTGTCGTGCCAGCCACGGCTGTTCCGGCATGATGCAGCCTGGGGCGGCGGTGACCGTCGTGGCGCGGCTTCGTGGCTGACCCTTCCACTGCTCCGCGCGGCAGCGCGCCTGCCGTGCTCGGGCTGCGCCACGAGCTGACACGGAAGGCGCTGCACCTGACTTCCGCGGCGGCACCGCTGTCATACGCCTTCGGCCTCGAGCGCCGCCGCCTGCTCCTGGTGTTGTGTGTGCTCGCTGCGGTGGCGGTGAGCCTGGAGTTGGCGCGTCGGCGGGTGCCGCGCGTGCGGCTGCTCTTCGGTCGCGCCACGGGCCCCCTGCTACGAAAGCATGAGCACGAGGGTTGGTCGGGAGCGACCTGGATGCTGCTGGCATTCGTTGGCGTGGTCGCACTGACTCCGCGAGCGGCAGCGATAGCCTCCATGTGGGCAGTGGCGGTGGGTGATGCGGCGGCGGCAGTGGTGGGGCGAGCGTTGGCTACCAGGCGGGAGCTGTTGGCGGCGGCGCGCGGCGACGCGGTCGCGCCACGCACGCGGAAGTCCGTTGCCGGCGGTGCCGCCTGCTTCGTAGCGACGCTCGTGGGTGCGCTCTGGCTGGCTGATCTGGGGCCTGTGGTGAGTATTGTGGCGGCAGTCGCGGCAACGCTGGCGGAGTGGCCGCGAGTGCCGCTGGACGACAATGTGCGCGTGGCCGGTGCGGTGGCCGGCGTGGTGATGTTGTGCAACTTCCTGCTCGCCTCATGACATGCGATACCACTTCCCTGGCAGTTTCCTGGCGGGTTGCGGCCATACCAGCTCTTGACAACCGGGGCGGACACTCATAGATAGGGCGCGCAAACCAGGTAGGTTTGCCCCGCACCATTGCGCACCTCTGTCGCGTGATCATCACGCATGATCGGTCGCGCGTGCAGGCACGAGAAACCTCGTTGTTCCGTTGGAGGCAGCTCGCATGGCCACAGGTAAAGTGAAGTGGTTCAATGACGCCAAGGGCTACGGCTTCATTGAGCAGGAGGGCGGTGAGGACGTCTTCGTCCATTTCTCCGCGATCCAGATGGAGGGGTTCAAGACCCTCGTCGAGGGACAGATGGTGGAGTTCGAGGTCGAGGCCGGAGACAAGGGACTTCACGCCGCCAACGTGCAGACTGTGGCCTGAGCCTTCTTTCCATTCCAGCAGGACCAGGTAGCGAGCAGTGCGCGACAGCCCGTTCCTTTCAGGAGCGGGCTGTCGCGCACTGGTGTGCCTACTCCCTTCCCTCTCCGCGTGCCATCTTCCGGGGCGTCCCTCATTCCCGTTCTCCCCGCCACTGATGCAGCCACCGTCCGGCTCCCGACTATTTCTGGTAGATGGTTACGCCCTCATCTACCGCGCCTTCTTTGCCCTCATCTCGCGGCCGCTCACGACCAGTCGCGGCGAGAATACCTCGGCCGTCTGGGGGATTGCCAACTTCCTCCAGCGGATGCTGGCCAAGCATCAGCCTGACTATCTGGGCTGGGTGCACGACTCCGGTCTCTCCTTCCGTCACGAGACCTACCCGGAATACAAGGCTACCCGCGAGAAGCTGACTGAGGAGTTGCAGGCGGATTTCGACCGCGGCATGGAACGCATCGTCCAACTGCTGGCGGCCTATGACATCCCGGTCATCTCCCTGCCTGGCTACGAGGCCGACGACGTGATAGGCACGCTGGCGCGGCAGGGCGCTGCAGCCGGCCTGGAAGTGGTAGTGGTCAGTGGCGACAAGGACTTCCAGCAGCTCGTGCAGCCGCATGTCTGGCTCCTCAATCCAGGGCGCGGCGGGCCGGCCAGCGTGGAAGAGCAGTGGGTGGGGATGGAGAATGCGAGCGAGCGGCTGGGTGTGCCGCCCGAGCGCGTGACCGACTACCTCGCACTGGTCGGCGACAGCTCGGACAATGTGCCAGGTGTGAAGGGGATCGGCGACAAGACCGCTCGCGCCCTGGTGGCCGAATACGGCTCGTTGGACGAGATCCTGGCCAGGGCGTCGGAGATCAAGGGGAAGCGCCCTCGCGAGGCGCTGACGGAGCACGGTGACCTGGCCCGCCTGTCGAAGGAGCTGGTGACCATCCGCGTCGATCTCCCGATCGAGCTGAACCTGGAACAGATGTCGCTCACCACGCCGCATTGGGGTGAGCTCCGCGACCTCTTCGTGGAGCTGGAGTTCCACAGCCTGGCCCGCGAGATGGGGGCGCGAGCGGAGTCGGAGCCGTCTGGCGATGTTCCGGTTGAGGCGAGTTCCGCGGAGTCGACCGACAGCGCGACCACTCCGGATGTCAGATACGAGACGGTGGACACGGTCGAGGCCATGGAGAAGCTGGTGGCACGGGCGAGAAGGAGCCGCCACATCGCTCTCGATACCGAAGTGGTGGTGGATGCCGACAGTCCGTCCAGGATCGATCCGCTCAGGTCGACACTGGTAGGGATCTCGATCGCGCTGGCGCCCGGTGAGGCGTACTACCTGCCACTCGCCCACAGATCGCAGCAGGTGGCGCAGGGTGAGCTGGTGTTCGGTGGCCGCGACGTGGTTGATGGACCGACGAAGGACGATGTGGTGCGGGCGAGGGATGCCGGCGGAAACGATCTGGTGGTGGACGATTCACCGGACGGCGCGCCAGCGACTGCGCGCAAGCGCGGGGCCGCCTCGGCTGCCGCACCCACGAGCATCGCTGGCCGCATGCTCGCCGAGCGGCACTGGCCAGTGAAGAACCTGCCGCCGCTGGACGACCCCACGATGGCCCCGCTGCGCGACCTGCTGGCAGACGACAGGGTGCGGAAGACCCTGCAGAATGCCAAGTTCGACATGCTGGTCCTGCGTCGATCCGGGATCCAGCTTGGCGGGCTGGAATTCGACACCATGCTCGCCAGCTACGTGCTCGACCCTGGACGTCGTTCCCACGGTCTCGACATGCTCGCCCTGGAGATGCTGCAGTACAGCATGACGAGCTACGACGATCTCTGCGGCAAGGGAAAGACACAGCTCGGCTTTGACGAGGTGCCCATAGAAGCGGCGCGCATGTATGCGTGCGAGGATGCCGACATCACGCTGAGGTTGCGAGAGCTCTTCGAGCCGCAGCTCGAGGAGCAGGCGCTCATGCCGCTCTTTCGTGAGATCGAGATGCCCCTCGTCCCCGTTCTCGCCGAGATGGAACTGGCTGGCGTGGCGATCGACGTCGCCTGGTTCCACTCCCTGAAGAAACGCTTCCGCGCCGAGCGCGAGCGGGTGGAGTTGGAGATCTACGAGGTTGCCGGCGAGGAGTTCAACATCAACTCCAACCCGCAACTGCGGGTGATCCTCTTCGAGAAGCTCGGCCTGCCATCGCGCAAGCGGACCGCCACCGGGCCCAGCACCGACGCCAGCGTGCTCCAGGAGCTGGCCGACGAAGGATACGAGATCCCCGAACTGCTCATGGAGTACCGCGAGCTGTTCAAGCTGGAAGGCACCTACCTGGACGCGCTGCCGGCGCTCGTGAATCCTCAGACCGGACGCCTCCATACGTCGTTCAACCAGACCGTCGCGAGCACCGGGCGACTCTCGTCGAGCGACCCGAACCTCCAGAACATTCCCATTCGTCGCGAACTCGGGCGTGACATCCGCCGTGGCTTCGTGCCGCGCAAGGATTGGCTCTTCCTGGCCGCCGACTATTCGCAGATCGAACTGCGGCTGCTCGCTCATCTGTCGCACGATCCGGCGTTCGTCACCGCGTTCAGGGCTGGCGGCGACATACATCGTCAGACGGCGTCGATCATCTTCGGCGTGCCGCTGGACATGGTGACGTCGGAGATGCGAGCGCGTGCCAAGACGATCAACTTCGCGACCATCTACGGCCAGGGGGCACACGCGCTATCCCGGCAGCTCAAGATCAGCAACGCCGAGGCGCGCGAATTCATCAGCACCTACTTCGAACGCTTCCAGGGAGTGAAGGGATACCTGGACTCGCGCGTCGAGTTCGCTCGCGAACATGGTTATGTGGAGACCATCTTCGGGCGCCGCCGCTACATCCCCGAGCTCAAGGACCGCAACCGCAACATCCAGGCGTTCGGCGAGCGCACCGCCGCCAACTCGCCCATCCAGGGCTCGGCGGCCGATCTCATCAAGGTCGCCATGATCCGCATCGCTGACGCACTGCGGAAGCGGGCACTGGAAGGCCGCATGCTTCTCCAGGTACACGACGAACTGGTCTTCGAGGTGCCGGAGAGGGAGCTGGACGAACTGCGCACCCTGGTTGTCCAGGAGATGGAGGGCGCGGCCGAGCTGTCGGTACCATTGGTGGTGGACGTGGGGGTGGGCGCGAACTGGTTGGAGACCAAGTTCGGTTGACCATCCGCGACCGTTGCATAGTGCACGGATCGGCGCCATTCACAACGCCGTCGGGTTCCTGCACACCTCATCTCGAAAGGCATGCGAGGCGAGCCAAACCGTTGCGGCAAGGAACTTTGCTCGTCCAGGGAGAACGCTGGCGCCGCAGTTGCCCTGGTCATCGTCACGCGTCCAGCACGCGCCCTGCTCCCACTCCGCTCAAGCGGCGACCAGTTCTCCGGTTGCTGTTCGACCTACCCGGTGCTCCCGATGTTCCTGCCGACATCTGCAACGCTACCGCGCGCGGCCCATCCGCGGCATGCCGGTACCATGCATCGTTACCCGTCACGGTCGTCCAGGACCAGACGTGGCTTCACGCTGATCGAGCTCACCGTCGTCATCATCATCGTCGGCCTGCTCGCCGCGTTCGCCATGCCGCGCCTGGGTGGCGCGCGGGCACGCGCCCTGACCGCCACGCTGCAGTCGGACCTGCGCAACCTGGCCGCGGCCGAGGAGGCCTACTACGTGCTGAACGGTTCGTACACAGGGGACCTGACGAGTCTCTCCGTTACTGCCAGCGCCGGTGTCACGATGACCATCAGTACTGCGGACTCCATGGGTTGGGGCGCCACGGCGCTTCATCCGTCGGCGGACCGCTCCCTGTGCGCCCTCTTCTATGGCAGGCCTTCCAGCCAGCCAGCACCGGCGGTGGAGGAGGGCAGGATCGCCTGTCAATGAGTCATGGGCAGCCGGCGGCTGTGGCCGACACGCTGTTCGCGTACCCGGCGCAGGGATCCAGGGCTGCGGCGCCCCTGACATGACGGACGAGGTGCCTGCCTTTCGCGAATTCGAGAGCCGCCGCGACGGCATGCTCCACGCAATGGACGGCGGTCTCTGGCTGCATCGTCACATCTGGTTCGGTACGCCGATGGCCCACCTGGTCAGCACCGATCGCGAGCTGCTCCTCCGTTACGGGCGAGCTGTCGGCCTTCCCACTTCGCGCCTGCAGTACAAGCCGCTCAAGGATCCGCGAACGGGAGTGCGCAGGGAGGCCTGGCACTGGGATCTGGTGGGCAGGTTCCTGCCGGAACGTGCGGACAATCAATCGTGATCGACCGCGTGGACCACGCATGTCACGCTATCCGACGCGTCTCCCGTTCCGCCTCTCGCGCCACCCGTTGCCCCTCCTCCACGTCCACCTTGGCCAGCAGCGCTGCACCCACCACGAAGAAGAAGATCACTGACAGGATCGCCGCGCGGCTCGAGCCGGTGAGGGCGATCGTGAGGCTGAAGAAGAGCGGCCCGAAGATGCTCGCGAACTTCTCGAATACGCTGTAGAAGCCGAAGAACTCGCCCGACTTGTGCGGCGGCACCATGCTCGCGAACATCGACCGACTGAGCGCCTGCGTCCCGCCCTGCACCATCCCCACCAGCAGCGCCAGCATCAGGAAGTGGGTGGCCGTGCGCATGAAGTAGCCGAGTACGCTGATGCCGGTGTAGACCAGCAGTCCGAGAAAGATCGCGCGCTTGGCGCCTATCCATCCGGCCAGCGCGCCAAACAGGAAGGCGAACGGGACGCCCACGAACTGCACGATCAGTATGGCGCCGATCAGCGCACCGGTCTCTATCCCGATCTCGGCGCCATACGCGGCGGCCATCTTGATGATGGTCTGGATGCCGTCGTTGTAGATCATGAACGCCAGCAGCATCAGGAAGGCCTGCTTGTAGCCGCGCAACTCGCGCACTGTCTCGCCCAGGCGGGTGAATGCCACGCGTACGGTTCTCGCGCCCGGTACCTCGTCGGCTTCCAGCCTGCGCACCGGCTCCCGCACGCGCATGAAGAGCGGGATGGAGAAGGCCAGCCACCATACGGCCACCGAGACGAAGGCCAGACGAGTGGGCAATGTGGCCTGCTCGGGCGTGAGCCCGGGCCCGCTGGGCAGCCCGAACCATTGTGGCTGCTGGATCCACGCCAGGTTGAGGGCCAGCAACAGTCCCCCGCCCAGGTAGCCGAGCGCGTAACCGCCAGTGCTCACCCGATCCAACTCGTCCGGTTCGGCGATGTGTGGCAGCAGCGACTCGTAGAAGGTGAGGCTCGCCGTGGAGCCCACGAGGGCGAGCAGGTAGGTGGCCACGGCCAGCGTGAGGTCACCACGCTGGATGAAGAACATCCCCCCTATCCCGATCACGCCCACGAGCATGAAGACAGCGGTGAATCGCTTCTTTGCCGCTGCGTAGTCGGCCATCGCGCCGAGTACCGGGGCCAGCACGGCGACCAGGATCGCGCCTACCGTGTTGACGTTGCTCCAAGCCTGGAGTCCGGCGTTCGGTCCACGGCCGGCGGCGGCCACGCTGGTGAAGTAGATCTGGAATACCGACGCCAGGATCACTGCCTGCATGCCGCTTATCGCCCAGTCGTAGAGCGCCCAGGCGCGCAGCTCCGGCCGGTCGAGGCCGAGCCTGGCCAGCACCCCGCCGTTGCCCGTTCGTTGACGGCCGTGACTCCCGGCGGCCAGATTGTCCTCGATGCCACCACTCATGCGTTGCTCCTCTCTCGCCGCGCGTCACGGCGTGGGCGTCGTCTCCGGTTGGGCACCCGGCCGGGTACGCGACGACACGCGGCGCGCGACTGTGCTGCTGTCACGTAGCGTGCTGTGGTTCGCGTTGGCCATTCCGCTCGCTGGTTGCGGCACCGACAAGCCGGCCAGCGTCAACGATACAGCCGTTGTGGTGTCACCGGCAGAGCCGCCACCCGTGCTCGAGCCATCGCCAGTCTCCATGCACGGCTGGCGCACGGCCGAAGCCGGGCGATTGCTGATCGTGCCGGCCGGTGGTTCGGCGCTCCGCGCACAGCTCGTCTTCCCGCAGTTCACCGACAGTACACTCACGCCGTCAGCCAGCTTCGACATCGCCGCCGCTGAAGGGATGGAAGTGGAGCTCTTCTCCACTTCGGGCCTGGTTGGCAGGGGGACGCTCGATGCGCCGTCGCCGGGGATCCCCGCTCATTCGTCGCGGGCCGGCGACAGCGCTACTGCCGCCGATGCATCGGGTTGTACAGCGTGGCCCCAGGCGCGGGTCGTGCCCTCCACCGAACCCATGACGCCATGGACCGTCGCCTTCGCCGCCGGCCGCGCGGTGTCCATCCCGCTCGACTCCATCACCGGCCTCTCTTCCGCCGACTCGGCGCAGTTGGCCGTGCAGGTGGCACGCGTCGCCTCCACGCTCCCGCAGGACCCGACGTCCATGTTCCGCGGCCTTCCCTTTGTCGTCCGCAACGCTCGCCGTTTCTCGCCAGTGGCCGGAGTGCAGGCGGTGGTTGCCACTGTCACCCGCCGCGTGAGCCAGGAAGCGAACCAGCGTACCGAACAGCTCTTTCTCATTGCCGAGCGGGCCAGCGATCGACCGCGCAGCAGCTATGTGCTGGCGTATAGCGAGCGGGTGGAGGGCGAGGAGGAGACGATGGAGCTAAACGATGTCCTGGCCGCCGTGCGCCTTGGTCAGGCCGGTCGCCCGACGCTCGTGGTCGGTCGCGATTACGGCGACGGGAATTCGTTCAGCCTCATCGAGCGCACCAACGCCGGCCGCTGGCGGGTGCAGTGGAGCAGTGCCTATACCGGGTGCTGACAACCCTTCTCTCGTAGCTCCTTGCTGCTACTGGAAGCCACAATTCGCACCGCGACACCCCTCGCCCTGGCGGCGCTGGGGGAGACGGTGACCGAACGCAGCGGTGTGATCAACATAGGCCTGGAAGGGTCGATAATCGCGGGCGCCTTTGCCGCGCTCGTGGGCGCCGGTGTGGCCGGAGTTGCGGGTGGCTTTGTGGCGGCGCTGGTTGCGGGTATGGCCATGGCCGCCATCTTCGCCCTCTTCGCCATCGGCCTGCGTACCGACCAGATCATTGTCGGAACGGCAGTGACGCTCGCCGCGCTCGGACTCACGGGAACGCTGTACCAGAGCCTCTATGGCGCGGGCGGGGCCGCGCTCACAACCCCAACCCTGCGCCCGCTGGCGCTGCCTGGTCTGGTCCACCTGCCGTGGGTTGGCCAGGCATTCTTCAACCAGCCGCTGTCCACCTACCTGGTCTACCTGATGGTGCCGGCGATCTGGGCCTGGCTCTACCGTACGCCCGGAGGGCTTGCGTTACGGGCCACGGGTGAGAGCGCGACGGCGGCCGCGGCAGCCGGCATCAGGCCCGCTCGAGTCCGCACGGCGGCGACCCTCTTTGGTGGTGCCATGGGTGGGTTGGCCGGCGGAACGCTGGTGCTCGCCCAGGCCGGTACCTTCACCGAGGGAATGTCCGCCGGCCGCGGATTCATCGCCATCGCCATAGTCGTACTGGGTCGCTGGCATCCGGCGGGCGTGGCGCTGGCGGCGCTCCTGTTCGGCGCGGCCAGCGCGCTCCAGTTCCTCTTCCAAGCCATGGACTGGGACGTGCCCTACCAACTCTTCCTCGCCTTCCCCTACGTCCTTACCCTGATCCTGTTGGCCGGTGCCCGGGGGCGCGCGGCCGCCCCGGCAGGGTTGGGCCAGCCATGACCTGACGGCGGCCATCTCCCGGCGGAGCGCCGCACCAGGGTCGGGTCAACGGTGAACTGACGACGGCAGCCCGGGTGCGGCCAGGGCTACCGCTCCGCCTCGACGGCGGCCGCCGCGGTTACCCCGAGCGCCCTCATCTGGCCGGCGGCGAGCACGATCAGGATCACCGCCGCTTCCACCACCGTCACCACCGACGCGGGCACTCCGGCGTCCCGCTGCATGGCCGCCGCGCCCGCTTCCAGCGCGCCGAACATTATTCCGCTCGGCACCACCAGCCACGGCTCCAGGCGAGCGAGCAGCGCGACCGCGATCGCCGTGTAGCCGTAACCGGGCGAGAGGTTCTCATAGAGCGCGAAGGTGACTCCGGAGACCTCGCTCGCCCCGGCCAGGCCGGCGAGCGCGCCGCTGGCCAGGAAGGCACCAGTCATTGTCCGGGCCACGCGGATGCGGCCAGCGCTGCGTGCCGCGTCGGCGTTCGCACCGGTCATCAGCACCCGGAACCCAGCCGCCGTGTGCCGGAGGGCGTACCAGGTCACGGCAGCCGCGACGAGCGCCAGGAGGAACCCGAGATGGAGCCGCGTGCCCGGCAGGATCATGGGAAGCCGGGCGACCTCGGGCAGAGGTAGTGATTGTGGGTAGATGCGCGATGGTTCCTGTAGCGGTCCATGCACCAACCACCCGACGCCATACAGTGCGACGAAGTTGAGCATGATCGTGCTGATCACCTCCAGCACACCAAATCGCGACCGCAACACAGCCGCGATTCCCGCCCAGGCGGCTCCCAGGATCATGCCGGCTAGAAGCACCGCCGGCACGGCAAGCATGCCGAGCCGGTCGCCGAGGACTATCCCAACCGCCGCCGCGGCGCCGGCGCCGGCCAGCAACTGACCTTCGGCGCCGATGTTCAGGATCCCGGCCCGGAACGCGAGCGCCACCGCCAGGCCGGCCAGGATGAGCGGCACCGAGCGGACGAGCGTGCCGGAGAAGAACGCGTAGTTCGAACCGAAGGCGCCCCGCCCGAGCGCCTCCAGCGCCACTCCCACGTCGTGCCCACCCGCTGTCAGCAACAGCAGGAGGGCGCCGGCGATTGCCGCCACGATGAGCAGTGGCGCAAGGAGTGGGGCTAGCCGGCCCATGGCTCCAGGCCGATTGGCTCAGTCGGCGTACGGATTGCCGGTCGGTCGACCGGCGCCGGACGGCCGATCACGGCCAGCAGCGCTACTACCACCGCGCCCTCCCCCGCCCGAGCTACCGCGGCGCCGGCCCGACTCACCGGTTCCGCCACTCGACCTGCCCGCGCCGTTGGAGCTACCACCGTCGCCCGCGCCCGGTCTGCTGGTCGGAGCGCTGGCGCGCTGACCGCTGTTACCCTGGCTGCCAGCGATCGCCGCTCGCCGTGCGCCGTTGCCGCGGCCGGCGGCCGGCCGGCCCGCCTCCTCGGCCGCACGCAGGTTCCGTCGCTCGAGCTTCTCCTTTGCCCGCGCCCGTTCCTCCGCCTTGCGCTTCCTGATCTCCGCGATCCGCTCGGCGATCGGCACCTCGAAGCGCTGCGTCGTACGCGCGGCATAGTCGAAGCCCGGCAGCGTCCGGCGCGGAAGCCTGGCCCCGATCGCCCGCTCGATAGTCCTCAGGTCCGACTCCTCATCCGGCGAGACGAAGGTATACGCCTCGCCTGTCTCGTCGGCGCGGCCAGTACGTCCAACTCGGTGGATGTAGTCCTCGGCCATCGCTGGCACGTCGAAGTTCACCACGTGATCCAGTGCCTCGACGTCGATACCGCGGGCCGCGATGTCGGTCGCTACCAGCACCTCGTAACGTCCCTTCTTGAAGCCCTCCAGGGCGTCGGTCCGCTGTGCCTGGGAACGGTTGCCATGAATGCGCGTCGACGACACCTCCGCCTTCGCCAGCACCTCGGCCAACCGATTGGCGCGATGCTTCGTGCGCGTGAAGACGAGCGCCTGCTTGAGCACGCCCTCCTTCAGCAACGCCACCAGAAGGGCCGACTTGAGTTCCGCCGCCACCGGCCATACGGCCTGATCGATTCCCTTGGCCGGTGCCTGCTTGCGCTCCACGGCGATCGTCGCCGGATCGTGCAGCAGCTTCCTCGTCAGCTCCATTATCGGGGCCGGCATGGTGGCCGAGAAGAAGAGCGTCTGACGCTTGCCGGGCAGCATGGCGAGGATGCGCTTGATGTCCGGCATGAAGCCCATGTCGAGCATCCGGTCGGCCTCGTCGAGCACCAGTATCTCGATGTTGGCGAGCGATGCGTAGGGCGCCTTCAGGTGGTCCAGCAGTCGGCCGGGAGTGGCCACGATGATGTCGACGCCGCGCCGGAAGGCCGCTTCCTGCGGACCCATACCGACGCCGCCAAAGATGGCCGCGCTACTCACCCTGGTGTGCTTGCCGAGCAGCCTTACCTGCTCCTCGACCTGGGAGGCCAGTTCACGAGTGGGCGCGAGAACCAGCACACGTGTGGTGCCGCGCGGCAACTCGCGCAGCCGCTGGAGGATGGGGAGCACGAAGGCAGCGGTCTTGCCGCTACCGGTGGCTGCGCAGGCGAGAATGTCGCGCCCTTCGAGGGCGGGCGGAATGGACTGGAGCTGGATGGGCGTCGGCTGGGTGTAGCCGAGATCCTTGACAGCGCGCGCGAGATCGGGGTGAAGCTGTAGCGAAGAGAAAGGCATCAGGTATGTCTGGGGGAAGCTCGTAACGCGCCGGAGCAATTGCCGACATGCGGAGCGTGAAGAGTGCGCCGCTGCTCGGGGCGCGTTCGACCCGCCGGACCCCTGCCCTCAGGCAGACGATTGGCGGGAGAGCGCCAGTCCAGCGCCACGATCGCGGCATGCTGGACGATGCTCCGGTAGTCCAACTGAGGGAATGTTGTGGACGCGCTGCCCGACAATCCATCGTCGCGCATCGGGACCACGTTGGCGAGCTGTTCTTCGCCAGCGTGAAATTACTCCAATGCAGAGTGCGCGCCGCCATGGCTCGGGTGCGCCTGCACCGGGCAGCGTTCAGGATGAGGACGGGATCTGGTAGCAGCGGTGGTGCGTCGGCCAATGTGGAGGGCACCGCGCGGGCGGACATGTGGTCCGGCGGACTCACGGGTGACGGCGCGACGTCGGAGAGAACTCGAGCATGCTATATGAATTATAACCTGTCGGGTCCAATCCCGTAGTGACCTGCCGCCTGGTCCGGTTGGAATCTCATCTCGTCCATGGTCACCACCCGGCTGCCGCCGGCGTCGTCCAGGGCCAGTCTGGCGATGGCAGCTCCCAACTGCGGCCCGGTCACCGAGCGATAACGATCACTCAATCGCCTGCCGCCCACGATAGCCAGCGGGGCAAGCAGGGCGTCCACGATTCGCGCTGTCCAACGCTCGGCGCGACGCGTCTCGTCCCGGTCGTCGCCGGTGATGAAGGAGGGTCGGATGACGAGATAGGGCAGGCCACTCTCCCGCAGCTCTCGCTCGACGATGCCGCGGACGCGCAGGTAGGCGTTTCGCGTGTTTTCGCGGGCGCCCACGGCCGACAGGTATACCAGACGCGGACGGACGCCGGTCACCCTGGCAGCCCCGGCCGCGGCCAGGATGAGGAGTCGGGTCAGCCCGTAGTCGACCGACCTGTAGCTCTCCGCCGGCGCCCCTCGATGGGCAGCCGCACGAGCGCGGTTCCGGGTGGTCCCGAGCAGCGCCATGACGTGTGTGGGCCGGAGCGAAACCAGGGTGGCACGCATAGCCGGACCCTCCCAGGCCGTTGTGTCCACCTCTGCGCCGAGCGACTCGAAGTGCGCACGCCACTCAGCGAGGCGGGGTGAGTCGGGCCGGATGTGAGCTACCGTGGTAGCGCCATGGCGTGCGCATGCCTTCACCACAGCCCGACCCGTGTAGCCCGTGGCTCCGGAAACGAAGACACGTTGTGGACGCAGTTGTTCGGCCATGGACGATGAGAGAGGGTGCGTTGAGAAATGTTGAGGCGGAGACAGGCTACTCCATTCAACAGGGGGAACCGTCGATTCAACGTCACCTTGCGTGCCACGAGCGGCGGCCCAAGCAGTGTCACCAAAAGCGGACAGCACGACTCGATAGGCTCCCGGCAACTTCTCGCGAAAAGGCTGTAAGCGGTAGTGGCGTAAGAAGATCGAAGATCCACCTGAGGCCCGCTCCAGGTGGCGCGCGGTCTGCCTGTCAGTGAGTCGGCATCGATACTGGTGGCCCTGTCGGAGGAGCGATAATGGACCGTAGAATGTTGACCGTGATAGCTCTGGGTGTGACGGCGACGCTGGGCACGGCTGTCGTGTCGCAGGCTCAGCGTCGTGGGCCGCAAGGGGTTCCGCCAGGCCACCGTCCTCCGGCCGGGCTCTGTCGGGTCTGGTACGACGGTCTGCCGCCGGGACGTCAGCCCCCTCCCACCTCCTGCCGCGACGCCGAGCGCCGCGCCGGGCGAAATGCCCGTGTCATCTACGGCGACGTGCGACGGGGCGCTCGTGAGGACGGCCGCCAGGATGATCGTTGGGACGATCGTTGGGACGATCGCCGGGACGCTCGCCGGGACGCTCGTGAGGACGGCCGCCAGGACGATCGTTGGGACGGTCGCCGGGACGATCGCTGGGACGGTCGCCGGGACGATCGCCGGGACGGTCGCCGGGACGGTCGCCGGGACGATCGCCGGGACGATCGCCGGGACGGTCGCCGGGACGGTCGCCGGGATGATCGTTGGGACACCGAGCACGATGATCGGCGCCGGGGAGGCGACTGGGATGATCGTGACAACGGCCGGCGGGGCGACGGCTGGGAATTCCGGCGCGACGGCCGCCCCGAGAACGAGCGTGGCGAGCCCGGGCGGAGCCGCGTGGGGAGCGACGGTCGCGGCCGAACGGGTGGCAGTGTTGCCACGTCCTGCACCTACGTGGATGCGAACGGCCGCTGCCTCAGCACTGGCCGGCGCGACATGCCCATGATGTCGCGAGTCCGGACGCTCAAGGGCGATCAACGTAGTCAGATGGAGCGATACTGGCTCGGTGATGGCGCGATGAGGGCTCGCTATACTGATCGGGATCGCAATGGAGTGCCGGAGGAGGTCCTCTGGTACGACCGTCGTGGTGCGCTCGCTCAGCGCTGGCAGGACAGCGATCGCGACGGTAGGGTGGACGAGATAGTGATCTACCGCGACGGCGTGGCGCGCGTCATTCGCTGAACGAGATCGGGCGCGCCGGCGGGGATTTGCTCTGCCGGCGGCCCGGCCGGTCGCCTTCACCCCCGGGGCGACCCCAGCCGAGCCGGATGCGGCTCGGCCGTCGACCCCGCCTGTTCGGGCTACCTGGCGTAGAACTCCACGATGGCCGCCTCGTCGACGATGAACGGCACGTCGCCTCGCATGGGCATGTTGATCACCCGACCCTCGAACTTCTCGCTCGGGTCGAGCGCGAGGTAGCCGGGGAGCCGGACCTGCGGGCCGCGAGTGATCGCATCCAGCACCGACGGCCCGCTACGCGACTTCTCGCTCAGGGTGATCACGTCGCCCACGGATACGAGCGCGCTCGGCCGGTCCAGTCGGCGTCCGTTGACGAGGACGTTCCCGTGCGACACCAGTTGGCGCGCGGCCGGGATGGTGGGGGCGAAGCCGAGCCGGAAGACGACGTTGCTGAGCCGGCGCTCGAGAAGTGAGAAGAGGTTGTCGCCGGTGCGCCCGGGCTGCTTCGTGGCAGCCTCGAAAGCCCGGCGGAGCTGCGCTTCCGAGACGCCGTAGTGGAAGCGCATCTTCTGCTTCTCCTCGAGCTGGCGACGGAACTCGTTCTTCTTCCTGCGCACCGGCTTCTGCCCGTGGACGCCGGGCGGATAGGGGCGGCGCTCGCCGTCCTTGCGGGTGAGGCCGGGGAGGGGAGTGCCGAGGCGGCGGATGATCTTGAGACGGGGACCGAGGACGGGCATGGATGTGGTGGATATATGGTTCAGGCCGGAATGGCGGCCCGTCGAGCGGGGCGTCGACAGTGCCGTTCGTCTGTCTGGCCACTGAAGCGATACGGAGAGCGGGCCGGAGCGACGGAGCTGAGAAACGTTCTCAGGTTATCCGGACAAGATGCATCATTCCGGTAAGCCCGACAAGTCTTGTCGGGATTGATTCTGCCGGTTGCCGAGCCCCTGGATGCGGCTCCGCCCCCTTCTGTGCGACGACGGCGCGCCGCTCCGGTTGCTGTGCGCCATCATGGGCCAGCGGCCACCCGCGGCCATCTGATGGATTGACGCCCACCTGACACCCCGCGTAGACTTGCGCCCCAGTGCAACCGCCGCCACCCAACCCCGACAGCCACCCCGCGCGCTGGCGCATGCTCGGCCTCGTCGCGCTCGCTGAATTGCTGGGGATGTCGCTCTGGTTCGCAGCGAGTGCGGTGAGTGCACAGTATCGGACGCTCTGGAACCTCTCGGCGAGCGAGGCCGGCTGGCTCACGACCATCGTCAGCCTTGGTTTCGTAGCCGGAACCGCGGCCTCGGCAGCGCTCAACCTGGCCGACGTCATACCGGCGAGACGGCTCTTCGCGCTCTCGGCGTTGGCCGGCGCCCTGGCCAATGCGCTCGTGCTTGCCGCGTCGGGACTGGGAGTGGCGCTGGTGTGGCGCTTCGTAACCGGCGCCTGCCTGGCCGGCGTCTATCCGCCGGCCATGAAGATGATCTCCACCTGGTTCCGCGCCCGCCGCGGGCTGGCGGTGGGCACGGTGGTCGGCGCGCTGACGGTGGGCAAGGCGTTTCCCTACCTGATCCACGCCCTTCCCGGTGCGGGAATCCGCCCGGCCGCCCTCACCGCCTCCGCTGCCGCCGTCGTCGCCGCGGCGCTCGTCTGGTTCGGCTACCGCGACGGTCCGTATCCCTTCCCGCCGCGGAAGTTCTCATGGGGACTGGTGGGCGAGGTGGTACGCGAGCGGCAGTGGCGGCTGGCGACGGGCGGCTACCTGGGACACATGATCGAGTTGTACCCCGCCTGGACCTGGCTACCCGTCTTCATCGCCGCGAGCATCGCCGCCCGCGACCCGTCCGCCGGCGCGGCCGGCGAGATGACCGCCAGCGCGATCGCCTTCGTCTCCCTGGCGATGGGCGGACTGGGGTGCGTCTGGGGCGGCCTCGCCGCCGACCGTCGTGGCCGCGAGTGGCTGGTGACGTTGGCGATGTCGCTGAGCGGCCTCTGTGCGCTGGGTATCGGGCTCACCTTCGGCGCCTCGCTCTGGCTGCTCGTGCCGGTATCGCTCCTCTGGGGCTTCTTCGTGGTTGCCGACAGCGCCCAGTTCTCGGTGCTCGTCACGGAGAGTGTGCCGCCGCACGCAGTGGGTACGGCGCTCACGCTACAGACGTCGCTGGGATTTCTGCTCACGTCGGTCGTGATCCAACTGGTGCCGCCGATGGTCGCGGTGGTCGGTTGGGGGTGGGCGTTCACGCTACTGGCTGTGGGGCCGGCGTTGGGGATTGCCAGTATCAGGCGGCTGAGGGCGCATGGGCAGCGTTCAGGCTGAAGAGCGAGCGCACCGGGTAATCACGCTTGCACAAGTTCCATCCCCTCGGACAGCACCGGGCGCCTCGTGCCAGCGAACATCACCTTCGAGGATGCGGCGATCAGACGTGGCCCGGGATTGAGAGGCGCCTGCTCGCCATTACCGATGTCATGCGACGCATCTGGCTCAGCTCTCGGCGCGTCTACGACCGACGATAGTGAATGTATTGCGCTGAACATGCCTCCGGGTGAATGTTGTGCGCCATGGGTGAACGAATCTCGCGCCACCTACCCTGCCGGCCCATGCTCAAGTCGCAATGAGTGATCGAAATACGCGTTTGGCTGCTATAAGTGAGGACTTCGCGCCACTGGTGAACGTCTTTCGCGGTCGTGCTCTCCCCCGTCCGGCCGCACTCGCCGGCTACGCCTGGCTCGTTGACCGCTACGAGCTCGAACTACCCCTTCCCCCCCCTGCTTGCCGCCATCGCCGGCCGCCACCGGCCGCGTGAGAGCGACGGCTGGCTCCTCCTCCCCGAGCGCTACGGCCCCGCCGCTGACCTCGGCGCCCAGCTCACGTTCGCCCTCAAGTGGGAAGGGGTGGATCTCGCCGTCCTCGACACCCTCTTCGCCACTGTCCCACCGGAGCAGGTGGCCGAGCTGATCCGCGCGGCGCCAACGAGCGCCTACACGCGGCGCATCTGGTTCCTCCACGAGTGGCTGACCGGGCGTTCCCTCCCCCTTCCTGATGCGGGCAAGGTGAGGGCGGTGGACGTCGTCGATAGCGAGTTGCAGGTGGCGCTGCCGACGGGCGAGATCAGCCGTCGCCACCGCGTGCGCGACAACCTCCCGGGCACCCGCGACTTCTGCCCGATGGTGCGGCGCACTCCGACCATCCGTGCCGCGCAGGACGCCGGGCTCGCCGAACAGGCACGCCGCGTCATCGGTCGCACTCCCACCGACGTGCTCGCACGCGCCGCGGCCTTCCTTCTCCTCGCCGACAGCCGCGCATCCTACCGGATCGAAGGGGAGACACCGTCGCCCGAGCGCGCGCGGCGCTGGGCGCAGGCCATCGCCCGCGCCGGCGCCACGCGTCTGACGGTCGACGAACTTGTCGCGCTGCAGCGCCTGGTCATTGGCGACGCGCGCTTCCTGCACATCGGTCTGCGCACCGAGGGGAGCTTCGTCGGCGAGCACGACCGGCTCACCGGGGCCCCGATCCCGGACCATGTCAGCGCGCGCGCCGAGGACTTGCCATCGCTCGTGGGGGGCCTCGTGGCCTTCGACGAGCGCGCGATTGCCGGGAAGCTCGACCCGGTGGCGGCCGCGGCGGCTGCTGCCTTCGGCCTGGTCTACGTGCACCCTTTCGAGGACGGCAACGGCCGCATCCACCGGTGGCTCATCCACCACGTGCTGGCGGCGGCCGGGTTCACGCCTCCGGATGTCGTTTTCCCGGTGAGCGCCGTGATGCTGCGCGAGATCGGCACTTATCGCACCGTGCTCGAATCGTACTCCCGGCCGCTCCTGCCGCTCATCCAGTGGCGAGCGACGGAGCGCGGGAACGTGGAGGTGCTGAACGACACGGCGCGTTGGTACCGTTACTTCGACGCCACGCGCCACGCCGAGTTCCTCTACTGGTGCGTGGAGACCACGGTGCGCCGCGACCTGCCCTACGAGGTCGCCTGGCTCGAGGCTTACGACCGCTTCAGCGAGGGCGTCCTGGCTGTCGTTGAAATGCCAGCGCGCACGGTGGACCTCCTGCACCGGCTCCTTCGTCAGAACGACGGCCGGCTGTCGAGGCGCGCACTTGCTCGCGAGTTCGCGGCGCTCACCGAGCACGAGGTCGAGCGCATCGAGGTGCTCTACTCCGACTTCACCGCGTCGCTTCCGGATCAGGATCCGGACGGCGATACCATCCTGGCAGGCTCCGGGCCGTACACCGCATGACTGCCTGACAGATCGTCCGGAAACTCTGGAGCTGCTGGCGCGTCTTGCGCGACGACGGCCGCGCCCATGGCGGCTACGTCAGCGTCCTGGCCTCAGCGGCACACGACCGAGACCGCAGACGGAGTGTATTCAGGCGGGCGCGAGAAATCGCCGCTGAGCCTGCAGTTCGGGTACTCTCCTTCGGTGCACGGAAAGCCGACGCTGATCGATGGCGTTTCTGCTTCTGCAGCAGGGTATACCAAGCGCACCGGTCTCCAGCACAACCCGCGAGAGCACCCGGCGCCGGTCGACGGAGGCGTTCCGACGTGGATCGTGGAGGACGGGGCTGTGCTCGCCGCCCGCATGCAGACGCGTCTGGAGTGGAGACACCGCCGCCGTTCAGTAGGCCCCTACGAGCGCCTGACCAATGGCCTCGCGCGTGGTCGGCACCTCGCGCACCCGGCCGTCGTACGCGACCACCACGCGATCGGCGAGCAGCAGCAGCTCGTCCAGATCACTCGAGTAGACGACCACTGCGATGCCGCGTGCTCGGGCCGCGCGCAGCCGGTCCAGCACTGCCGCCCCGGCATGCACGTCGAGCCCGCGGGTGGGGCTCTCCACGACCAGCGCTGGCGGATCGTCGGCCAGTTCGCGGGCCAGGACCAGCTTCTGCTGATTGCCGCCGGAGAGCGAACTGGCAAGGCTGAGCGGCGTACCGCCGCGCACGTCGTAAGCGCTCAGAAGCGCCGCGGTCCGCGCCCGCTCGGTGCTCCACCGCATCCGTCCGTGTCGCTGGCCGGCATCGCGAAGCAGGACGTTGTCGACGAGCGACCTGCTGAGGGCGAGCGCGTCGCGCTGCCTGTCTTCAGGCACGAAGCCAATGGTTTGTGGTAGCACGGCCGTGCCATCGGTAGGCGAGAGGCGGCCGGCGAGTAGCCGCATCAATTCGTGCTGCCCGGCGCCTTCCACCCCGGCGACACCGAGGATCTCGCCGGCGTGAACATCGAGGGTGACGGAGTCCAGGCGGCTGATGCCGAGGGGGTCGCGGTAGCTGGCAGCGCCAAGGCTCATGACGACGGACGGCCGTGGTCGCGCACCGCTCGCCCAATACCCCTGCTGGCTCCCTACCCCCACCTCCACTCCCGCGCCAACCGCCATTCCCATTCCCGAACCCACCGTCGCCGGGCTACCGATCATCGCCTCTATCAGTGCTCGCTCGTCCACCGACCCTACTGGCGCCGTCAGCACATCGTCGCCCCGTCGCAACACCGTCACCATGTCCGCCACACCCAGCGCTTCCCGCAGCTTGTGGGTGATGAGCACCGCGGCGTTGCCCCGGTCCACGTAGCGCCGCACCCAGGCCAGCAGCTCCACCGCTTCCGAAGGGGCGAGCACCGCCGTCGGTTCGTCCAGGATCAGCATCCGCGCGCCGCGCAGTAGTGCCTTCACTATCTCCACCCGCTGTTGGGCCGCCACTCCCAGTGTCGACACCCTGGCAGCGGGGTCCACCCGGAGGCCACTCTCCTCCCCCACCTCCCGGATCTCATCGGCCACTCTCTCCAGCGCCAGCCGACGGCCCGGCCTGCCCAGGGCGACGTTCTCGGCCACCGTCATCGCCGGCACCAGTCGGAAATGCTGATGCACCATCCCCAGGCCGGCGTGGATCGCGTCGGCGGGGGAGCCGAAGCTGCGCGGCAATCCGTCCACCGCTATCTCGCCGTGGTCGGGGCGCAGGTGGCCGAATGCCACGTGGAGCAGCGTGCTCTTTCCCGCGCCGTTCTCGCCCAGCAGTGCGTGGAGCGATCCGGGTTTCACGACGAGAGTCGCGTCACGGAGCGCCTGGGCGTTGCCGAAGCGCTTCGCGATGTGTGTCAGCGCCAGCGCGGGCGGGCGGTCGTCAACTGGTGGCGCCGGCGGCGATTCAGGAGCGCTGTCGGCGTGGCTCATCGCACCACCGCTCTCCCAGTCAGAGCCCACTGGGCGCGGCGATGAAGCTCCATGGCAGCCCGTACTGTTCCTCCAGGTGGGTGGCCAGCGCGCGCACGCCGAGCGTCTCCGTGGCGTAGTGGCCGGTATAGATCACCACCAGTCCCATCTCCGGCGCGTCGACGGCGGTGTGATGAGGCCCCTCGCCGACGACCAGCGTGTCCAGTCCGGCCTCATGCGCCTCGCGCAACGTCTCGCTACTCGCCCCGCCGCCACTGCAGATCCCCCAGCGCCGGGTCACCCGATCGCTGGCGTACGGTGTGACCACGGCGGTCCCGCCGTGGCGCCTGGCGAGTGCGGTGGCTCGCTCGACCACGGTCGCCGTGGGCAGGTCGGACTGACCACGCACGCCGATCGCCATCCCCTTGTACAGGGCAAAACCGCCCGACGGTTGCAGCCCCAGTTCGCTCGCCAGCAGTACGTTGTTGCCGAACTCCGGGTGGCGATCCAGCGGGAGATGAGCACTGTAGACGGCGACGTCGTGCTGCATGAGCAGCCGCAGTCGTTCGTACGACGGTCCCACGATGCGCTGGGCGCCACCCCAGAACATCCCGTGGTGGACGATCATCAGGTTCGCCCCGTCGGCAATCGCGCCCTCGATCGTGCGCCTGGAGAAGTCCACCGCTGCCGCCACCCGATGCACCGGTCCGCGGTTGTCCAGTTGCAGGCCGTTCAGGGCGCCGGAGTAGTCGGGCGTCGTGGCTGTCTCCAGCAAGCCGTCCAGATGCTCCGCGATGGCCGCGGCGCTTGCTGGCGTGTGGTCGGACTGTGAGGGACTGGGCATGAAGGGATCTGCTCTGTTGGGGCGCTCGCTGCCGCGCGGACCGGTGCCGCCGGGCAACCTGATAATGGATGATCGCCGGCTTCAGTGCTTGTCGGGAAATGCTCGTTCCAGTCCGGGCAGGTTGAAGGTGCCGGCGCGCATGAGCACCTCCAGCGAATCCAGTTGCTGGCGCACGGCCGGCGGTATGCGCTCGGCGAGCACCGGATTGGCCACCCAGACGACGACGTCCTCTTCCGTGCCGAGGGAGATGACGCGTGGCTTGAAGTTGCCTTCCTTCACCTCGCGGGCAACGAGAAGGAAGGCATGAGGGAGCTCTATCACGACGCTCCCGAGGGTGACCTCGGGAGCGATCCCGTTCTGGTTGGCGTTGGAGCCGATGACGTAGACGTTCCTGTTCTCACGCGCGGCCTGGAAGATCCCGAGGCCGGCGGCGTCGGCGTTCTGGAAGAGGATGTCGGCGCCGCGGCCCATCTGGGCCAGAGCCTGCTCCTTGCCGGCCGTCACGTCGTCCCAGTTGCCGATGTAGGAGGTCAGCACCCGGATCTCGGGGTTCACGTCACGGGCGCCGCGTTCGAACGCCTGGAAGCTCGCACGCACCGGCGGCAGCTCCGTTCCACCAATGGCGCCGACCACTCCCGAGCGCGACATCGAGCCGGCAACCACTCCGGCCAGGTATGACGCTTCCTCGAAGCTGAAGGTGATGCCAGCCACGTTGTCGCGTACCTGGTTCCCCGACGTCGTCACGTAGAGCGTTTTCGGGTAGTCGGGAGCGACCCGCACCGCAGCGTCCTGGAACTCGAATCCGTGGCCGAATACGAGGTCGTAGCCCTGCGCTCCGTACTGCCGGAAGTTCTCCTCGAACTCCGCCGGAGTCCGCGTCTGGATGTGGCTGATCTGCGCGCCAAGACTGTCGCGAATGCGCTCGAGTCCAGCGTAAGCACCGCCATTCCACGACTGGTCGGAGATGGAGCCGGGCGTCAGCAGCGCCACCCTGAACGGTCGTCCAGTCTCTCCCTCGTCCCGCCCGGTGCCGGCCGGCCCGCAGCCGGCCAGCGCCACGATCGTGAGGGCGAGCAAAGTGTGGATAAGAGTGTGGAACTCTCTGGAACGATTTTTGTGCACTCGCATAAGTCGTTGCAGCGCAAGGATATAGCGCTAGTGTGGATAACTCTGGGGATAACTCTGGAAAGATGAGGAAAAGCAGCTTCGCGTCCAGCCGCAACCGGCAGGAAGTGCCGGGTTGTGACATCTCGGAAGTCTCGTTCAGCTCGCTTCGTAGGCGGTGCCGAGGATCAGCTCTGCCACTCGTTCCAGGTCGTCGACCGAGTAGAACTGGATGCTGACGGTACCGCGCTCACCGGAGGCGACTGTGACCTGGACATCGGTCTGGAAGTGTCGGCGCAGTTCATCCTCGAGCCGTCTGACCTCTGCCGGTCGGCGGTCCTTTCGTTGACCGGCCGGCCTCTTCTGATCCTTGCCGGTTCGGGCTCGGGCGCGCGCCTCGACGTCACGCACGGTGAGACCGCGGGTGACGGCTTCCCGGGCGAGCTCGGCCATTGCCTGCTCGCCGGGTACGGCGAGAATGGCTCGGGCATGTCCCAGGGTGAGTTGGCCATCGGCGAGCATGCGGCGCACGGACGGTGGCAGAGTGAGGACGCGGAGGAGGTTGGCGACTGTCGATCGATCCTTGCCGACGACATCAGCCACCTGTTGCTGGGTGAGACCGAATTCCTCCATCAGCCGCTGGTACCCGTCGGCCTCCTCGAGCGCGTTGAGGTCGGCTCTCTGGAGGTTTTCGACGAGGGCCAGGGTGAGCAGGGTCCGGTTGTCGATGTCCCGTACGATGGCCGGGATCTCTTTCCAGCCGAGTCGGGTGGCGGCGCGCAGGCGTCGTTCGCCGGCGATGAGTTCGTAGCCGCGACCGACGGGCGCCACGCGAACGGTTATGGGCTGCAGCAGTCCGCTCGCCTTGAGGCTTGCCTCCAGGTCGGCCAGTTCCTCGTCGCGGAACTCCTTTCGCGGCTGGTAGGGGTTGGCCCGGATTCGGGTGAGCGGTATGGACTGTAGGGCAGGCTGGTGTTCCTTGTCACCGACGCGAGCGGTGCTGGCGAGGAGGGCTTCGAGGCCTCGTCCGAGGCGGCGCGGCTTGTCGGTGGACATGTACGTGAGAGATGTGGAGGAGACTGGGCGGCGGCCGTGCTACCGTCGGCGCAGTGGTGCGTCGGCTTGGCGTTCAGGAAGTTGACGGCGGCGACGCGGCGATACCGTTCTGCTCGGCCGCCATCTTTGCCGATCTGGACCGACCGGCAGCAGTTGCGGCCGCGGCGGCGGCGGCTTCCTGCTCATTCTCCAACAGCTCGTTGCGTTGCCGCTCGAGCAGCTCACGAGCGACGCCCATGTATGCCTGGGCGCCAATCGACTGGACGTCGTAGAGGATGATCGGCTTGCCGAAGCCTGGTGCCTCGGCGAGCCGGACGTTTCGCGGCACGATGGTATCGAAGACCTTGGGCCCGAAGTACTCCCGGGCGTCGGCGGCGACCTGTCGTGAGAGGTTGAGGCGGGTGTCGTACATGGTGAGGAGGACGCCATCGATGGCGAGGGTCGGGTTGACGCCTCGCTGCACCAGGTGGACAGTATTGAGGAGTTGTGAGAGTCCTTCGAGGGCGTAGTACTCGCACTGGACCGGTATGAGCAGGGCGTCGGCGGCGGCGAGCATGTTGACCGTTATGAGGCCGAGCGAGGGTGGGCAGTCGATGAGGATGATGTCGTAGCGATCGCGTACGGCGGCGAGCGCCTGGCGCATCGTCTGCTCCCGTCCCGGTCGGTCCACCAGTTCGATCTCGGCGGCGGCGAGGTCGGCGGTAGCGGGGAGGAGGTCGAGGTCGCGGAACTGGACGCCGGCGAGGATGGCGTCGTCGATGCCTGCCTCACCGAGGAGGACGTCGTAGAGGGACTGGCGGATTCCGTTCCGGTCGACGCCGAGGCCGCTGGTGGCATTCCCCTGCGGGTCGGCGTCGACGAGAAGCGTCTTCTGCTCGGCGACGGCGAGGCTGGCGGCGAGATTGACGGCTGTGGTGGTCTTTCCCACACCGCCCTTCTGGTTGGCGATCGCGATTACTCGGGCCACGTGTGCAGACTAGGGGGTGAGACGGGTGGAGCGGTCAATATAGACCCGGATGTGCCTGATAGGCCATCACTCCGCGAGAATAATGCGATGTTCCACGTGAAACAGGACGAATATCGGGCGGATCGTGGCTTTTGAACGGCGTCGAGGTTCGAAGCATGGATCCGGAGCGTCCGGACGGCGCTCGCCAGGTGGGCTGGGGCTCACGGCTGCCGCGCAGCGGCGACAGTCCGGGTGGATGGCGCTGGGAGTCGCCACTCGCTGTCTCACTGCGCGCCCCTTCCCGGGCATGGCGGG
>CALCHX010000101.1 GCA_937906875.1 uncultured Gemmatimonadota bacterium | reverse complement strand
AGCTGTCAGACAAGAAGGGCTAGTGCGGTCTTCCCACACTAAAATCCGGATACCCGATTTTTTTGAACGAGCAGCGTGGTCTCTGGACGGGAGCGTCAATAGGACAAGTCCTACGGCCGGGGGTCAGCCGAGATACGTGTAAAAACAGTGCACAAACGCTGTTTTATCGTTCTGTATCAAGCGCTTAGATGGCTCGTGAGCGATGGCGTACCCCAGCGCGGCGCGGCGTCTGCGCGTACCTGCCGCTTCTGGCGCCGCCGTGCCGCCATGCGGTCGCGATGCGTCGGCGCGCGGGGCTGCTCACGCGTCGCCCTCGCGCACCACCGCGCTCGCTCGCATCGTCACCGACCCGCGCGCCGCGCGCCGGGTGACCGCCTGCGTCGCGCGGACACGCCCTCTGAAAGGACGAGCCCCACCGCGCCGACCACGATGGCCACGTCGCCCAGGTTGAACGACGGCCAGTAGTAGTCGTAACCTCCCCCGTCAAGCGGACATTTCAAAAGTAGAACGTCTGGCGGGTTGGTTGCGGTACTCGATGGGCGTCATGCCGTTGAGTGCGTCGTGCTCCCGGTGCTCGTTGTAGTCGATGAGGAAGCGCCACGTGGCTTCGCGGACATCGTCCAGTCGGGCGAACAGGTAGCGGTCGAGCACATCCTCGCGGTAGGTGCGGTTGAAGCGCTCGATGTAGGCGTTCTGGTTGGGTTTGCCGGGCTGGATGTACTGGATCGCCATGCCGTTGGCCTTGGCCCATGCGGTGAAGGCTTCCCCCAGGAACTCCGGTCCGTTGTCGGTACGCAGCACCTGCGGGAGCGGCCGTTCCTGGCGGATCTGCTCGAAGATCCGCACCAACCGCTGCGAAGTGATCGAGGTGACGACTTCGATATGCACGATCTCCCGATTGAAGTCGTCGATGATGTTGAAGGTGCGGAAGCTGCGGCCACAGGCCAGCGCATCGAGCATGAAGTCGGCGGACCACACGATGTCGGGGTGCTCGGGCACGTACAGCGGTACGCACTCGCGCTTGGGCAGGCGACGGCTGGCGGCACGGCGCAAGTTGAGCTTCATGGCGCAGTACACCCGGTAGATCCGCTTGTCGTTCCAGTGCGGATGGCTCTTCGCCAAGCGCTGGCAGCACTTCCCGAACCCACGACTGGGGCGTTCCTCCACCAGCTTCGCCAGTGCGGCAATCAGTTCGGCATCCCGCACCGTCCAGTCCAACGGCGGCGCATACCAGGCCGAGCGCGACAGGCCGACACAGTCGCAGGACCGGCGGAGCGGGCGGCCCTGCGTCTCCACCAGGAACCGCACCGCCTCGCGCTTCTGCGCCGGCCCTACAGTTTTTTTGCGATCAACTCCTTCATCGCGGCAATGTCCAGTGCCTGCTCTGCGTACATCCGCTTGAGCTTGGCGTTCTCGGCTTCCAGATCCTTGACCCGCCTCAGGTCCGACGCCTCCATGCCGCCGTACTTCGACTTCCATTGGTAGTAGGTGGCGGTGCTGATCCCGGCCTGTCGACACAGATCCTTGATCGGAACGCCGATGTCGCCCTGCTTGAGGATGGCGACGATCTGGGTCTCGCTGAACTTCGACTTCTTCATGGAACCTCCTGACGGAAAGATGCCAGAAAGCTCTACTTCTCAGGTGTCCACCTTCAGGGGGAGGTTACGGCCGTGAGGTCGGTGGGCATGTTCATGGCACCGCCCGGTTCATCGGGCAGCCGTGCGGGCAGGCTCGCCGGCCCGACGCCATTCGAAGGGCCGAGTGCGGCACGTATCCGCCTCGCCGGCTCATCGAGCGGCCTCCCGATAGGCAAGCAACCGCAGCGCATTGAACACGACCAGCAGCGTGGAGCCCTCGTGCACCGCTACCGCGGGCCCGATGCCCAATCCGAAGATCGTGGCGGGAACGAGAACGGCGACGATGCCGAGGCTCACGTACACGTTCTGCAGGATGATCGCGCGGGTCTTCCGGCTGAGCCCGACCGCGAACGGCAGGTTCGACAGGTCATCGGCCATCAGTGCGACGTCGGCGGTCTCCATCGCCACGTCGGACCCGGCGGCGCCCATCACCACGCCCACGGTCGCGCTAGCCATGGCGGGCGCATCGTTGACGCCGTCGCCGACCATAGCCACCTTCTGTTCGGCCCTCAGCTTCTTGATCGCCTCGACCTTGTCCTGTGGCATCAGATCGCCCCAGGCCTCATCCAGCCCGACCTCCCGGGCGATGGCCTCGGCCACCTTCTGATGGTCGCCGGAGATCATGATCATCCGCCGGATGCCCATCGCCTTGAGCCGAGCGAGCGCCGCCCTGGCTGCTTCGCGGGGCGTATCCATGAGGCCGATCGCGCCGAGGTCGTCGCGGCCGCGACGCACGACCATGCTGGTGCGCCCCTGCTCCCGAAGCGCGGCAATCGCGGCGGCCATCTCGTCCGACAGCGGCGCGATCCCATCCGTGCCGAACATCTCGGCCTTGCCGATGTAGACCGTTTCGCCCGCGAGTTGCGCTTTGACGCCGCGGCCAATGAGGTTTTCGAGGTCGGTGGCCGGGGGCACGTCGGCGCCGCCGAGGCGCGCGCGCCCGTCGGTCGCGATCGCGCGAGCCAGCGGGTGATCGCTGAGGCTCTCGACCGCTACCGCCACGCGGAGGAGCTCGGCGGGGTCCACGCCGCGAACCGGGACCACATCGGTGATCCGGGGCTTGCCCTCGGTCAGCGTGCCGGTCTTGTCGAAGGCGATGGCCGACAGCGAGCCGAGGTTCTCCAACGGTCCCCCGCCCTTCACCAGCACGCCGCCGCGTGCCGCGCGAGCGATGCCGGACAGCACGGCGCTCGGCGTCGCGATCGCCAGCGCGCACGGGCTGGCCGCCACCAGCACGGCCATCGCGCGATAGAAGCTATCCCGGAACGGCTCGTCCACCATCACCCAGGCGAACAACAGCAGCACCGCCAGCACGAGCACCGCTGGCACGAAGATCCGCTCGAAGCGGTCCGTGAAGCGTTGCGTCGGCGACTTCTCCGTCTCCGCCTCGCTGACCATGCGGACCACCTTCGAGAGCACGCTGTCGCTCGATTTGCGGGTGACCTCGATGTCGATGACGCCACTTCCGTTGATCGTGCCGGCGAAGACACGGTGCACGGCGTCGATGCCGTCCGGATTCGCGCGGGCCGCCGCCGGGTTGGTCACCGCGCGCTTGTCGACGGGGATGCTCTCGCCGGTCACCGGCGCCTGGTCGATGCTGCTGTCGCCGGCGACGACGAAGCCGTCGGCCGCCAGGCGCGAATTGGGCTTGACGACCACGACGTCGCCGAGCGCGAGCTCCTCCACGGGGATGTCGACCAGGGCCCCGCCACGCCGCACGGTCGCGGTCCGCGGCGCGAGTTCGGCCAGCGCCTCGATCGCCCGCTTCGCGCGCCCCATGGCGTAATGCTCGAGGGCATGCCCGAAGCTGAAGAGAAACAGCAGGAGGGCGCCCTCCGCCCACTCGCCGAGCGCGGCTGCGCCCGCTGCCGCCACGAGCATGAGCGTGTCGATCTCGAACCGCTTCATGCGCAGGTTGTCGATCGCCTCGCGCGCCGTGAACCAGCCGCCGAACGCATAGGCACCGACGTAGGCGGCGAGCGGGACCCACGACGGCACCGCCGCGAAACGCTCGAGCAGGAAGCCGATCAGGAGCAGCGCGCCGCACGCTAGCGCAAAGCGCAACTCCGTTCCCGACCAGAAGCCGCCGTCGCCGTTGGAATGGCCGTGCGCGTCGCCCTTGTCGTGCGTATTGGTCGTGTCGTGCGCGTCGCGTTCATCGTGCGCCGGATGATCGGAGTGCCCGTTCGGCGTGCCGTGCGTGCCGTGCGCGGGCGCGGCGGCCGCGGCACCCCGACTCGCTGCCATCGCACCCGTCGTAGCACTGTCACCCGCCAAGCGCTCGAGCTCACCGCGAATGGCCTGCTCCGAACTGACGGTTCGATCGAATTCCACGCGCGCCACGCCGCTCGCGCCGACCGCACCATCCAACACCCCCGGGATCGACCGCAGGTGCTCGGTGAGGGTGCGCGCCCGTCGGGCGTGCGGCATGCCAACCTGCCAGGTCGCATGCCCGAACTGCGCCGCCACCTGTGCACCCGCCGCGCTCACCAGCTGACGGATCCGCGGCAGCGTCAGCACCGCCGGGTCGTAATGCACGCACAGCTGCGGGGGCGTGAACTCGGTCGCCGCAACGACGTGCGCCTTAGAAACGCCCTCTCGCGCCTGCAGGTCGGCGAGCAGCCGGCCGACACAGCGATCGGCTGCGTCGGTCACCTCGGGGAGGACGAGGGGAATGTCGATGCGAAGCGGGTCGGTCATGGGCGATGTCCTCGGTTCTCGACGCGGTGGCCGGTGGGTCGAAAGGGAAACGCGAAACGACCGCGCACAACTGGAGACCCGCAAACGGGCGGGTGGATCGCCGCGCGCCTGACACGGTCGCCACCGGTGCAATTCGAAGATCTCGGCACCAGACGAGCGCATCCATCGGCCAGGGCTAACGAGGCCTGACGCGTTTCCGCGCGCATTCGGACCAGACTGAGGACGCCGAACGCGCGACGGAATGCCGCTTCCCGCACCTCGGTGTGCCGTGGAGAAAGACGGCCGGCGACGATCGCCAGCAGGATCGTGTTGAACGCAAAGCCGGCCAGTGTCGGCGCGGCGAACGTGCCGACCCCGATGCCTTGATCGAAGGCCTCCTGCACCGATATCGCGGGCCAGACGAGCGGCATCGACGTGGCGGTGAAAACGACCGCGGCCGCTGCAATCACCCCACCCACCGGAACCCCGCGGGGCCCCGGCCGGAAACGCCGCTTCGTCGCGAGGGGGGCGTCAGGCGGCACGATGGGTCAACTCGGGGTGCGGCGGCTCCAGCGGCTCGTCGCTGTCCTTGTGGAGCCACCGGTACAGCACGGGCAGCACGAGCAGCGTCAGCAGGGTCGACGACACGATTCCGCCGATGACCACGGTCGCGAGTGGCCGCTGGACCTCGGACCCCGCGCCCACGTTCAAGGCCATGGGCACGAACCCGAGCGAGGCGACCAGTGCAGTCATGAGCACCGGGCGCAGGCGTCCGAGGGCGCCCTCGAAGACGGCTTTGTCGAGCGCAATGCCCTGTTCGCGGAGGTTCTTGATGAAGGCGATCATCACCAAGCCGTTGAGCACCGCGACACCCGAAAGCGCGATGAAGCCGACGCCGGCAGAGATCGACAGCGGAATGCCGCGTAGCCAGAGCGCGATCACGCCGCCGGTCAGGGCCAGTGGTACGCCGCTGAACACGATCGACGCATCCTTCGCCGAACCGAAGGCCATGAACAGCAGGCCGAAGATCACGACCAGCGTAACGGGCACGACGACCGCCAGACGGCGGCTTGCGGAGACCAGCTGTTCGAACGTGCCGCCGTAGTCGATCCAGTAGCCTTCCGGCAGTCGGACCTTGGCGTTGACCGCCGATTGCAGGTCCTGGACGAAGCTACCCAGGTCGCGGCCCCGCACGTTCGCGGTCACCACGATCCGCCGCTTGCCGTTCTCGCGATTGATCTGGTTCGGCCCGAGCTGCGACTCCACGCGCGCGACCTCGCGCAACGGGACGGTGCGCGCTTCGCCGCCGCGCCATGTGGCCTCTCGTCCCGATTCGTCGGCCTGACTGCCGCCACCCCCGAGCGCGATGGGCAGATCGCCCAGGGCGGCCGGATCCTGGCGCATCTCCTCCGGCAGACGAACCACCAGGTCGAACCGGCGGTCGCCCTCGAACAGCTGGCCCGCCTCCTCGCCGCCGATCGCGGTGGCGACGGTGTCCTGCACGTCGGACGGGTTGAGGCCGTAGTTGGCCAGCGCCTGCCGGTCCGGCTCGACCGTGAGCAGCGGCAGCCCGGTCACCTGCTCCGTCTTGACGTCGGACGCCCCCTCGACCTGGCTCATCACCTGTTGCACCTGCGCGGCCGTGCGCACGAGCTGGTCGAGGTTGTCGCCGTAGATCTTGATTGCGACGTCCGCGCGAACGCCCGAGATGAGCTCGTTCGTGCGCATCTGGATGGGTTGCGTCACCTCGTAGTTGTTGCCCGGTATGGTCTCCAGCAGCTCCTGGATCTCGGCGACAAGCTGGTCCTTGGGCTTGCCCGGATCAGGCCAGTCGTCGCGATCCTTGAGCATCACGAAGGTATCGGCGATCGAGGGAGGCATCGGGTCGCTGGCCACTTCGGCCGTGCCGATCTTGCCGAATACACGCTTGACCTCCGGCACCTTCGCCAAGGCCTTCTCCAGCTTTTCCTGCATCTCGAGCGACTGCGTCAGGCTCGTGCCCGGAATGCGCAGCGCCTGGACCGTCAGGTCCCCCTCGTCCAGATTGGGAATGAACTCCGAGCCCAGGCGCGTGGTGAGCAGGCCGGTCAGGACGACCAGCCCGAGCGCCGAGCCGATCACCGGCCACCGGTGCCGCAGGGTCCAGGACAGCAGCGGCGCGTAGCGCCGCGAGAACCAGGCCATCACCTTGTTCTCGTGTTCCGCCACGCGGCCGCCCAGGAACAGCGCGATCGCCGCCGGCACGAAGGTGAGGGAGAGGAGGATCGCGCCGGTCAGTGCAAGGACGACCGTGATGGCCATGGGATGGAACATCTTCCCCTCGATTCCGGAGAGGGCGAAGATCGGGAAATACACGGCCGTGATGATGCCCACGCCGAACAGGCTGGGGCGGATCACCTCGGCGGTGGCCGATGCCGTCGCATCGAAGCGCTCCTCGTCGGTCATGGTCCGGCCCAGGCGCTGCTGGAGTTCGCCGAAGCGCTTGAGGCAGTTCTCGATGATGATGACCGCGCCGTCGACGATCAGGCCGAAGTCGAGCGCGCCCAGGCTCATGAGGTTGCCCGATACTCCGCCACGCACCATACCGGTCAGGGTGAACAGCATCGCCAGAGGAATGACCGCCGCGGTGATGAGCGCAGCCCGGATGTTGCCGAGCAGCAGGAACAGCACCACGATCACCAGCAGCGCGCCCTCGACCAGGTTCTTGGCGACGGTCTTGATCGTGCGATCGACGAGCGAGGTCCGGTCGTACACGGGCTCGGCGCGCACCCCCTTGGGGAGGCTGGCATTGGCAGCCGCGAGCTTCGCGCCCGCGGCCTGCGAGACGTCCCGGCTGTTGGCCCCCACGAGCATCACTACGGTGCCGACGACGACCTCCTCGCCGTTCTCGGTCGCCGCACCGGTGCGCAGCTCCTTGCCTTCGCCGACGGCCGCGACGTCGCGCACGCGGATCGGTACGCCCTCGCGCCGGTCCAGCACGATGTTGCGGATCGCCTCGAGGTCATCGACTTGGCCAGGGACACGGACGAGCAACTGCTGACCGTTGCGTTCGATGTACCCGGCGCCGACGTTCTGGTTGTTGGCGGCCAACGCGGTGACGATGTCCTCGAGCGTGAAGTCCAGCGACACCAGCACGGCAGGATCCGGCGTGATGTGGATCTGCCGCTCGTAGCCGCCGATGGTGTTGACCTCGGTCACGCCCGGCACGTTGCGAAGCTGCGGGCGGATCACCCAGTCCTGCAGGGTGCGAAGATCAGTCGCCGTATAGGGTGAGCCATCCTTCTTGCGGGCGCCGGGCTCGGCTTTCACCGTGTACATGAAGATCTCGCCCATGCCGGTGGCAATCGGGCCCATCATCGGTTCCAGCCCGGGCGGCAGTTGCGACCGGGCCTGCTGCAGGCGCTCGGACACCTGCTGGCGCGCGAAGAAGATGTCGGTCCCATCCTTGAACACGACGGTCACCTGCGAGAGCCCGTAGCGCGAAATCGAGCGGGTGTAGTCCAGGCCCGGGAGCCCGGCGACCGCCGTCTCGATCGGGAAGGTGACGCGCTGCTCGGCCTCGAGCGGCGAATAGCCCGGTGCCTCCGTGTTGATTTGGACCTGGACGTTGGTGATGTCGGGGGTCGCATCGATCGGCAGCTTGGTGAAGCTCCACACGCCGACGCCCACGAGCGCCAGGGTGAGAACCAGCATCAGCCACCGATGCGCGATCGCGAATCGAATGATTTTCTCGAGCATGGTCGCGGCCGCCTCAGTGGTCATGTTCGGCGGTCGACTTCTCGATGTCCGCCTTGATGAGGAAGCTCTGCTCGGTCACGACGACCTCGCCCGGCTTGAGGCCCGAAAGCACCTCGACGCGGCGTGCGTCGCGTTTGCCCAGCCGCACGACCCGCTGCGTGTATTTCTCGCCCGCCACGACATAGACCACGTCTTCCTCGCCGGCCTTCTGCACGGCCGCCAGCGGGATCGTCATGGCCGTGGCCTGTTCGTCCACCGTGATGCGAGCACGTACCGCCGAACCCGGGCGCCACATGCCGTCCGAATTCCTGATCCGTGCCCGGGCGACCGTGCTCTGGCTGGCGGTGGCCGTGCTGGGCAGGATGCGTTCGATGCGGGTCTCGGCGGTCTCGCCATCGCTCATGCGCGTGATGACGACGGCGTTGCCGGGGCCGATGTGTTGCGCATCCCGGCCGAAGACATGCAGGTCGACCCACAGGTCGCCGAGATTGGCGATCTCATACAGGGCGAAGCCTTCGGTGGCGACAGCGCCCACCGATGCGTCGCGCGCGAGGACGACGCCCGAGATCGGCGCGCTCACCGTGTAGGTGGTCAGGCTCAGGTTGCTCTCGATCGTGGCCAGCGGCTGCCCGGCACGCACCGTATCGCCGACGTTCGCGCGCAGCGCTCGGATCGGCCCCGGGAAACGGGCCTGCACCTTCGCGATGCTGCCCTCGACCGGCGTCAGCAGGCCCTGCACCTCGTGCTGGTCGGCGATCGTCCCCTGCCCGACCCGCTCGGACCGGACGCCATTGGCGGCGGCGCGCTGCGCGGGCATGGTGGTCGACGGCACTTCATCCGCGTGGCCGCCGCCTTCCTCGCCCTCGCCCTCCGCGTGGCCGGCCTCGCCCTCCGCATGCTCCTCGCCCTCGGCATGCTCGCTGGCCTCTGCGCCTCCCCTGTTTTCCGCGGGGGTCGACTTGTCGCCGCAGCCGGCCAGAAGCAGGGCATAGGCCAGTGCGGACAGGATCAGAACGGGGCGCCTCATGGGGTCTCTCCGGATACGCGCTCTGCGGGGGCCGCCACGAAGGGCTGGCCGGTCAGGCGCTGGATTTCGATCAGGGCGCGCTGGGCTTCCAGCGCGGCTTCGAGTTGTTGCTTGCGGGCATTGGTGCGTTCGGACTGCAACTGCGCCCATTCGAGATAGCTGATGGCGCCCGCGCGGTATGCCCGCTCGGCAGCCGCCTCGGCGCGACCGAGCTTGGGGATGACGTCGCTGGCCAGCCGGCGCACCTCGAGCTGCGCGGACAGGTAGCGCGCATGCGCGTCGGCGAGCGTCGAATACAGTGAGATGTTGCGGCTCTCGCGCTCGATCTCGAGCAGCGCGAGCTCGGCCTCCGCCACCCGGATTTCGGGCTGCGCGCGGGTGCGTGCCCCCAGAGGCATGGAGGCGCTGGCCACGAAGCCGAAGTCGTCCGTCGCCTGGAGCCGGCGCACGCCGACCTGCCAGTCAATGTCCGGGGTCGCCTGCGTGCGAGCCAGCTGCAGCCGCGCTTCGCGGATGCGCTGTTCGCCGGCGAATTGGGCGATCTCGGGCGTGCGGGCGAGCCATGTCGTCAACTCGTCGAAGCCCGACACCTTCGGCAGCGCCATGGGATTGGTCGCGACCACTTGAAAATTCGGGTCGCGCTCGCCCCACAGGGCGGCCAGATGCTGCCGCGCGCCGGCCTCGCGCTGCACGGCGCGGGCCCGTTCCAGCTCGGCGCGGGCGAGCATGGCCTCGGCGGTAAGTACGACCGATTCGGGTGAGGCGCCGGCATTCAGCCGCTCCCGGGCACCTGCGACGGTTCGGCGGCGCTGCGCGATGTCAAGGTCGGCGATTTCGCGCTGCTTTTGCGCCGAAACGACGGCGAGGTAGCGCCTCGCCACTTCCGCCAGGAGGTCGAGCCGCTTGGCCTCCCGCTGGATCGCCAGCGAGTCGATCCGCGACTGCACCAGCGCGCGGCGGGCGTCGAGCTTGCCGCCGCGTTCAAGGACGGATGCGAGAGTGAGGGTCAGCTCCGCGCCCGACAGGCCGCTCGCCTCGCCGGTCCCGAGCACGTTCTCGGCCGATGCGCCGACCACGAGCGGCGGCCTGAAGCTCGCCCGGTCGAGTTCCGCATTCAATACGTTGCGCTGGCCGCCGGCCAGTCGCAAATCAGGGTGTGCCTGCCCGACGCGCGCAAACGCGTCGTCAAGGGTCAAACGGTCGGCAGCGGATGCAGAATGGGTGAACAGCATCGCTGCGACGCACGCGGCCGTAGCCGCGAATCGCGATCGCATGGGAAAACTCCAGGGAAGATGAGACGAACAGCGCTGCGCCGCATTAATCGGCGCGTTCGTCAGCCCGCGATGGGAGGTCGGAACGGCGAGACGCGGGCGCCCGAACCGGGTGGCGCCACCTCGGGGCGCACCGCGAGCGAACTGCGCGGCATTACGGCGGGGATGAACAGCCCATCCGCCATGGCCACCGACAGCTGGGCGCAACAGTGCGCGAAATGGAGCAGGGCGTGCCCGACTGAGCGTTCTTCCGGTGCCGCGTCCGCGGCCGTCCCGCCCGCTTCGGCGACATGAACATGCCGACCGCTAGGATCATGCGCCAGTTCGTGCGCCTCTCCGATCGCAGCTAGCACAGGCCGGGCCACCATGCTGAGCACGAGCAGCGCCAACGCGAGCACGCGCAGCGTGTTTCTCCAGCGGGGGCCATTCCAGCTCAGCACGGTGGATAAGTTAGGCGATCATCAAGCTGTACACTATTTCAAAAGGGTGGGTGCCGACCGCCGGGTCTGGAGCAACCGCTCGGCGATGGCAGGCTCTACCAAGCACCTAGCTCGACCCGTTGGGCGTCGGGCCGCCGCGACGCGCGCGGCGCGCTTCCACCAGGATCGACACGGCTTCCTTGACGACGTAGAGCCCGATCAGGGTGCCGATGACGTAGTCAGGAATAGGTGAACGCAGCCAAAACACGAGCATGCCCGCCACGATCACACCCACGTTTGCGACGATGTCCGCGCGCGTGAATATCCATGTGGCCCGGAGATGCACCTCGCCGGACTTGAGCGGAGCGAGCATCCGAAGGACCGACATGTTCACGATGAGCGACACGGCGGCCGTGCCGATCATCCACCCGCTGGCCGGCTCGGCGCCGTAGACCACGCGACGTCCCACCTCGAACAGGACGCCCAGGCCGAGCAGCAGCAGGGCGATGCCGCTGAGCGTGGCCGCATTGGCCTTGAAGCTCGCGGTGCGGCCAATGGCGACCAAGCCGATCGCATAGGCCGTGGCGTCCGAAAGCATGTCGAGCGCATCGGCGAGCAGGCCTGTGGACTGGCCAATCCAGCCTGCAATACCGCCGACGACGGCCATCGTAGCGTTGAGGGCAAGCGCAATCATCAGGATCTTGCGTTCCTGAGCATTTTTCGCTTCGTGGTGGCAGCCGCAGTCACTCATCGGTGGGGTTCCAGAAAGGGACGGATTTCATCGGCAACTGGCATCGAGCGCAGCGCACCGACTCGTGCACCACCGGTATTGCCGCTAGGCATCCATACCCAGGGGCGAAGTACCGCAATCATGCATTACCTCTCGGAGGCTCGTGCGCGGAAGGCATGGCCTTTGCGCCACGCGCATTGGCGACGAAACCGAAGATGGCGATCGCCGCGACGGCGAGCTGGGCGAGGATCGACTGCCACGTCGGGTAAAGGCCCAGCCACTCGATCTGTGGCACGGCAGCCAAGGCCTGGCTGATCCAGCCGGCTTCCTGCAGCGCCGCCACCCCCTTGCCCACAAGCACCACGGCAAGGACGGCGATCAGGATCGAGCTGAAGCGGAAGAACTGGCCGATCGGCAATCGCGTTCCCAGTCGCAGCAGCGCGAATGCGATGACGGCCAGGACGACCAGGCCCAAACCCAGCCCGGCGAGGATCGCGGAGCTGTCCTGTTCGTTCCACATCGCGGCGTAGAACAGGATGGTCTCGAAGACCTCTCGGTACACCGCGACGAACGACAGCACGAACAGGAAGGTCGCGGAACGACGCGTGAGCGCCGCGGACATCTTTTCCTGCAGGTACTGCTGCCAGCGGCCGGCCGTGCTCTTCTGGTGCATCCAGATGCCGACGCTGAGCAGGACGATCGCCGCGAACAGTGCCGACAGCCCTTCGGTGACCTCCCGCTCCGCGCCACTAATGCTCACTGCATACGTCGCGATGGCCCACGTTACGCCGCCCGCCAACAGCGCACCGATCCATCCGGCATGCACGTACGGCAGCACATCCCTGCGCTCGGCCTTGCGCAGGAAGGCGATCATGCCGATGACGATCAGCAGGGCTTCGACCCCTTCGCGCAAGAGGATGGTGAAGCTGCCCAGGAACGCTGTGGTGGTGCTATTGCTCCGGTCGGCAAGCGCCGACTCGCTGCGGTCCAGCAGCTGTCCGACCGCTGCGGCCTGAGCTTCGACGGCGGAGGTCGGTGCGCCCTCGCCGATCCTGGCGCGAAGGGTCGCCATGGCGGACTCGATCTGTCGGAGAAGCTTGCGGTTCCGCGATCCGAGCTGCGGCTCGACAGGCTCGATACCGTCGAGATACGCGGACAAAGCCAGTGCCGACGCCTGCCCCCGGTCACCCGACCGGTAGGCGGCAACGCTCTGCTGCAGGCGCTGACGGGCCAGCGCTAGAGATGCATTGCTGTTGACTGGCGAGGAGGCGGCCACGGCACTCGGCTCACCACGCAGATAGGCGGTGATCGCGCGCGCCCTGTCCGCTCCCAGCGTTTTCGAGATGTCGGCTTCGGTAGCGCCCGATAACGCAGCCAGGTCGGGAAATACGCGACGCACCTGCTCGTTGTCTGCCCAGACCGCCGCACCCTGTTCCCGGGCCGCCGCGTCGTACGCCAGTCCGCCGGTGTAATAGGCCAAGGCCCATCGATCATCGTTTGACAGATGGGCGTAGCTCATCATCGCGGTGCCCGGCAGTCCTTGCGAAATGACCTGGTAGAGCGACAGCGGGCTGCGGTGCTTTGCACGGTCGGCGTCGGTGAAGGCGATCGGGGGCGGATCCATGCCGGCGGCAGCGGGACCACCGCCTCGGCCGGTCGCGCCATGGCACGCGGTGCACTGCTGGGCGTACAGGGCCGCGCCCCGCGCCAGATCCGGGACCGCGGCGGGCGCGGCCTCGATCTTGTAGACGGTCAGGAGCTCGGACGCCAAGGCCCCTGCGCTGCGGGCGATCTGCTCTGCGTCAGCGCGCTCGGCCACCAGCCCTTGCAGTTGCTTGGCCTTCGCAAGGCGCGCCGCGTGCCCCGCGCCCGACGGTAATGCGGCCAGCTTCGCGCTGACGGATGCGGTGAACTCCTGCATCTCCGCGTATTCGCCCGCGTCGACCACCTCACCGTTCTGGATCGCCGCGGGGTAGTCGACCGCGATGTAGTCGAGCAGCTGCCATGCCTGCCGCGCCTCGGCCGCCGGGTCGGCCGCGCGTACCGAACAAGCGGACGCCAGCCCCACCACGGCAAGGAGGACGGACAGTACGCAGCGCTGGGCAATCGGGAACATCGACTTTTCACGCTTCGACGGAGCTGGCATCGTAGAGTCCGTAGCGACTACAGAGTCAAGGGATCCGAGCGTGAAGATCAGCGAAGCCTCCCAGGCAAGCGGCTGCCACCTGGAAACGATCCGGTACTACGAGCGGATCGGCCTCATGCCGTCGCCAACCCGGACGGGCAGCGGGTACCGGTCGTATTCGGAGCAGGACGTGGAACGTCTGCGCTTCATTACCCGGGGTCGGGATCTGGGCTTCAGCCTGGACGAGATCCGAAGCCTGATGCGGCTGGACCAGAACGGCGATCTGGCGTGCGAGGACGTCACCCGCCTCGCGCAGCAGCACCTGATCGACGTCCAGGAACGCATTCGCGACCTGCAGCGCGTGGCGCGCGAGCTGGAGCGCACCATCCGCAGCTGCGGTGGCGGCGTTCGGGCCCAGTGCGCCATCCTCGACGCCCTCAAGCACTCTCCTGCCCCGGGCGAGGCGGCGTGATGCGCATCGCCCTGGCCCAGTACGACTTCCCGGTCGGAGATATCGCCGGCAACGTCAGGCGGATCCAGACGCTCATCGAGCAGGCGCGCGACGCGCACGGGGCTGACCTGATCGTTTTCCCCGAACTCTGCGTCAGCGGCTATTCGCCGGAGGACCTGCTGTTTCGCCCCCAGTTCCTCGCGGAGTGCGACTCGGCCGTGCGGGCGATTGCGCATTCGACGCAGGGTATCGTCGCGGTCGTCGGCTGGCCCGAAGCCGCGGGCAGCGTGGTCTACAACGCTGCAAGCGTCATTCGCGAAGGGCGCATCGAAACGATCTATCGCAAGCGGGACCTGCCCAATCACGCTGTTTTCGACGAACGCCGTTACTTCGAGACCGATCCGGACGGGGGCGTTTGCGTCTTCCAGGTCGGCCCGGTTCCAGTTGGCCTGTTGATCTGCCAGGACCTGTGGGGCCTGGAGCCGATGGCCGAGACCGCCGCGGCGGGTGCGCGCCTGGTGCTCGTGCCGAACGCCTCGCCTTTCGAACGCCACAAGCATGCCGAGCGCGATGCGCTCCTTGCCGAGCGTGCGCGGGACAACGGGACTGCCATCGCCTACGTCAATGTCGTGGGCGGGCAGGACTCTACGGTTTTCGATGGGGCGTCGCTGCTGGCAGACGCCCGCGGTGCGGTCGCCCCGGCTGCCACCGCGTTTGAGGAACACCTGCTGATCACGGACTTCGACCCGGAGCTGCAGACCTTCACGCCGATCGCCTGGCCGCGCAGCGCGGATGAAAGCGAGGACGGCCTGATGTACCAGGCGCTGGTCATCGGCACTCGCGACTACTGCAAGAAGAATGGGTTCGACAAGGTGATCCTGGGCCTCTCAGGTGGGATCGACTCGTCACTGGTGCTCGCGATCGCCGCCGACGCACTGGGCGGCAGCAACGTCACCGCGGTGCGCATGCCCTCGCGCTACACGGCGGAGCTCTCGAACGATCTGGCCTCCGCGCAATGCGAAGCACTGGGCGTGCCGATGCTGACGCTGCCGATCGAGACGCCTTTCCAGGCATATCTGGATACGCTCGCGCCGGTGTTCAAAGGCGCGGCTATCGATACCACGGAGGAGAACCTGCAGGCGCGCATTCGCGGAGCAATGCTGATGGCGCTGTCCAACAAGCTCGGCGGATTGGTGCTGACCACAGGCAACAAAAGCGAATACGCGGTCGGATACGCCACGATCTACGGTGACATGGTCGGCGGCTATGCACCGCTCAAGGACGTCTACAAGACCGAGGTCTACCGCCTCGCGCACTGGCGCAACACCGTGGGGCCCCTCGCGATCCCCCAGGGCGTCATCCAGCGCGCTCCCTCCGCGGAGCTGCGGCCCGATCAGAAGGACCAGGACTCATTACCGCCCTACGATGTCCTTGACGCACTGCTCTTCAGGCACATCGATCAGGAACAGTCGCGCGCCGAGATCGTCGCTGCCGGCTTCGGCGAGCAGCTGGTCGACAACATCCTGCGACTGGTTCGCATCGCGGAGTGGAAGCGGCAGCAGGCAGCCCCTGGACCCAAGGTCAGTCGACGCGCATTTGGGCGCGAACGGCGATACCCGATCTCCAACGGTTTCCGCTACTGATGGGCGTAGTACCGGTGGTTCACGGCTTTGCCGCAGGCATAGCACCGCCGAAATGCGCCGCCGCGATTGGCGCGCCCCTCGCGCTCGTGTCCCAACGGGCCACCGCACGTTACGCACGACGGGCCCATCCCGCGCTCCCAGCGCCATAGCCGATAACTTGCGGCGCCTATGAGCAGAAAGCCCACTCCGGCCATTGCGATCGGCACCCACCGGAGCATGTCGAACAAGCCTGCAGCCAATGGCCCTCGATTCAAGCCGGCGAGTAGTGCGGCCGACACGAGCGCTCCGGCAAACAGCACTGCACCGGGTAGACACGCTCTCACCAACATCCACGCACTTCTGTCCATACCTACACCCCTGAGTTGATTCCTTATCGCATCCTCCTTGCAGCCGTCCCAAAATCTGCGACGCCTGCCTGCAGCCTAGACCCGTCGCTGGGGCACGGCTCGCTCCGGTGCAACAATGCAGGCAGCTCGAGACGCAGCCGCGGAAGTGATGTCCGATGGGCTCGTCACGTTGAGTGACCTTGGGGTCGACCGAGAAGGAAGCCATGAATGGGCCTGTCAGACCGCAGCAATCTGCTTTTCAGCAATCTCGACCTTCGCGCATCGCTTGATGCACGCCGCCATGCGATCGATAGCGAAGTGCGCGCCCTCGACCCCAACCGGCTTTTGAACACATCACCTGACGACCTTGCCCGCTTCTTCGTCGAGAAGTACCACATGGAGCCTCCTGCGCTTTACCGGGACCAATGGAGCGTCGAGTCGAAAGAGGAAACCGAGACGAGGGAGGACTACGGTCACCGGTTCACTGCAACGGTCCAGCGGCTTTACGTGCACATTCCGTTCGTTGGCGACCGGGACCTCTTCATGTCGCGGGCGAGCACCTTCACGATGTCGCCGCCTCGAGGGGTCGCCGGAGCGCAGACGCTGACCTTGGCGTTTACGCCTGGCCAGCAGGGAGGGCCCGAGGCGGTCCGTGCTTTGATCGATCGCGAGATCGACGAAGTGGAGCGACACCTCGCATGGATCAGGAATGACCTGGAGGCCTATAACGGCTCTCTGGGTGCGATTGCCGACCAAGCGATCCGGCGACGACGCGAGCAAGTCCTCCACCAGCAGGGCTTGGTCGCTGGACTCGGCATCCCGTTGCGTGAGCGCGCAGGCGCACCGGAGACCTATGTCGTTCCTGCCGTGCGCAGGAAGGCAGTGCCTACACTGCCGGCGGCCTCGACTGCGCCATTCAAGCCGGAGCCTGTCCTGGCGATGGAGCATTACGACCACATCCTCGACGTGATCCAGAACATGACGACCGTCATGGAGCGCAGCCCCGCGACCTTCGCGCGGATGGACGAGGAGTCCCTTCGCGACCACTACCTCGTACAGCTGAACGGCCACTACCAGGGTTCCGCGACGGGAGAGACGTTCAACAACCAGGGCAAGACCGACATCCTGATCCGGGAGCAGGACAGGAACATCTTCATTGCCGAGTGCAAGTTCTGGAAAGGCGCCAAAGGCTACGCCGCGACGATCGACCAGCTGCTCGGCTACTCCGCCTGGCGTGATACCAAGGCCGCAATCGTCGTCTTCAATCGAAACAGGGATACGACGAAAGTGCTGGAGGAGGTCAAGAAGACCACCGAGGCCCACGCGAACTACAAGCGGACGCCTGCCTGGACCCACGAGTCCGGGTACCGGTTCGTGATGCACCACCCGGCCGATAGCAATCGCGAACTGATCATGACCGTGCTCGTCTTCGATATTCCCGCGCCGGCTCCGCGCGGTACTGGCGCCCCTGCGCCCGTAACTGGGGCGTAGACCATCCTGCCGCGGACCTTCTGCGGCGATCAGACACGCGGCAAGGAAGGAGCGAACCCTCGCGTTAGATGTGCAGGGCCCAGCCGTTCACCGCCATCGCAGCTTCCTTCAGGGCCTCCGGGAGCGTGGGATGGGCGTGGCAGCTGCGCGCCACGTCGTCCGCCGATCCGCTGAACTCCATCGCGACGACGGCCTCATGGATGAGCGAGCCCGCCTCCGGGCCCACGATGTGTACGCCAAGAATGCGGTCCGTCTCCGCGTGCGCCAGCACCTTGGCGAGCCCATCGGTCTGCGCCTTGGCACGTGCACGCGCGCTGGCGCTGAAGGGGAATCGCCCCACCTTGTATGGGATGCCTGCAGCCTTGAGCTGCTCCTCCGTCTGACCGACCGAGCCCACCTCGGGTGCCGTGTAGATCACGGCCGGGATCGTCCCGTAGTTCACATGCCCCGGCAGTCCCGCCAGCTGCTCGATCAACGCAACACCCTCTTCGCTCGCCTTGTGCGCGAGCATCGCGCCACCGATGACATCGCCGATCGCGTAGATCCCTTCGACATTCGTGCGCCAGTGGTCGTCGACCTTGATGAAGCCCTTCGCGTCGCGCTCCACGCCGAGCTGTTCCAGGTTTAGTCCCTCGGTGAAGGGCCGACGCCCGATGGAGACCAGCACCCGATCAGCGTGGATCCGATCCTGAGCACCGCCGTTGGCCGGTTCGATCAAGAGCTCAACACCGTCACCGTTCACTGCCGCGCCGACGACTTTCTGGGAGAGGCGGAACTCGAAGCCCTGCGACTTCAGCGCCTTGTGCAGCACCGTCGCTGCTTCGACGTCCATTCCTGGTGTGATGCGGTCAAGGTATTCGACCACGGTGACTCGGGCACCCAGTCGACGCCACACCGAGCCGAGTTCGAGGCCGACGTAGCCCGCACCGATGACCACGAGGTGCGCGGGCACCTCCGGGAACGAAAGCGCGCCTGTCGACGATACGATCCGATCCTCATCGACCTCGACGCCGCGCAGCGGCGTGCTGTCCGATCCGGTCGCGATGATGATCCAGCGGCCTGAAAACTCTTGAGTGTGCCCGGCATCGTCCGTGACTTCGACGCGCCCTGGCGCTGCGATCCGGCCGCTACCCTGCAGGCGCGTTACGCCGTGCTTCTTGAAGAGGAAGTCGATGCCGTTGCCCAGGCCGGCGACGACATCATCCTTGTGAGCCAGCAACCGGGGCAGGTTGACCCGCAACCCATCGAACTCGACCCCGTGCACCGCGAATTCGCTCGAGGCCGCGTGGAAGCGCTCGGATGACTCGAGCAGGGCCTTGGACGGAATGCAGCCAATGTTGAGGCATGTCCCACCCAGGCGCCGGCGACGTTCGATGCAAGCGACTTTGAGACCCAGCTGCGCGCCACGAATCGCGGCCGGATAGCCGCCTGGTCCACCGCCAATGATGATGACGTCGTATGTCTCGGCCATGCTGAAGCTCCCGGGGACAGGCGACCGATACTAGAGTCTGGAGCTACTACAGGGTCAAGCCCGGATCGTGACCCAGCATTGACGTCGTCCTGCCAGCGCCCGGTCGACTCACCTCATGCAGTGGCACACACCTACTCCTGCGCCTTTACCTGCCGCTTGGCGTACCGCAGAAGCTTCTCGTGACCCTCGTCCCCGAGCTCGGTCCATAAGAGCAGCAGATCCGCGAGCCGATCGTCGTCTACGAACAAGAAGGCTGCCGGCACGCCAAGCTCCTCCGCGAGACGCTTGACCATCGCGTGCGGGGGCTCGTGGATGCCCTTCTCGTACTGGTTCATTCGCGGACTGGCGGCTGACGGGTCCATCCCGACCCGAAGGCCGAGCTCGGTTTGTGTCAGCCCCGCGCGCTCCCGTGCCTGCCTGAGGCGTTTCGAGAACGTGGTCGATGGCTGCACCCTTTTGACAGTCTTGCTCAACTTGGCCATGCCAATAGGGTGAGAAAGACCGGCCGCCAGCGATACTATGGTAAACTTAGGATGCTTACCAGCGAGGGCGGAGGCCCGTTCATGGCCCCCGTACCAGCGCCTACCCTGGACGACTTGGGGATCCAAGGTTGCCTGGCGCTTGCTGCGCTGCTGATGGCCCAGCACAAGCGCATCCCGGTAGCGCCCACCCGTCGCCACTCCCTTGCAATGCTCCATGCCCTACGCGAGCAGGGGATCATCGAAGCGCCGTGGCCAGACGCCCGATGGGAGCTGGACCCGACCGCGGAAGAGACGCCGATCGAGCAGATCCAGTGGCGGTATGCCTGGAAGGACTACCTGCGGCCTGGCCTTTTGCAAGCGCTTGAGGACTTTCTCGAAGAGGTCCCCCACGACAATTACGGACTCGCGTCGCGCATCCGCCTATGGCACGAACTCGCTGCCTCCGAAGCCGAGCGGTTCTTCGAATCCCAACTGGCCCGCCATCATTTCGAGACCTCGTGGGCATCCGACCTGGCATTTGTCGTCCGGGATAGCCGGCAGGTTCTTCCCATCGCACAGTGGCGCTACTGCTGCTGGGCCGCCACCCGCTACGGCGCGTCCTTGGCGCAGCAACTTCGCAGCACGGAGACGGGCGTGATTCGCGAAGGGATCTACACGGAGTTGCGCAAGCGCGCCCAGCGCCTCGCCAACGGCGACTGGTCGAACTGCGCCTTCGTACCGTTTCAGCCGACCCCTGAAAGTGCTGCCAGCCGTTTGTTCGCGTCCAAGCTGACACGGCTGGGAGCAGCCTTCTGGACGCTTCCGTACGAGCCCGAAAGTCTTCTGATCGCTCGCGCGTTCACACCGATGACGCCTGCTGAGTAGCGCCGGCGCTGACTGATCCCCGAGACCGGTCGCGAGGCGTCTCGCCGACCCCCTAAGTCTGGAGCCCAGCCTTTGCTCGCTCCACCTCAAGCCGCAAGCGGCGAATTTCCTCGTCTTGATCGGCAATGACGGAATTCTGCTCCTCGACCGTCTGGCTGAGCTTCGCAACCGTCGACTCGCGCGTGCCTGACCGAACGGCGCGCTGGTAAGGCGTCTGCGACGCAATGCTGCGCTGTCCGAGCTTCCGCGCGGTCGCGTGCATCACGTCTTCCGCAGCTGTCGAGAGGCCGAGCTCCTTGCGGGACTGGAGCTCCTGCACGGCCGCCCCATCGCCGAATTTTCGCCGCAGACTGTGGTGGCCGGCCCCCTGACGCGCAGGTACACCAATCGCGCGATACGCCTTGCCGAACGCCTGCACGATGGTCTGGTCGCCCAACGGCCGCCCTGATGTGGCACTGGTGAAGAGCCTTCGCTGCGATACCGCTTCCGACCACCCGTTCTGCTTCATACGAGCCTCGCGCGCGGCAATAAACCGCGTCACGCGTGCGAAAAGCGTCGCGGGAACCTCGAAGCTGTCGCCGTAGCCGAACTTTTGTACTTTGGGCGATACCAGGCGACTGCCATCGTCCAGCTCGGTCGATCGATCCGGCGAAAAGTCGTCTACCTCCAAGCCTGTGAGCGTTACAGCGCGCCAACCGACGCGGTCAGTCAGCTCGATCCACAGTCGGTTCCTCTCGCGCACGAATGCGTCGTCACTGGTCGTCAGCGCCTCGATGAGCCTTCGCTTCTCCTCGCTGGTAGCAAAATGTTGCTTACCACTTCCCCGGCCTGATACTCGCTTGAAACACTTCGGATAGTCGGTTGCGGGATCGCGCTTGGGCTTTCCTTGACTCGTGCGCGCCGCGGGCTCGCAGAGGGTCGAGGTGACCGGCCCCTTCAGGCCCAAAACGGCCACGCCCAGCAGCGCATCCCGTCGACACCATGCATAGAAGCGATAGATCCAGCGCAAACGATCATTGACGGTCCGCATGGCCAGGCGCTTCTCCTGCTTCGCGCGCGGAGACTGCATGACGGCCTTTACTTCGTTGTCCCGGTGCTCGACCAGAAGAGCGTCGGTGGCCGCCCACAGGTCGAGCCCTTTGGCGTCCAGGAAGCGAAGCCAGCCCAGAAGCGCGTATGTGACCGGATCGACAGCCGAGCGATACCCGGTCGGAGAGGCGACGTCACGCTTGGCTGCCGCGATGGACTCGACGAAGTCGTGGAGCGCATCCACCAGCCGCCGGCGGCGGTCGTAGAACACGGGCACCCCACCGCGCCCGTCATCGGTCCACTCAACGAGCGCGAGGGCCGTGCTCAACGGCTGACCTCGGCGAGTACCTCGACGAAGACGTCCATCGGGACCGGCCGGGTCAACAAAATGCTCCCGGTGCCCCCGTGCTGCCTTTGGCCTGCCTGCGAGACATCCCCGATGCCCCGAGCACGCATATCAAACTCCGCGAGCTCGAAGCCGTCGTTCGTTGCCGCCACGGCGTTCAGTCGGGCCATGGCATCCATGCCCGCGCGTCGAGGAAGGTAGAGATAGCAGACGCCATGCCCGCCTTCACGGGCCAGGCGCCCTCGCAGCTGATGGAGCTGGGAAATGCCGAACCGCTCGGCATGCACGATGATCACTGCACGCAGATCCGGGATGTTCAGCCCGACCTCGACCACTGTCGTCGCGACGAGGATCTGAGCCGCACCGCTCGCGATATCGTCGAAGGCGACCTGCACCGTCTCCGGCTCGGATTCGCCGTGCAGCGACCGGACGATCCCGGGAAAGAGACGCTCCCATTTTCCAGCGACACGCGCGACCGACGGAAGCGCCTCGCCGTCATCCTCCTCGCTCTCCTCGCGACGCGGACATACGATCAGCACCCGGGATCCGCGAGCGATGACGCTCCGAATCTCGTCGATCATCTGGTCAGTACCGCCGCGCTCGACCACGCGCGTGTGGATGTCTTGTGGACTGTGACGATGCGTCAGCCGAATGACATCCAGCTTTCCGTATAGCAAGAGCGCTTGTGTTCGCGGGATCGGAGTCGCGCTGATCTCGACCACGTGCGTGCCGTTTGCCGCGAGTGCCCTGCGCTGGTCCACGGAGAACCGGTGCTGTTCGTCGACGACGCAGATGTCCAGTGGCCCCACGTCCCGGAACAACATGGCCGTCGTTCCTACAAGCCAGTTGCTCGACTTGGCGTTTTTCCTGCTCTTGCCTGTCACTAATACGGCACCGAGCTCCGGAAACAGGCGCACGATCTCTTGATGCGCTTGCGACGCTAGACGCTCGTTGGGAAGCATCACAGCGGCCCGGGCGCCCGCGCGTACTGCAGCCGCGGACGCCAGCTGGTACACGATCGACTTGCCCATGCCGACGTCGGCATTGATCAAGGTCGCCGACGTCGTCGGCCCTCGGAAACGGTCCACGAGCTGGGCTGCGGCTGCGCGTTGCTCGTCGGTGAGTCGGAACGGCACCCGGCCCAACAGATCCTGCCATCCCCCGATATCAAACGCTTGGCGAGCGGGTGGGTGTTCACCCTGGAGCTCACGCAGCTCGCCGATCGTGAGGATCGCCGAGAGCCTTTCCAGGCTCTGCTGCGCCGCCTCCCCGATCTCGGGCGCCGCCGGCAGGTGCGCTTCCCACAACAGGTCTTCCAAGGTTCCGCGCGGGCGACGGAGGAGGCGCCGGAGGTCTAAGGGGTCAATGACACCGCTCACGGACGCCCGCAGATGTGCCGCCGCAGCAGGAATCGCGTCAGGGAGCAGCGCAGTCACCAGCTTTCGGGCCATGGCGACCGACAGCACGCGCGTCTTGCCTGGGTATACGGGAAGCACGTGGCCGAGTGCGCTAGCGTCCAGCAAGACCGGATTGTTCAAGAAAAGAAGGTCGCCCACGGCGGTGAGCGTGCCTGCGAAGGCCACCGGCTCGACGCCTGCCTCTTCCAGCGCCTTTTGCAGGCTCCGCGCGTCGCCGAACACGGAGAAGCGCACTTTCATCCCGACGCCATCGAGCAGTGAGCCCTGGGCCTGCGGCGCCGTCGCGCGGCCGCGGCGGGGGGTCCACCGGGTACGGAAGTCGCCCGCGTAACGGCCAACGCAGACGACATCGCCCGTGGAAGGACCCAGTCCGAAAAACCGTTCTATGGGCTGACGTGCATCCAGAAAACGGGTCGGAAGATAGAGGGCTGCCTGCCAAAGCTCTGACACTCCGACGGCGCCCAAGCGCTTCAGGGCCCGGCTCCGATCCACGCCCGCGCTCAGTCGAGCAGCAAGATCCCTCGGATCATGGCCCCCCACAGGGGTATCGGACTGGTCGAGCATCCAGGTCAATTGCGACGTCCTTTCAACCGACTGCCCGGATGGGCTTCACTTTGCGAATGGTCGCCGTCAGCGCAGCGACTTCCGCCGACAACGCCGCCACGTCCCGATGGGCCTTCTCTAGCTGCTCCGACAGGTGCGCTATGGATTCCCGATGCGCGCGCTGCTCATCGGCCAAGGACGCGGCCAGGACACGCACCTGCTGGCGGGCCGCGCGATACCCGAGTAATGCCCCCGCGCGTAACTGCCGCTCGATCAGCACCTGTCCCTCTGCATCCCGTAGCGCGGCTTTAGGATCAAGACGCTTGATCGTTGCCGACCGTAGTTTCTCGAGCGCCGCAAGAAGGGACGTTACCGTCGCCTTCTCCTCAGGATACGAGCAGAGCGTTTGAAACGCCGTGGCTCGAAACGGCCCGATCTGGGGGCTGTTCTGTGAACCATCCCACCGGCAGAAGTCCCGCAGGCTCTGGGGATACCAATCGAATTCGTAGGGCTCACCAACGGTAGGCGTCGCGCCCCCTTTGAATGGCAGCCCCGTCCGCGACCAGTGCTCCAACTGCTCGCGTTTTGCAACGATCGCGGCCTTCGCTGCGACCTTGTTGGCGTTGGAAACGTGGTTCGGAGTCGTCGTCACGCGGGCTCCTCCAAAACGGTTCTATCGGGGTCTTGCCGCCACTCGCGCTCCATCAAGCGGCGCTCCATGGCCAGAAGTCCTTCCAGGGCCACGATCTCCTGCCTGACGGTCGCCGCCTCCGCCGAACATGCAGCCGCGTCCTCAGCTTCACGGAGCTGCCTAAGATCTCGCTCAACGTTCTCAAGGAATGCGACCGACGTACTATGAAATGGGCACTTCGAGCAAACGTCGATGCCCGCGTGCTCCCGGGCCAGATCCCCGCCACGGCCGCAGCTCGCGCGCGACGCGTGGCGATGGCTTGCCCAGCAGATGCCGTGCGGATATGACTCCGGACTGTAGCCGCGCTTGTCCATCTTCGTCCGGACCGCCGCTAGCGCACGTTCAAGGTCATCCGCGTCGAATTCCACTTTCGACACCAGGGCTTTGACCCACCTGCGCACACGACGCGTCAACGTTCCGCCTGCTTCGGCCGAGGTGAGCATGGCCCGGATCTGCTCTTCGGCATACTCCCGCCGCGCTTCGGCCAGCTCCTCGAGCGGGGCCTCGTCTTGACAGCGATACAGCACTGCAATTCGCTCGGCCTCGGCGACCATACTGGCGTCCGTGACGTATGTCCGAGTGCACTCGATGTCCAGATGGCAGAGCATCTCTGACAGCGCCTGCAGCGACGGGTGATCGTGTCGGTACATATACAACAATGCGAAAAGCCGTCTGAACTGATGCGTGCGCCGCCACTTTGGATCGACCTTTGCCTCTTTAAAGAGTGTGTCGCTGTGTTTGCTAAACCGGTATTCCGCCAGCTCAGCGTTTCGGTCATGCGCCTGCGTGGGAAAAACGAAGAGCTTGTTCTTTCGCCTCTCACTGACGTCGTCGCTTACCCGCATGGCAGGACCGGGCATCGCCACCCGTAGCCGCTCGAGTACGCTCACTACATCAGCCGTAATACGGTTCGCTGGCATCTTTCGCCAGTCCCGCCACGTCTTCTCGATGTACATGTCGATCTCGTAGGTTTCGACGAACGGGTCGGACCTGGACACGCAGCCTGCGTAGACGCCCCAAGGGCGGTCGTCCTCTCCGGTGACCTCGTTCTTTCGACGAGCCTGATTGATGCCGATCAGTACGACGGCCGATGTCTGAATGCGTTGGAGAAAGTCAGCGATTGATAGCCCGTCTGCCGAGATGCTCGCGAGGCCGATCTTCCCGCGTGGCAAGTCGAATCGGGCGGCAATCTCGGGATAGGCCTTATTGACGACGCGCAGGCATGCCGCCGGAATGGACTTGCCATTCAGGCCTGCGGCCTCGGCCGAGGCTTTCGCATCCGTCCAGATACGGAGAAGCTCCTCCACCCCCGGCGACTTCTCGTAGATCCAACTCAGGGAGGTGCCCAGCAGTCGACCTGCCTCCTCGATGGGTAAGTTGGGCGTCCGCCCGTCCGGACGGCCGCCCGACGCGATGGCGGCTGCCCGCGTGTTGGGAAACGGATCGAAAGTAAGGCGATCCAACGGCGCGGCGATGCGACTCAGACGGCGAACGGCTACAAAGCAGTTCTTGAAAGAGGACGCGGACCATGCACGATCCTTCCTTGCCCGCTGCACCTGAAACCGAATCGAGGCATCAGGCGAGAGTTCCTGTAGGTGCTCCCCCATCCAGGAGGGGTACTCAGGTTGTGTGACGACACAACCGATCTCGCGCGACAGCCCCTCCGTGTTGAAGCTGGCGAAGGAGTTATTGCGCCTATGCGAGATAAGGCGCGAGCGTACATTCTCATCAGCCTTCGCTTCGCCGAGTGCAGCCCGAATCCACGGCTCGATCGGAAGGGCACTGAACCAGCCATTGGGCTGTAGCTCCCGTGCAAACGCCTTGAGATCGCTCTCCGTCAGAACGTTCAGATGCAGCACCCGGCGCCTGATGCACCAGGCAAAGAATCGATAGACATTGCCCAATGCATTGCTGACGATATCAACGGCCGTGTAGGCCGACGTGTCGTGAAGGGCGAGCGCAGCGTAGGCTTTACAGACGTCCATCCAGTGCGGAAAGTCGCCAAGCTTGCATGACTTTGTAATCGTACCGCCCACGTCGCAATTCCGTGGCAACGGAACCTCTGCCAGGTCAAAGCGACGGACGACTCCTGACTCCGCTCTGATCAGGAGGAACGGATCTTCCCAGCGACTGAGAATGGCAGGGTGGGAGATCTGATGTTCAGGCCAACGCCCCTGTGGAGCCTCGACCGGGGAGTCGTCGACGGCGTGCGCTTCGTTCGGTGCGGCTGCGGGATTCATGCTGGCTCCTGAAGCAGTTGGGCGAACTCCGAATCGGCCACGATCTCCCAGAGAGCCGCGACGAACTCGATACGCGGCCGATGCACCTTTTCGTACGCCTCCGGCGAAGACGCCCTGAGCTTCTGCCAGTTCCGAGCGTAATAGGCGCGCTGGGCAACGAGATGACGTATGCGAACCTCGTCGATCTGCAGTTTCCACTCAGGATCTGCGATCCACGCATCACACTCGGGGGCCGCAGTGACCTGCTTTTGAACACCCAGCGGGAAGAGAAGCCGTGCGCTTACATCGGTCTCGCGCATGCCGCGACGCCCGACAGCCTCTCGTCCCTCGACAGCCCAGACGATGCTCGCGCCCAATCGACGCACGAACTCGGCGATGTTCGCGCGATTCAGGACCGAGATGATGTGCTGGCGGACGTAGCCCGAGGTGGTCTTGAGGCTCGCATGGCCGAGTCGACCCTGCACCTCATGAACATCTTCGCGCTTGAGAAAGACGAGCCCCGCGTTCTGGTTTCGCAACTGCTCTCGGGTGAACTTGAAGAGCTTGTGGAACTCGATGAAGCGCTCATGTATGTGGTGGCATGGCCAAAGACCGAACGAAACCGTATCGTTGCTGCTCACCAGCGCAACGAAGACACGCTTTTCATCGGCCTGCCAGTGCTCGACGACATTCTTGCTGTGTCCCCTCATCAGCTCGAGTGCAGCACGGAGGGTTCGGTCCGAGCCATCGATCACGGCTGTTTGAAGCTCCTCCGTCTTACCCTTCAGCGCCTGCAGCTCGATCGTGGCGTTGTTGATGCCTATGCCAGACGCGGTCAGGTTCCTGACGGTATGGCGGTTGAATGCAGTTTCCGCTTGAATCCTCAGCTCGATAGCAAACTGCACCCATCGTGGGACATACCAGTGGCTGAGCAGGTTGCGGAAGGTTGAGAACCTGCCCTGACCCGTCCTCTTGCTGGACCACCGCTCCAAGCTAGGAAACGCCACCTGTAACCGTTCGGCGGCGAGTCCAAGGTAGATCGATCGGTTGGTCGCGACCCGCACGCCGTAACCTTCTCGCGTGTGGAAGCCGTTCCTCTTCATGGCTGCCAGAGCTACCGCCACGATGGTTTGAAGATCCGCCATGACCAGCCAGCGCTGGAGGTTCGAATCTTCGCGTGCGCCATAAGCGATAAGGCGGTCGACGTAGCCCAACGCTCGTTCGTCGAGAGGGAGCGCTTCGGCGGCTTCAGTCCACGCCCTCCACTTCAGGAATTCTTTGATGTCCTCGTCGCAGGCTGCCTTCACGCGCAATAGTCGGTCTTCCACGTGACCGATCGCACTTTGCCGAGCCCGCTGCGGCGACCCCTGGGCGACGTTCACGATCGTCGAGCGGAATTCGGGGTTGATTGCGCCTGGATCAGGCGCGTCGCTGAGCATCCCACGCGTTGTCGCCACGAGCGCTTTCATGGCGCCACGCGGGAAACGGGGAGCCTCTGCGCCGATGGCGAGATAAGTGCGGGTCAGTAGGTGGCGAAAGCTCGTGGTGTACCCGTAGCGAGTCTTGTCGGTCATCGCCCGGAGCGCGGTAACACCGGCAAGCAGCTCACTGAGCGTGCGCGCCTCCGCGGGTGTATGTCCGGATACTTTCGAGAGTATCTCGACCGCCTGCGCCCGCTTGGAGTCGTCCCTGTTTTCGCACGTGAGCCACAAGATCCAGTTCCGTAGCGCCCCCGTCGTTAGGTGGTCGCCCGGCAGCTGGATCTGGTCTATGACGGCGTCGAGTAGACCGCCCCGCTCGACTCCGAAGCGTTGGAAGTCGAACAGAACGCCCGGGAACGTTTCGCGCCCGTGTGGTCGGTGGGTCGTCGGCACGAAGCGCTTCGCGCTTTCGGACCAAGGCGAGCGCACCGCCACTTCATCGAGCGTCTCCTGCAGCAGCGGGGCGAGAACAGCGCCCAGGTGCGCGTCGTACTCGCCCGCGTGCTGCACGAGAGCAGGGACGTCGACACGCGGCCTGTCGTGGGCCAGGTCGACCACTTCCTTGGGAAGACCGTTCATCTGCACCCACGTGCGGATCGTGTCGGCGTGCCTGTGGGCGTCCTTCTCAGGGTCGGTACGAATGCCCAGCACAACCAGCTTTGCTTCGACGCGGGCGACGACCGTGTTGGTCCGTCGAACGTCGTACTGGTCGCCGAGAAATGCCGAGACGTGATCGGAGAACAGGCGTAGGTCGGTGGGGTCGCCGGCTAGAAGCGCATCAAATAGATCCGCGAGCGCGCCCCATCGCTCCAAGAGGACTTGCTGGAAACTCACGCGTCGGGGCGCTCGCCAGTCGCCGACCCGTCCGTTGAACAGCCGCACGTCAAACTGCCCCGCCGGCGTTGTAAATGTCGTCACTCTCCGGGAGCGGCCGCCCTGCCATCCGACAGCCAAGCTGTCGTGGAGCGCCACTACGAATGCAGCGGCCAGCTCGAGGAGGAGCGGATGGTCGGACGAGGAAGTGCTACCTTGAGCGTTAAGGGTGAGGGTCGACTCCAGGCTTGCCCCCGAGGACAGCAATTTCTTCGGCCGCGCCATCGCCGACCCTTACTGTGAACAGAGCGGCAGGCTAACACTCCCAAAGCCACGTCGCCCTGCACCAGCCGCAGCATCGGGCGCGGCTGGCGCAGGTCCTCGCG
>CALCHX010000100.1 GCA_937906875.1 uncultured Gemmatimonadota bacterium | reverse complement strand
AGTTACGACCCGCGAAAAGCGCGGAGACGCCGTCCGGGAAGCTTGTGCGGGGCGACGGGGTCGGGACGGGGTGGCTCCAGCAAGTCCGGAGATCGCCCCATCGGACTACTATGATTATCGGGCTCGCCAGGCCGGTCTGAATCGCCGCCCGGCACGGACGAAGCGTGATGAGCAACTTCGGGACGATGAGAGACGCATACGGAAGTGCGAACACTTCCCCGCAAGCGGCGGCGGGGCAAGGGCTTCGTCGCGCCGGACATGACGATCAGCAAACGCAACCGGGATGTGGCTGACCGCGCAGAGCCGGGCCACTGGGAGCGGGACCTGATGATCAGTCTCAGAAGCTCCGTCAGCGGCCCGCTCGTCGAGGGCACGAGGCGCTACACGCGACTGCTGCACCTGCCACCCATGCCGTGGTAGGTGTGGTTGACTTGCGACGGGCGCAGTCCATCAGATATTAGCGCGGCGATTCAATGCGGGATGGCTGATTGCGATTGGCCGAATACGTGATCCTGACAATGCCATCATGACCATCGTCACCATACTCGCGAACCCAATCCGAAGGTCGGAGAAGCTCAATGTCACGTACCGTGGGTGGGAGCGACGAACTTCCGCACGTGATGTCACCAGAAGGAAGTCTACCAGATATCCTTCCGTTCACGACGAGTAGTGGCGCGCCTCCTCGCGTGAAGCCGATCTGGGCGGGCAGCTCAGACCCGAGAAGATAGCATCTCAGCTGATGAATAGTTGTGGCGTCTAAACTGATCGCCTGAACGGTGTCACCGGCACTCTGAGCTCTTGCGTGCGATGCGACGAGCGCAAATCCGGCGGCGCAGGACACGGCCTGGACTATTCGCACCTGACGCCGGAGTGCAGCAATGTGCCAACGCGGTGAGATCACTCTCGTCGCATGAGCGCGCGATCGTTTCGCCGGCTGGCGCCTGGTATCCCGGTGCATGAGTTACTCCTTTGTCGTTCATCCCGTGCCCGCAGCAAACAGGCGATGCGTGACGATCACTGGGCGTTACGGGAAATCCTTCGGACGCCGATCTTCACCGATAAATGGAAGTAGCTCGACTGGCCACGCCGCTCGAGCCATGACCTGACAGCATCCTGGACGCGTATGGGTCGGGAACTACGGCGTGGTAGGGTCGTCGCCTCGGGGTGCTGTACGCGAAGAGGCGAACAACCCTATCACCCCGCACCTTGTAAAACGTCATGCATTGCGCGCGTTCAGAATTCTCTGTCGCGTTGATTCTGCCTGCCGTCGCAGGGGCCTACTCCAGGCTTGCCTTCACGCATGGGCAGGCATACACGTTGGGATCGCAGCTGCCCTTGCATGCGCCGAAGGCATCTTTCCACCTCCAGTCGGGCGCGGCCTCGCTGGGCCTGGGCATTGCCAACGTCAACACGGTTCCGGCTGCCAGAATCAGTACGCCGGAGACCACCCGTCGCTTGCCCTTCATCGGTCCACGCATGGGAACCTCCTCTGCTAAAAGTTACTGAAAGACATATTGCGCACAGCACCACCTCTGCAACGACCCTGCTCGTCGATCACCAGCCGGTGAACTGGATTGCATCTGTCAAAGACGCCTGAGCTCCACGGCGAACTGTCTCCGCGCTGGCGGATCGACAGGCGAAATGAACGGCTGGACCTGAGTCACCGAGCCGGTGGATCCACCTCGACCCACCGACAGCTATCGGTCTCGACTGCGAACGTTCTCACCACCGAAGTCGAGTTTGTTCCATCGACAATCTGTTCGAGGAGGAACAGCGTGTCACCACGGAACGCCACCTGCGGCTGCGCGTCTGGCGATGCTGGAACAGGAGCGTCGATGCACGCGCGACGTCGGGCCGGGTCAACGACCGAGAGGAAGATCTTGGCCGTGATGCTGCCGGTTCGTTCGCTGATTGACTGATCATAGTGGACGAGTCCTATCCGTCCCTGCTCCAGCAGTCCCATGCGAAAAAGCGCTGATACGGCTCCGAACATCTCGGGGAACTTCATGCGTGCCATCGCGGCTACTGTATCGCGGGGCACGCCACGCCTCCGGGCGGCAGGTACCGTAAGAGATGTACGGACCGTACCACTGGTATCCAGAACGAAAATCGTAGGAGCTGCCATCAACGCGACGACCAATGTGTCGCCCGCAACGAGAACGTGTGAGCTCGTGAAGATACCGGCGATCGGCTCGGATGTCGTGTATTCCACCGGCAGCGGCGCGATGTATCGTGGCACGCCGTCGGGCCCGAGAGCCGTGACCGCGCTGCCGTGGGCGCGGTCCATTACTCCCAGCCATAGAGTGCCACCGGCGACGGCCCCCGAACCCACTGCACCGTCGGTCAGAACGGTGCGTTCGAGACTGCCATCGGCTCTTCGAAAGACGTGGAGCCGCCGCTGGCCGACATCCTCTGCGTAGACGGAACTGTCGTCGACGAAAACGCCGCCAATTTCGCTGAACTCTCCTGGTCCGCCACCCCGGGTGCCGTATACCCGTAGTGGTGTGCCGTTACGGTCGTACTCCACGACCCGATCATCGTATGAGTCGGATACGAACAGATGTCCTTCCAGCCCGTCAACCGCGAGATCCCTCGGTCGCCCAAGGAACAGTGTGTCGGGCTCGGATAACCGTATACTGTCCACAGCCACGAGCCGCGGGCCGCTTCCGGCCTCGCTGCTGGATATTCTCCGCTCGCTTGCAGACGCGGCGGCGGCTGGTGCTTCCTGTCGGGCAGACGCGCGATCACGGCATCCGACTGTCAGGAGAACGCAAGCTCCTAAGCTCGTAAGCGTACGAAGACTCTGCATACTGAGACTCTGAGTACTCGCGGCGGAAGCGCGACTGCGGATGACCATCATGATGTTGTGCCGTTGACTACATTTTGAACCGCCGGCGTGTGTAGCAGCCGACGTACACCCATCCAACGGTTCGATGAGAGTGCGGCGTGCTTGTGCGCCATCGCGCTGTCCAGGAGAGGAGGCCGTATGTCTCCCTCTCGGAACTGGTCCACTGTTACGATCGAATCATTGCGCAACCAGATCCCAAACGGCGTTCTCCTGCGTAGCTCCATCGCAGTTGAGTCAAGGACTACGTCCGGGACGATCCGAAGAGGCGCCAGTGCCCGCGCTTCGTCTGGAGTTGGCAATCGTGTGAAGACGAGAAGAACTGCTCCGGCGCGGTTCCTCCGCCAGCCGAGAAAGCTTTCCAATGCGCCGTAGCAAGCGAAGCAGTCAGCCGGGTCGTAAACAAGTATCGTTGTCGCGGACTCTCCGCCAACGGCTTGGCGGAGAAGCCGGCCGTCCGAAATGCGCAAGTTCAGCAGATAGTCGTTGTTCTGGCGGCGGTCAGACATCGAGCAGGCGGCTGCACCGACAGCGACTATGGGCGCCAGGAGCAGAGCTCGGGGAACTGTCCGTCGTGGACAACGCCACCGGCGGCCCGCAACTCGGGCTGCTAGCCGCTCTACTAGCCATGAGCGCATGCGCAAAGCTCCTTGAGCGGAGGCGGCTCGATCAATGCCTCTCCACAATTGCCTCAGCCGTGGTGCCACGAATCGCGTACGGAGATCTCGAGGGCTCATCTGTATTCTCCGCGTTCATGGGAGCTACTTCAGCTACCTGAAGGGTCGGAACCACCTAGCCGTGCTCCACCGCGCCTAGTGCATCCGCGTCTTGGGGCAGTCGGCTGTGCTGTCATTGTAAGCAACGGGGCGGGGGGGGTGTCAAGAGAATGCAATCTCACCTCCACCGTGATTGCACATCGGAGCGAGCGGACGTCCGTCGAGCGCGGGGATCTGGCTCGCGACGCTGGTCGATCGAACTCGCGGAACCGACCGGCCACCACAGTATCTGGCCGAATGCACATCGTTCCCCTCGGTTGTCGACACGAGATCAAATAACCTTCGCCTGATGCGATACCGAGCCAGTGTGGTCGTGTTGGAATTGGTCGAGGAATCGCGAGCACTTCGTCGCCGCGCATACTGGTGATCGGCGAGCAGTCAGCAATCGACACCCAACTACCTGACGGACGCGTCATTACGAATACAGTCGGATCGCCATAGTTCAGCATACTCTCAACGATGGGCACCCCGGGTACTGCCTGGCTCGCGACTGGCGAAATCACTAAGTGCGACGGCTTGCTCCGTGCGGACTTGTCGCGCGCCCAATCAGTTGCTGCCATGTGTAAGACCCTCGGTGCGACGCATCTGGGAATGGCGATCTTCGCCGACGAGAAAAGGCCAGTGTTGAGATCGACTGTCCAGACGGAGTCGGACACCGTCACGAAGAGGAAGCCTGTGTCATTCCGTACGCCCTTTCTGCAATTGCCTCGTCAGCATTTTGTTGGCAGTTCGCGAGGATGGTGTGTCATGGCTGCTGCGGGAGCCAATTTGTGCAACGCGAACAGTCTTAGCTCCCCCTCAAGGCCGCTCCAGCGGGAACTCCAGCACCGACTCCACGTCCAGACTGTCGCGCCGGACGCCGAGCACGAAG
>CALCHX010000099.1 GCA_937906875.1 uncultured Gemmatimonadota bacterium | reverse complement strand
CCCGCCACATCGGCTCGAATCTCCGACAGTGCGGCGTCGTCAAGCGGTTCCACCGAGACTCCGCCCAGCGCGGCCCGCCGGCGCACGTCTGCAGCGTCGGGAAGCAGGAAGGAGCCACCGCGGAAATTCAGCAGCCACTCGCCGCGCAGCCCTCCCCTGAGGCTGTTGTAGACCAACCCGTATGCCTTGAGATGGTTCTGCTGGGCATCGTCCATCGGCACCAGCAGTTGCGGTTGTGCCCATGCCGTGGGGGCGACCAGCACGGCCAGGAGTATCACGACAACCACCCGGAGCCTTGCCAGGCGGGGGCGCGGGGCTGATGCGTCCGGGAACGTGCTGCGTGTCGATCGGCGGAGCGTGAAGCGGGCCATGGCGTGCAACTCCGTGGCAACGTGAAAGAGTGCGGCAGCGCGGTGGTCAGTGATCATCGCGGCGGGCTCCCGGAACGCGGTGAATCGGACGAGGGCGGACGACCCCGGGCGTTGTCGCCGGCCGTCATCAGCTCGAGTTCCCGACGTGCCTGCGGCAGGAGAGCACTCTCAGGATAGCTCAATATCAGGTGCTCCAGCCGGGCTGCGGCTTCGGCGTTGTCGCCGCGGCGGCGCAACAGCCGCGCCCAACCCAGGTCTGCTTCGGCCGCCTCCGGGCTCGCTTCGAACTGGCTGGTGACGCGCTCCCAGGCAGAGACAGCGCTGGCGTCGTCGCCGGTGGCCGCGGCAAGCCGTCCAGCAGTGGCCAGCAGCAGTGGCGCGGCATCGGGGAGCAGGTCGGCGGCCCGGACGAAGTCGCGCACGGCCGCGGCGCTATCGCCGCGAGCGAGAGCCAGGAAACCCTGGCCGGCCACCGGCGCACTGTCGGCGACGGTGCGGCCGAGCAGGGCGAGCGCCGTGATGATGTAGTCGGGAGCGTCATCCGTCGCGCGGAGGCGCTCACGGGCGCCGCGAAAATCACCAGCGTACAGAGCCAGCCAGCCATGCACTTCGTCGTTGGAATCCGCGCCAGCAAGGGCCAGCGCGTCGCGGGCACGGTCAAGTTCGCCAGAGCGCACCCAGGCCCACGCCAACTCCCGCTGCAGCATCATCGCCAGCTCGGGCCGAGCAGCCGCCGCGGAGTTCACCAACCGCTCGGCGTCGACGGCCCTCCCGAGCACGCTCAGGGCGCGCACGCGGAGCAGCAGGAGCTGACTCGCCGCGTCATCCGCTTCCGCCATCTTTCCGGAACCGCTCTGCACGATCGCCAGCGCGGCGGCAGCCCGGCCAGCGCGGAGAGCGGCGTCGGCTGCCCGCACCCGAAGTTGCGGCGACGGCCTGGCCGCCACGGCCGCGGCGAGGGCATCAGCGGCCACGTTCGCGGCTCCCACTGCTTCGGCCTCGCCGGCGAATGCCGTCCACCCCTCCACCGTCGAGTCGGTCGGGGTGAGCGGAGCGAGCGCACGCCAGCCAGCACCAGCATCGCCCCACGCCAGTTCGAGGCGAGCCAGTGCAAGCCGGCTGGACACATCTGGGGGTCCGTAGAGGAAGGCCGCGCGCACCGAATCCCGTGCACCGGACGGAGTGGGTTGGAGCGCGAAGACGGCTGCCTGAACCAGATACGGGCTGGTTGCCATGGCCTCGCGCCAGCTCACAGCGGAGAGCCCCCAGAGACCGGTCCGGGCACGCAACTGGGCCAACTCCATTGCCACATCACGGCCAGAGCCGAGCGCCCGCTGTGCCCGCTCGAGAACAGAGTCGGCAGCCATCATGCGGCCGGCATCCAGCAGCAACCTCGCGTAGTCCCGGTACGGTCGCGGATTTGCCATATCCTGCCCGGCCCACTGCTCGAATCTCGCCTCTGCCTTCTGTTCCTGTCCGCTCATGATCAGCGCCCGTAACCGAACGAAGAGAAGAAGAGGCTCGGTAGGACGCTCGTCGATGAGCGAGTCGACGACGGGAAGAAGCGAATCCGTCCAGCCCAGCGCCGCGTATACGCGCTCCAGCCCGAGCAAGGCCGACGGCATGTCCACACCACCCAGAACTGCGCGATAAGCGCTGGCTGCCTGTCGATAGCTACCCGCCGTTTCCAGCTCCATTGCGCCGGCCAGCGTCGGAGCCGACGTACCTCGGACTTCCGGCGATTGCGCGCTGGCGGCAGGGGTGCAGGCCACGACGGCGATCGCGGCCACGGCCATGGCAAGCCGACCATGCCGGGCAGGTACCGTCGAAGTGACACGCATTTCAGCGAGTGGGCGGAGGGGCCGTGACCGGCGGCTCGAGCTCGGCATTGAGGCGGCGGAAGTACTCGATCACAATCCGTCGCTCGTCCGGGCTCAACTGACGCAATTCGTCCCAGGTGGGCACAGCGTAACGCTGAGCCGCCCGACCGGTAACCGAGCCCGCCGGTGGCATGAAGCGATCCGTGGATCGCGCGGTCTCGCCACGGCGCTTCCCGGTCTCATCGATCTCGTCCTTCTCGAGCGTACGCCCCGCGTCCAGCATCCGGCGAAAGAGCCGTTCCTGCCGGTTGACCGTGTTCGGATCCAGCGGGCCACTCTCCATCGCCTGCGCCAGCCGACGCGCCTCGTCGGCCATCGCATCGGCGGTGCCAGAGCCGTCGGGATCGCCGAGTGATTCCAGGCGTCGAGCGATCTCACGCTGCTGGCGGGCCAGCTCGCGCGCCTGGGCCTGCGCCGCCGGAGACGGGCGCTGGCCCTGACCCGGCATGAGTCCGGCTGCGCTGGAGTTGAGCGACCCCTGCTGACCCGCCAGCTTCTGCAACTCGGCCAGCATCTCCGCCATCCCGGAGGCGGACTGGGCCGAGTTGGCCCGGGAGCGATCGAGGGTGAGCAACGCCGCAGCCTGATCCAGCGACTGCGCCGCCCCGGCCATGGCATCGGCCGCCTGCTTGTTCTGCGCCGCCCTGGCCCCTCCCTGCTGACCGGCCGCCTGGGACGTCTGCTGCGTTGCCTGCTGCACCTGCCTCTGCGCCTGCGACACAGCCTGCTGCGACCGCTGGGAGAGCAGTGACGTCTTTCTTGCCTCCTCCTGCAGTCGCTGCCCCGTCTGTTGAACGCCCTGCTGGAGTGCGGCCTGAGGCGCCCTCAGATCCTGCTCACCGCCGTCCTGGCGGGCGCGCTGCTCCAGCGCCCGTTGCTCGCGGGCCATCTGCTGGAGTTCGCTGATCGACCGATCCAGCTCGGCAGTCAGCCCCTGCTTCCATTCCTGGATCTGTTCAGAGCGAGCAGCCGCTAGTTGATCCGCGGTGCTCTGCATCTCGCCCGCGGCCCGGGCCGCTGCGTCGCGCATGGCAGAGCCCTGCTGGCCCTGCTGGCCCGTTTGACCTTGCTGCCCCTGCCGTCCCTGCTGAGCCTGCTGACCTTGCTGGCCCACTTGACTCTGCTTTGTCTGCTGCCCCTGCTGCCCCTGCTGAGCCTGCTGAGCCTGCTGAGCCTGCTGACCTTGCTGGCCCACTTGACTCTGCTTTGTCTGCTGACCCTGCTTGCCCGGCTCACCCTGCGCCTGAGCACCTGTTCGCTGGCCCTGCTCGCCGACCTCGCGACGACCCTGCTCCATGCCCTGGCGCATCGCCTCGGCGGACGCCTCGGCGTGGCGTGCCGCCTCCTCGGCCCGGCGTTCCCCACTCGCCGCCTTCTGCGCGGCGAGGCGTTGCTGAAGCTCCTTCACGGCCGCCGCCAACTCCTCGCTCCGTCGCGCCAACTCTTCCGCGCTCGGCGACTGCGACGGCTGCTCTGCCTGCCCGGTCTGGGGACTGCGTTCCGGCTGTGATTGTCCAGCTCCGGGGGACGACTGAGCGAGCTGCTGCTGCCCCTTCGCCAGCTCGACGGCCTCGTCGCGCAGCGTCTCCATGGAACCCTCCAGCGCCGCCCTGCGCAGCATCTCGGCACCCCGCGCCAACTGCTCACGTAGCTGTCGCTGCTGCTCGGCAAGATCGGCCAGTGCCTGGCGGGTAGCGTCCGGCTGGAGCTGCTGGGCACTCTGCTCCAGCTTCTGAAGCTGCTCAGCGAGCCTCGGCGTGAGCGCCTCCCTCATCAGCCGCTGCGCCTCGCGCAGTTGGGCCCGCAGGTCGTCGTCCATCGCACCGGCCTCGTCGAGCTGCTTCTCCAACTCCTCGGCCGATTGCCTCATGCGTTCCACTTCGGCGGCCAGCTTGCGTTGCTCGGCGGCCAGCGCCTTGGCCTTCTCGGCGGCGTCGAACGAGAGCGGGCGGCCCTGCTCGGTATCGCTCTTCTGCGCACCGTTGGAGGCGCCGCGGTCGCGTGCCTTGGCCGCGTCCTCGGTGCGCTGCGTGAGTTCACGCTGCGCCGACGCCGTCGCCAGGGCATGAGCCACCGCAGCGTCGGCCGCCGAGCGCACGTTGGTACGCTGCTCGGCGAGTGATGGCACACGCAGGACCAGCTCGCGTGTCGTGGTCGTCTGGCGCCACGGCGAATCGTCAGTGGCGCTGACCACCACACGCAGTTCGTCACCGGCCTGGAGCTGACGATCGGTCAGGTCCAGTCGCAGTTCGCCGGCCCATTGCGGCTGGCCACCCACATCGGTACGCTGGGCAACCTCCGGGCTCAACTGGCCATCTGCCCGGCGACGCCAACTCCGCACCACGACGCTCGACAGCCCGTGATCGTCGGTGGCCCGGGCCACGAGCGAGATCCGGTCACCGGGCAGGACGAGCGAGTCGCGCGTGGGAGTGACTATGGCGACTTCCGGCGCCGAGTCCGGCAGGACGGTGAGCTGCAGCGGCGCAGGTGTCTCGGGCGCGCTGCCATCGTGACCCACTGCCAGCCACCGCCAGAGCCCGCTCTGCTCGGCCAGCAGCCGGCCGCCAAACCGACGATCGGTCACTGTCAGGCCGAGCGTGTCACCTTCCCTGGCCAGGCGAACAGAACGCAATGCAGTGGTCGACGTGCCCGAGAGCTGCAACTCGGTGCCTCGTGGAACCCGCACCGGTTCCCCGGTCACCAGCAGTTCCGGTGGTCTTTCGAGATAGGAAGGATAGATCGCCCGCACGGCGACGTCAGCGAGGAAGGGGCGATCCGTCACGGCGACGCGTGCGGTATCGCTCCTCGTGCGCCCGTCGGTGGCGACGATCATCAGGTCTGCGTCCACGGCCGACAGCGCCAGGGAGGCCCTGCCGCCGTCGACAAGCAGCCGGTCCTGACGCCAGCCGCCGCCCGTGGCGCGGTGCCAGAGCGTGACCGCCTGCCGGCCCGGCGCTTCCACGACGACAGTCAGCGACTCGCCGCGCACCACTGCCGGCGGCAGTCCGGTGAGTCTCGGCGCCGGGAGCAGCGTACCCGCCCACGCGCGCGCTGGATGGACGAGCGCCGTCCAGCCGTCGCCCGACGTTCCGGACGCCGCGACAAGCAGCAGTATCGCAAGCACTGCCGCGACGAGCGCCACCCCACCCTGTCGCAGCGTACGACGGTGAAGAGCCGGCGCAAGGGATCCTCCCACACCGGCGAGTTGCGTCGCCAGGCGCTGCTCGGCGCGACGGGCGAGCGCACTGTCGGGAACCTCCAGGACGCCCACCAGCGAGCCGGCGCGAAGCCGCTGCTCCCGCTCGACGGCGCGCGCCACTTCCCGCTCACCCATGGAACGTCTCACCCAGTACAGGCTACCCCACACCGTCCCGACCAGGCTGGCTCCCACCAGTAGCCAGACAACGAAGGGCAGTGCAGCCGGAAGGTGGATCCAGCGACCGCTTCCGAGCACCGCCGACCCCCCGGCGAGGAGAAGCGCCCCGCCGGCGACACCCGCTGCGACTCCCACGACGAGTACCGTCGTACGCAGCGCACCCCTCTCGCGGGCCAGTCGCTGGCGCACCATCATCCCACCCTCCACGGGCGGGCGGCGTGCATCGTCGTCGCTCGGGTACCTGTCATGAGATCGGCCTGCTGGTTACGGCGTAGACGAACAGGTTCACGCCCATGCGCAGGGCGGCTTCGTGCAGGGCCGGCGGGTCGTCGTAGGTGCCCACGTCCTCCCATCCATTCCCGAGGTCGGATTCGTAGCTGTAATAGACAGCCAACCGGTCTCCGATGAAGATCCCCAATCCGCGCGGCGGCTTGCCGTCGTGCTCGTGGATCTTGGGCAGACCCTGCGGCATGTCATACACCAGGGAATAGATCGGGTGCGTGAGCGGAACATCCGTGAGTTGCCGGTCGGGAAATACCCGGGCAATCTCACGACGGAAGCTGGCGTCCAGCCCGTAATTGTCGTCCACGTGCAGGAAGCCCCCGCGCTCCAGATACTGACGGAGGCGCGATATCTCCACATCGGAGAACTTCATCTCTCCGTGGCCGGTGGCGTGCAGCACCGGGTAGTCCCACAGTTGATCGTCGGTGAGGCGGACCTCGGCTGGCTCACGCTCCATGGGCAGAGAGGTGCGCTCGGCGAGCGCGGCGAGCAGGTTCGGCAGGCTGGACGGGTTGGCGTACCAGTCGCCGCCACCGTCGTAGTGCAGACGGGCGATCGTCATGCGAGGCAGGCGATGCGCAGTACCCGTCAACGTCACCGGTGCCGCGCCGACCTCGCGCACGCCGGCGTCGACGCCAACCGGCAGCGCGAGTACCGCAGCGCCCAGTGCCAGGCCCGCAACCAGGGACGACCTGAAGAATCGTGGCGAGCGGCGGATCATGGGGCCTGACACTCCTCCTCAATCATCATCCGGAACCTCATCGGCGTCGCCATCCGTCGACGGCTCGCCGGCTCCAGCAACCTCCTGCGCCAGGCGGTACGCCTGATTGCGCGATGCGCCGTCCTCGTCGATCAGCAGCCGCACGATCTCGCGAGGCCGGAAGCCTGTCTGGAACAACGCCAGGGCACGAGCACGGAGAGCTTCATCGTCGATCGCCTCCGCTGCCGGCCGGCCGCCAACCAGGATCACTATCTCGCCGCGTGCCGCATTGGACCCGTAATACGCCGCGAGCTCGCCAAGCGTTCCGCGGCGCACCTCTTCGAACTGCTTCGTGAGCTCGCGCGCCACCACCGCCAGACGGTCCGCTCCCGCCGCGTCAGACAGCTCGGTGAGCGTCTGGGCGACCCGCCCAGGGGCTTCGTAGAGCACCGACGTGTGCGGGAGCGCCGCCAACTCGGCCAGCAGCGCTCTGCGCTCGCGGCCCTTGCGCGGTAGAAAGCCATGATACGTGAACCGTTCCGTCGGGAGCGCGGCGGCCACCAGAGCCGCCAGCAACGCCGACGCGCCAGGCACTGGCGTCACTACCAGGCCGGCGGCAGCGACCGCGGCCACCAGCCGCGCACCAGGGTCGGAGAGCAACGGGGTTCCCGCGTCACTCACCAGCGCCATCGATTCGCCGCCCTGCAGGCGGGCCAGGATTCCCGGCGTCGTGCGAGCTTCGTTGTGCTCGTGGTACGCCAGCATCGGCGTCCTGATATCGTAGTGCGCCAGCAACTTGCGCGAATGCCGGGTGTCCTCGGCGAGCACCGCCGCCACACTGCCCAGCACTTCCACCGCTCTGTGGGAAAGATCGCCCAGGTTCCCGATGGGCGTGCTGACAATGTAGAGCGAGCCCGTCCGGGCGGGCGTAGCTGCCGCCCGGACAGAATCCATCACGCCGAGTGCTGCTTGAACTTGGCGTCGAGCTGCGCGCGCGGAACCGCGCCCACCACCTGATCCACCAACTTTCCGTCCTTGAAGAAGAGAAGCGTGGGGATGGACCGCACATTGAAACGTGTGGCCGTCCTGGTGTTGGAGTCCACGTCCAGCTTGGTCACCTTCACCTTCCCCTCGTACTCCACCGATAGCTGCTCGAGGATGGGCGCGATCATGCGGCAGGGGCCGCACCAGGTGGCCCAGAAATCGACTACTGCCAGGCCGTCATGCTTCTCGACCTGCTCCTCGAAGTCGGCATCGGTAACGGCAATCGTATTCGACATTTCCTGCTCTCCCTTATTCGATTCGCGTACAGTACGCGGAGTTTTGAATGCTGGGTCGATTGTGGTGTGGTCCCATCCCATAGCGCCGCCCATTGGCGTGGACCGTGCCGCCTACTCCCAGGGCGATCATTCAATGTAGTTTGTTACGCCATCCCGGACCGGAGCGCAGAACAATTGTCACCCAACGCCACACACCCCAGCCCTGCTCGGGGCACCCGGCTTGCCCACATCGGGCTGGCCGTCGCCGACCTGGAAGCCATCCTCCCGTTCTACCGTGACGTCCTCGGCATGCCGGAGCTGCCACTGGATGACGCCGACGGAGCACGAATCGTGGGACTGGCCGCCGGTGAACCACTGGTCGAACTGCTGGAGGCCGAGTCGCCCGAATCGCCAATCGCGCGCTTCGTCGCACGGCGCGGGCCCGGAATCCATCACGTCTGCTTCGCCGTGGACGACCTGGACGACACGCTGGACCGCTGTCGCGAGGCCGGCATCCGTCTCATTGACGAGACGCCCCGACTGGGTGCCGAGGGAAAGCGAATCGCCTTCCTGCACCCTTCGTCGACCGCCGGAGTGCTCGTGGAACTCACCGAGCACTGAGCGCCCGGCGGCGCTCAGCCTGGCGGTGGTGGGCTCGCGCTGCTCGGTTGGCAGAAATCGCGCACCGCCTGGATGTCGGCGTCCACCACGAACCAGCGTCCCTGCGGCCCCTGAACGGTGGATATCGTGGGACGACGAATCACTCCATTCTTCTTCAGCTCGGTCTGGAAGACCGTGTACTTCGGTTCCCCGGCCTGTACCCTCTCCAGAACGCGTGACTCATCATGATTGAGGTAGCAGATCATGAGCAATTCGCGCCTCTCGATCTCTTCCCGACTGATGGAACGATCATTTACCAGCGGCCCCTTCTCGTTTCCCCAGACCATGGAGATCGCCTGGAGGTCACCCGCCTTGATGGCGGAATAGAAGGTCTCCACGGCTTCGCGTGCCGCCGATGCTCCATAAGCACCGGGCGCGGCAGCCGTGGGCGTCGTCGTTATTGGCGACGAGCGGCAAGCACCTAGCAACACGAGTAGTACGAGCAGTCTTTTCACTTGAGTCTCCCGAGCATCGTCCGGCTGTGCCCTGGCACCAAGCGGCGGGGGCGGGGGACGGGACAGCGAAACTAAACCGAGCGCGCAAATGCCAGCAACCCGGCCTGCGGAGCCACTCCGCCCCTATCAGCGCCTGTACGTCAACATCGACCACGTGGCCACCCTGCGCCAGGCTCGACGCGGCGACGAGCCGGATCCCGTGGCGGCGGCTCTTGTCTGCGAGCAGGCCGGCGCCGACGGGATCACTGCACACCTGCGCGAGGATCGCCGACACGTCCAGGATGACGATGTGGCGCGCATCACCGTCACCATCGGAACGGTCTTCAATTTCGAGATGGCCTGTACGGCGGAGATGCTGGATATCGCCGAACGGTTGCGCCCCCATCAGGTGACGCTGGTTCCGGAACGGCGGGAAGAGATCACTACCGAGGGCGGACTCGACCTGACCCGTCACCCGGCAGAGACGCGTGCGGCGCTGGAGCGTCTGGCAGCGGCGGGCATCCGCACCAGCCTCTTCATCGATCCGGAACCGGACGCTGTCCGCCGTTCGCTCGACCTCGGCGCGGCCGCGGTCGAGTTGCACACGGGCCGTTACGCCCACTCCTCAGGCGCACCGGACACACTGGCCGCTCTGGCCAGGGCAGCCGAGATCGGCGCCGCATCGGGATTGGCGATTCATGCGGGACACGGCCTCACGGTCCACAATGTGGCTCCGGTTGCCGGCATAGCGGCCGTGGAGGAACTGAACATCGGCCACTCCATCGTGAGCCGGGCCGTCTTCGTTGGGCTGCGAGAGGCCGTACTGGAGATACGCGCCGCAATGGTCGCCGGCCGCGCGGGTGGCTCGTGACGCGCGGCCCTGAGTGCGCGTCTCATCCTCGACCGACAATCCGGCCGACCACCACCAGCCGGCGCGCCAAGTTGATTCAGCGCCTGTCGCCTCCTAACTTCGGTTCTCCAACTCGGGGCTCCGCACCGTGGTGCGGGCACCAGGCGTCGCGACACGAACCAGTGGAATGCGAATGACGGGGCCCACCGGGCTGATCAACTTCTTCGTTCTCGAAGCGTCGGACTACGTGGAGCAGCTCGACGTGCTGCTTCGCGACGCTGGTCCTGCGGGCCCCGAGGCGGAGTCGTTCACGAGAGTAGCGCGCGCACTGAGGGGCTCGGCCACGATGGCCAAGCGGCGTGGTATCGCCGCGCTGGCCGCCGCCGTGGAGCGACTGGGTCGCGCCCTGCGGGAGCGCGTGTTGCCCTGGACGCCGGAGATGCGCGACGCCCTCGATGCATCGGTGGAGGATCTCCGCCAACTGGTGCGTACCGCGCGCGACTACGACGCGATGGACGAGCAGCGAGCCCAGAATCGGACCGCCACCTTGCTCGCCTTCGCCCCGCCATCCATGCGCGCCGCCGCGCCCACGCCCATCGCCAGTGGCAGCGGGACGATGTTCGTGGTCAGCGGTGCCAACGACGTGGCGGCGGCGCTCACCGCGTCCGCCGCGCGGCCGGCGAACCACGAGCTCCATGCCGAAGCCCTGAGCAGGCTGCGAGGCTTTCGCGGGGTCGCCGCGCTGCGCGACCACCCTCTCCTCGCCGAGACGCTCGACATCGTGGAACGGGTGGCTCGCAACGTCGATCGGCAGCAAGGGCTCCCCAGCCCCTCTGCCACGGCCGTAATCGCCACGGGCGCGCGCCAACTTCGTCGTCTGGCCGAGGACATCCGCGCTGGCCGGGTCCACGATCGCCGGAGCCCGGAAGCGGTCGCCTTCGCCGACGCCGTCGCACGTCACGAGACAACACCCACCGTCTCGGAGGATGTCGTCGTACCGATCGCCTCCCTCTTCTTCACCGACGACGGGCCGCGCATCGTGCGCCAGACGGCCGAGCCGGTAACGACGGCCGCCGACCGGTTCCGCCTGGAGTCCGCGGCTGCCGCGGAACATCTGCGCAGACTCTCCGGAGAGCTGCGCCGGGAGTTGGGAGGGGAGACCAGTCCTGCCGACGCGGCCCAGTTCTCGAGCCAGTCCCCGGCGCTCCAGGTTGCCGCCGATTCGCTCGCCGAGCTGGCCCACAGCTACGGCTATGATGACCTTGGTACGTCGCTCTCCCGTGCGCTCGCGAAACTGGATCCTTCAGATGCGCTGGCGCTCGCCTCCGCCGACGCCGTGAGTGCACTCCTCGTCGGGCAGCGTCGACGTATCGACGACCTTGCCCGCCGCATCGGCGACCTGGCCGCAGGACGCATGCTGGGATCGCTGGTGGCCACGGGCTACGTACGGCTGGGTCAACTGCGTACGACACCAGTCGCCACGCCCACCGCGCAGGCGGCATCGCCGGCACCATCGGTCTCGCCCGCGGCGCCGGCAGAATCCCCGCCATCCTCGACAACCTGGCCCGCGGCGCCGGCTGAAGTCCCGGCATCCGCGACAACCTGGCCCGCGGCGCCGGCTGAAGTCCCGCCATCCGCGACAACCTGGCCCGCGGCGCCGGCAGAATCCCCGGCATCCTCGACAACCTGGCCCGCGACGCCGGCTGAAGTCCCGCCATCCTCGACAACCTGGCCCGCGACGCCGGCGGGCGTATCGTCGGTGGATGCCGAAGCTGAAACAGGCCCCGAGCAGTCCACCGCACAGCCGACAGCTGCTCCCGGTGTCGAGCCCGCACCGCTCTCTCAGTCAGCATCTGAGACCTGGTTGGAGCCAGCGGCAGGGGCCGCCGACGATCCCCCCGCGAAGGCTCTGGCAGCGCCCACGTCGACCGACGTCGAAGTCGCACCCGCCGCCGTCCGGGACGAACTGCTCGCGCCGACGAGGACGTCGAGCCAGGAATCGAAGGCGCTACCTCCCGAGACCCATCAGCCCACCGGCCGCGACCTGCAGGCGCTACTGGCCAGCAGTATCGCCGGCTTCGAGCAGATGGACACTCCCGCCTCGGGCACTGCCACCGACCCGGCCCATCTCCGCGCGACACCCGCGGCTACTGACTGGGTAGCCGGTTCGACAGACGGGGGAGCAGGCACGGACGACGCTGGGGAGCCAGTGCCAGTGGAGATCCTGCTCTACCGGGGCCGCTCGGCGCTGGGCAGGGCTCTCGAGCTACGCGACGAGATCCGTCGGCAGGGGGGCATACCGCCGGCTGAGCAGTTGGACGAGCTGTTCGACCTGCTGGATCTCGCCGCAACCGCCTGAACCACACTCGATCGCCATGAGACCGGGTTTTCGCGGCGCGCTCGGCATCGTGCTGAGTGTGGCGCTGCTCGTCTTTGCCCTGCGCGAGGTCTCGCTGGCCACGGTCTGGGCAGAGCTGCGAGACGCCGACCTCGCTCTCTTCGCCCTCGCCACGGCACTGGCCACCGCCACCTTTCCTCTCCGGGCGCTGCGCTGGCGGGTGATCCTGTGGCCGACTGTGCCAGCCCTGCCGCTGGGGCCGCTCTGGAGAGCGACGGCGATCGGCGCCATGGTCAACAACGTCGTCCCCGTTCGCGCCGGAGAACTGGCACGTGCCTACGGCATCACCCGCGAGGTGCCGGGCGTTCCCTTCGCTTCGTCATTCGCCAGCCTGGCAGTTGACCGACTGTTCGACGCGATTGTCGTGATGCTCCTCCTCCTGCTGGCAATGCTCGATCCGGCGTTCCATTCAGGTCTGGTTGCCGGAGGACGCGGATTGCTGACCGGGGCGGCAGTCACGGGGGCGATGGGAATTGGTGTACTACTCGTGATCCTGTATGCGATCGTCGTCTTTCCGGACCCGCTGATCGGGCTCTACGAAGTATTCGCCCGACGTGTCGCGCCACGATTCGAGGAGCGTGGACGCCTGGCCCTGCGCGCGTTCGCCGACGGGTTGGGAGTGCTTCGTCACCCGGTCCGTTTCCTCACCGTGCTGGCCTGGACGGCCCTCCATTGGCTGATCAATGCCCTCGCCTTCTGGATAGGCTTCAAGGCCGTCGGGATCGACGTACCATTCAGCGCCGCCCTGCTCGTGCAGGGACTGATCGCGGTCGCCGTGGCTCTCCCGGCGGCCCCGGGCTTCTTCGGCGTCTTCGAACTGGTGGGCAGGACTGGACTGGGCTTCTACGGCGTGGGCGGTGACCTCGCCGTGAGCTGGGCGCTCGGCTACCACATACTCACCTTCATCCCGATCACCGTCATTGGCGGGATCTACTTCGCCCGGATGGGCGTGGGGCTGACCGAGATGGGGCAGAAGGCGACGGCCCCGGCAAGCGACGCGGAGAGCGCGGACCAGGTAGCCGGATGAATGGCGCGAGGATGGTGGCGCAGGCCAAGATCAACCTGTTTCTACGCATCCTGGCGCGGGAGGCCTCCGGCTTTCATTCGCTGGAGACCCTCTTCCAGCGGCTGGACCTGGGGGATCTGGTAAGCGTGCGGTTGAACGTGGCTGGCCGCAGCCTGGACTGCGATGACGCGGACGCTGGCCCAACGGAACGAAACCTGGCCTGGCGTGCTGCCGTGGAGTATGCGGACGCTACCGGCTGGCCGTCGTCGTTCGCAATCGAGGTTGAGAAGCGGATCCCTGTGGGAGCCGGCCTGGGCGGCGGCAGCGCCGACGCTGGCGCTGTCCTCCGGCTGCTCGACCACCTCTCACCGGAGCCAATCGGACAGCAGCGATTGCTCCAACTCGCGGTACGCCTGGGCGCCGACGTGCCCTTTCTCACCAGCACCGCGGTCCGTGCCCTTGCCTGGGGCCGGGGTGAGCGACTGCTCGCACTCCCTGCCCTGCGCTCCATGCCGGTGGCGCTGCTGATCCCGTCGCAGCGTGTCGCGACGGTCGAGGCATTTGGCTGGCTGGCTGCGGCCCGCGCAACGCACAGTGACGACCATCCGGGCCCCATTCCGCAGTCGAGGCAACTTTACCTGTCCGACCTGGGTGACTGGAAGTCGCTGGAGGCGGTTGCCGGGAACGATTTCGAGGGTCCCGTCGCGCGTCACTCATCGTCGGTGGCGGCACTGGCGGGGCTCCGGAATGGGCTCCGAGTGCTGCCGGGCGAGCGTGACCCGCTAATCTACGAGATGACCGGTTCCGGCTCCACGTGGTTCGTACTTTCCCCGTCCAGCCATGCGCTCGACGCCTCCGAACGGCTCGCCGGGAACCTGCCCGGAATGACACCTGTCCGTACGCAAACGTCGCAACACGTTGTCGAGCCGCAGCCGATAGAGTAGCTTTTCGGCCGGTCACTGCCCCCTCGTCCAATGGCAGGACATCGCACTTTGGATGCGAGAATGGTGGTTCGAATCCACCGGGGGCAACTCTGGCGAGCTTCGGCGCGCCGCGCACTGAATCATGATTTGACCTTGAAGCCGGCCCTTGGTAGCTTGAAGGGCTGTGCCTGATCTGCTTTCTGATCCGCCACGAACTGACCTTGCAAGGATTCAAGCTGCTGTCGGGCACGGCCAACCGGCCGCTCGCCGAGGAGATCGCCAGACACCTCGGCGTGGAACTCTGTCGTGTCACGCTATCGCGCTTTGCCGATGGTGAGATCTTCGTCCGCATCGACGAGAATATCCGGGGGGCTGATGTCTTCATCGTCCAGCCCACCAGCGCGCCGGCGGAGAACATTCTCGAACTGCTCCTCCTGATCGACGCGGCACGACGCGCGTCGGCCGCTCGCATCACCTGCGTGATGCCTTATTACGGCTACTCGCGACAGGACCGCAAGGATCAGCCGCGGGTGGCGATCGGTGCCAAGCTGCTGGCCAACATGCTCGAGACTGCGGGTACCGATCGCCTGCTCGGAATCGATTTTCATCAACATCAGTTGCAGGGTTTCTTCGACGTACCGGTGGACCATCTATACGCAGCGCCGGTGTTCGTCGCGCACTACCGGAAGAAGGAACTCCGCGACCTTGTCGTGGTTGCCCCCGACGCGGGCGCGGCCAAGATGGCGCGCGGCTTTGCCAAGCGGCTCAACGGGGCGCTGGCCATCGTCGACAAGCGTCGGCCGGCGGCGAACGTGGCGGAAGTGGTGAACGTGGTCGGTGAGGTGGATGGTCGCGATTGCCTCATCACCGACGACATGATCGATACGGCGGGTACGGTTGCCGAATCGGCCCGGGCCCTCAAGCGTCTCGGGGCGCGCGACATCTACGTCTGCGCGACCCATGCGCTGCTCAGCGGTCCGGCCGCCGAACGGCTGAGCGCAGCACCGATCGAAGAGGTGGCAGTCACAGATACCATCACCATTCCACCGGAGCGGCGCTTTCCGTCGCTACGGGTGCTGAGCGTCGGCGAATTGCTGTCCAAGGCAGTTCGCTACACGCACAGCGACCAATCGGTCAGCTCGCTGTTCGACTGAGCGAGTCGGCCCCAGGCCGGGTGAGAGGCGGTCCCGCGGCGATCCGGTGCGGGGACCGAGGGTAACCCGGAGCAGGACACACATCATTTTCTTCCGGAATTCCAGGTACGAACATGTCCAGCGTCCGATTGAACGCTCTTCCCCGTGAGCAGGCCGGCAAGGGCGCCGCACGCGCACTGCGCCGCGCGGGCCGCGTCCCCGTGATCATCTACGGGCATTCTCGCCAGTCCGAGGCCCTCTCCGTCGCCACCCGCGAGTTGGAGAAGCTTCTCGGTGAGATCGCCTTTGGAAGCACGATCATCGAACTCGCCGTGGAGGGCGGCAAGACGTCGCGCTCGCTCATCCGCGAGATCCAGCGTCACCCCTTCAAGCGCACCATCCTGCACGTGGACTTCCAGGAGGTCGTGGCTGGTGAGCGCATAGCCGTCAAGGTGCCGGTGCTCTACCATGGCGTGCCCGTCGGGGTTCGCATGGACAGCGGGATGTTCGATCCCCTTCTCCACGAGGTGGAGCTCGAGGCCGATCCGGCCAACATCCCGAGCCACATCGACCTGGATGTATCCGACATGCAGATCGCCCACGTGATGCGCATCTCGGATCTGGTGCTCCCGGCTGGCGTCAGCATCATCGACGACCCGACGCTGACGCTCTGCACGGTTCGTGCACCGCGCGTGATGGAGGCGGTGGAGGAGACCGCTGAGGGCGAGAAGGCGGAAGAGCCTGAAGTGATCGGGCGGCCCCAGGAAGACGACGAAGCCTGATCCGGTCGGCCACCGGCTTCGCCGTGAAGGTCATCATGGGCCTGGGCAATCCAGGCCGGGAATACGAGGGAACGCGCCACAACGTCGGCTGGTGGGTCGTCGACCACCTGGCCGACGTTTGGCATCTCGACGGCTTCCGGCGTGACGGGGATTCACTCGTCGCGCAGGGCCGGTTGGGTACCACCCAGTTCCGGCTCGTGAAGCCGCAGACGTACATGAATCTGAGTGGCCAGGCGCTCAAGCCGTATCTGCGTCGCCCATTCTGGTCCGCTGCCACCGACCTGCTGGTGGTGGTTGACGAGGTTGCACTCCCACTGGGAAGTTACCGGCTCCGTTCGCGCGGAAGCGCCGGCGGGCACAATGGACTGAGAAGCATCGAACGCGCCCTCGGTACACAGGACTACTCGCGCCTGCGCATCGGGATCGCCCCCGCCGACGACCGTCGGCAGGTGGGCGACCTCACTGATTTCGTTCTCGGAGCGTTCGGAAAGACCGAACGCTCCGAGATCATCACCCTCATGCCACGTTTCACCGACGCTGCCGAGATCTGGTTGCGCGACGGCATAGAGGTAGCCATGAACCAACACAACCGCTAACCGGGACGGACATGAACGACACGGGAACCGGCATGCTCCTGGGCGACGGCTCTGCGTCATACGCCCTCTGGATCGGCCTCGTCGGCGTGATCTTCGCCTTCATCATCTACCGCGGCGTCGTCAAACAGGCGCCCGGCTCGAGCGCGATGCAGTTCATCGCCGACCAGATTCACGTTGGCGCGATGGCCTTTCTCCGCCGCGAATACATCGTCCTCCTGCCGTTCCTGATCATCGTCGCCGTCCTGCTCTCCCTGGCCCTGGGCTGGGAGACGGGCGCCGCCTACATCCTGGGCGGTGTGTGCTCGGTGGGTGCCGGCTACGCGGGGATGATGTCAGCGACCAAGGCGAACGTGCGGACGAGCGAGGCCGCACGGGCCAGCGGTCAGGCGGCCGCGCTACGCATCGCCTTCAACGGCGGTGCGGTGATGGGTCTCGCGGTCGCCAGCCTGGGGCTGGTTGGCATCGGCGCCATGTTCATGTGGCAGACAGGTCGCCTGCAGACCAGTGAAGGAGTACGCCAGTTCGCCGAGATCATCTCCGGCTTCGCGATGGGCGCGAGCTCGATCGCCCTCTTCGCCCGCGTTGGCGGCGGCATCTTCACCAAGGCAGCGGACGTCGGCGCCGACCTGGTCGGCAAGGTCGAGGCAGGCATCCCCGAGGACGATCCGCGTAACCCGGCAACGATCGCCGACAACGTCGGTGACAACGTCGGTGACGTGGCCGGCCTCGGCGCTGACATCTTCGAGAGCTACGTCGGCGCCACCATTGCCACCATCGCGCTCGCCGCCACCTCGCCGCTCATCGATGCGTCGAACGTGGTCCGGGCAATGACGCTGCCGGTGGTCTACATCATGGCCGGACTCGTCGCCTCGCTGGTCGGCATCTTCCTCATGCGCATCCTGGCCAGGGGTAACCCGGCCAGCGCGCTCCGCAACACGACCTTCATAGCCGCCGGTCTCTTCCTCGTCCTCGCCTACTTCATCACGATCAACATGCCGTTGGGCATGGTGGACAAGGTCACCGGGCACGTCTACCCACTGGCCGGTCCATTCTGGGCGGTGCTCTCAGGGTCGGTGGCGGGCATCCTGATCGGGCTCGTGACCGAGTACTACACGGCCGGCAGGCCGGTGATACGGATCGCCGAGGCTTCGAAGACGGGCGCGGCGACCAACATCATCGCCGGACTGGCAGTTGGAATGGAGAGCTGCATCGGCGCGGTGCTCCTCATCTGCGGGGCCATCTATGCCTCGTATTCCTTCGCCGGCCTTTACGGCGTGGCGATCGCCGCTGTGGGCATGCTCGCCACCGTTGGCGTCACGATGTCGGTGGACGCCTACGGCCCGATCGCCGACAACGCCGGCGGCATCACCGAGATGACCCACCTGGGCCCCGAGGTCCGCAAGATCACCGACGGCCTGGACGCGCTCGGCAACACAACGGCGGCGATCGGCAAGGGCTTCGCCATCGGATCGGCGGCGCTCACCGCGCTGGCCCTCTTCAGCGCCTACGCCTCGGCAGTCGGACTGGGTGCCACGGGACTCAACCTGATCGATCCGCTGGTCGTCATCGGCCTCTTCATTGGCGGCGTGATGCCCTTCTTCGTCGGGGCCAGTACGATGACCGCCGTCGGTCGCGCGGCGCAGGGCATGGTGGAGGAAGTCCGGCGCCAGTTCCGGGAGATACCGGGATTGATGGACGGCACCGGCGTGCCCGATTCCGCGCGCTGCGTGGAGATCTCCACCAACGCCGCGCTCCGGGAGATGATCGTGCCCGGCGTGGTTGCCGTGCTCGTACCGGTAGTGGTCGGGAAGTTCATGGGTATCGAGGCGCTGGGCGGCCTGCTTGCCGGCGCCACTGTGACCGGTGTCATGATGGCGCTCTTCATGGCCAACGCCGGCGGCGCCTGGGACAACGCGAAGAAGGCGATCGAGGGCGGTCTGATGGGCGGCAAGGGCTCCGAGCCGCACAAGGCAGCAGTGGTCGGCGACACCGTGGGCGATCCGTTCAAGGACACCAGCGGCCCGGCCATGAACATCCTCATCAAGCTCATGTCCGTCGTCAGCCTCGTCCTCGCGCCCTGGTTCATCGCCTGACGGGCGACTTGCCACCACTCCCCGCCGGCCGTAGCTCGTTAGCTTCACTGTAACCCCGTTCGTGGGGTGCGCGCCGGCAGGCCGTAGTCACGTTCGCGGAGTACCCATCGGGTACTCCGCGAACGTCATCCGTTATACCCAACCCGTGACCCGTTCTCATGCTGAAGCTCGGCATCGTCGGCCTTCCCAACGTCGGTAAATCGACGCTCTTCAACGCCCTCACCGCCGCCAGCGCGGAAGCGGCGAACTATCCCTTCTGCACCGTCGAGCCCAATGTCGGCATGGTCGAGGTGCCCGACGCGCGCCTGGAAAAACTGGCCGAAGTCGTCCTCCCCAAGCGGACCGTGCCCGCCGTGGTCCAGTTCATGGATATCGCCGGCCTGGTGAAAGGTGCCGCCCAGGGCGAGGGGCTGGGAAACAAGTTCCTCGCCAACATCCGCGAGACCGACGCCATAGTCCACGTCGTGCGCTGCTTCGAGGACGAGGACGTGACCCACGTGATGGGGAATGTGGACCCGGTGCGTGATCGCGAAGTCATCGAGTTCGAACTCGCCCTGAGCGACCTGGCATCAGTCGAGAAGCGACTCGACAAGGTGCGGCGCTCGGCGCGAACCGGCGACCGCGAGTCCCAGGCCGAGCTGCCGGTGCTGGAGCGTGCGCACGGCTCGCTGAGCGAGGGCAAGGGACTCTGGGGACTCCACCTCTCGCCGGAAGAACTGCTGACACTCGCGCCGCTCACACTCCTGACGGTCAAGCCGGTGCTCTACGCCGCCAACGTCACCGATGCCGAACTGACGGGAACCGAGGGACCGCACCTGCAGGCCCTTCGAGCCGCCGTGGCAGCATCGGGCGAGCATGCCGAGGTGGTGGCCTTCTCGGCCAAGATCGAAGCCGAGCTGGCCGAGCTGGCACCGGAGGACCGCGACGAGTTCCTGTCCTCGCTCGGACTGGAGTCGGCCGGCCTGGACCGGCTGATCCAGGCTGGTTACCACCTGCTGGGCCTCCAGACCTACTTCACGGCGGGGGAGCAGGAAGTTCGTGCCTGGACGATCCATCGTGGCGATACCGCTCCGGTTGCGGCGGGCGTCATCCACACCGACTTCGAACGCGGCTTCATCCGCGCCGAGACCGCTGCTTTCGACGATTTTGTCGGACTGGGTGGCTGGAAG